>NZ_JBYIRN010000018.1:0-150370 GCF_057708145.1 Micromonospora sp. bgisy143
CCGTCGCCTCAGCCGGCGCTGGCCAGGTACGCGTCGATCTCGTCGGTGATCCGCTGCTTGCCGGCCGGGTCGAGGAAGGACGCGGTCACCGCGTTGCGGGCCAGCGCGGCCAGCTCCGCCGGGCCCGCCCCGAGCAGCCGGGCCGCCACCGCGTACTCGTCGTTGAGGGTGGTGCCGAACATCGGCGGATCGTCGGAGTTGATGGTGACCAGCAGCCCGGCCTCGACCAGTCGGGGCAGCGGGTGCTCGTCGAGGTTGGCCACGGCCCGGGTCCGCACGTTCGACGTCGGGCAGATCTCCATCCCGATCTGCCGCTCGGCGAGGTAGGTGAGCAGTTCCGGGTCCTGCGCGGCGGAGATACCGTGACCGATCCGCTCGGCGCCCAGCTCGTGCAGGGCGTCCCAGATGGTCTGCGGGCCGGTGGTCTCGCCGGCGTGCGGCACCGAGCGCAGCCCGGCCGCACGGGCCTGGTCGAAGTACGGCCGGAACTGCGGCCGGGGCACGCCGATCTCCGGGCCGCCGAGACCGAAGCTGATGAGCCCGTCGGGGCGCTCGTCGAGGGCGATCCGCAGGGTCTCCTCGGCGGCCGGCAGTCCGGCCTCCCCCGGGATGTCGAAGCACCAGCGCAGGTCGATGCCGAAGTCGCCGGCGGCGCGCTTGCGGGCGTCCTCGATCGCCTCGCAGAACGCGGGCGCGGGGATGCCCCGCCGGACGTGCGAGTACGGGGTGATCGTCAGCTCCGCGTACCGGACCTGCTGGCGGGCCAGTTCCCGGGCCACCTCGTGGGTGAGGAGCCAGACGTCCTCCGGGTCCCGGATGAGGTCGACGACGCTCAGGTAGACCTCGATGAAGTGCGCGAAGTCGCGGAACTCGAAGTAGTCGGCGAGGGCGTCCGGGTCGCTCGGTACCGGGCTGCGGCCCTCGTGGCGGGCGGCCAGCTCGGAGACGATCCGGGGCGAGGCGGAGCCGACGTGGTGCACGTGCAGCTCCACCTTGGGCAGACCGGCGATGAAGGTGGTCAGATCGGTCACAAGTTCTCCTGTGCGTGGGCGCCGGTCCGGGCGACGACGAAGACACGGCGGAACGGGAAGGACACCTGGCCGTGCCGTACCGGGTAGGCGGCGTCGAGGCGTACCCCCAGCTCGGCCCGGAAGGCCGACCAGCCGGCGGCGTCCAGCGCGGCCCGCACGGGTCGCAGCGCGGTGCCCTCCATCCAGGTCAGCACCGGGTGGTCGGCGGCGGGATCGGCCGGCAGCAGGTGCACGTAGCTAGTCTCCCAGGCGTCCACCGCGCAGCCGGCGGCGGTCAGCAGGTCCGCGTAGTCGGCCGGGTCGTCGACGGGGTGGGCGCGCTGGAGCGGGGCCAGTTCGGCCCGCCAGGCCGGGCGGCCGGCGACCTCGCGCAGCGCCCGGTGCGAGGGGGCGTCGAAGTTGCCGGGGACCTGCATGGCGAGCCACGCGCCGGCGGGCAGCTCGGCGGCCCAGCGGCGGAGCAGTTCCTGGTGCCCGGGCACCCACTGCAGCGCCGCGTTGGTCACCAGCACGTCGACGTCACCGCTCGGACGCCAGTCGCGCAGGTCGGCGACGGCGAACTCGACCGGGCTGGGCAGGGCCCGGGCGCGGTCGATCATCTCGGGCGACGAGTCGAGGCCGACGATCCGGGCGTCCGGCCAGCGCTCGGCCAGGCCGGCGGTGAGTTGGCCGGGGCCGCAGCCGAGGTCGACCACGGTCCGCGGCCGGACGGCGGGGACCCGGTTGAGCAGGTCGTGGAAGGGTCGGGAGCGCTCGTCGGAGTAGCGTAGGTACGCCGTCGGATCCCACATGCCGCCTCCAAACCGTACGTCCGTCTTGTTGCACGGTACGACTCGCGTGGCAGCCCGGCAACCCGATCACTAGGCTCGGGGCATGGAACAGCGCAGCTTCAACCGGCTCGGCCGGACCGTCGGAGTCGTCGGCCTGGGCGCCTGGCAGCTCGGCGCCGACTGGGGAACGGTCAGCGAGGACGACGCCATGGCGGTGCTCAGCACGGCCGTGGACGCCGGGGTCACCTTCCTGGACACCGCCGACGTGTACGGCGACGGCCGCAGCGAGCAGTTGATCGGACGCTTCCTGCGCTCCCGCCCGGACGCCGGACTGACGGTCGCCACCAAGATGGGCCGACGCGTCGAGCAGCGGCCGGAGGCGTACACCCTGGCCAACTTCCGGCAGTGGACCGACCGGTCCCGGGCCAACCTCGGGATGGACACCCTGGACCTGGTCCAGCTGCACTGCCCGCCGACCGCCGTCTTCGCCGACGACGCGGTCTTCGACGCCCTGGACACCCTCGTCGCCGAAAAGGCCATCGCCGGGTACGGCGTCAGCGTGGAGACCTGCGATCAGGCGTTGACCGCGATCGCCCGCCCCGGGGTGGCCAGCGTCCAGATCATCCTCAACGCGGTGCGGCACAAGCCGCTGGAGCAGGTTCTGCCGGCGGCCGCCCAGGCCGGCGTCGGCATCATCGCCCGGGTGCCGCTGGCCAGTGGCCTGCTCTCCGGCCGCTACGACGAGCACACCGAGTTCCCCGCCGACGACCACCGCAGCTACAACCGGCACGGCGAGGCGTTCGACGTGGGCGAGACGTTCTCCGGCGTCGACTACACCCAGGGGCTCGCGGCCGTACGCCGGCTCGCGCCGCTGGTCGACGCCGACCGCACCATGGCCCAGTTCGCGCTGCGGTGGGTGCTGGACCAGGCCGGCGTCACCGTCGTCATCCCGGGCGCCCGCGACGCCGAGCAGGCCCGGCGCAACGCCGCCGCGGCCGATCTGCCGCCGCTCACCGCCGCCCAACTGGCGGGCGTACGCGAGGTCTACGACGAGCTGATCCGCCCGCAGGTGCACGACCGGTGGTGAACCGCCGACCCCGGGTGCTCGCGGCGCGCCGTCGGACCGACGATGCTGGACGCCCGGGGCGGCGTGCCGCCCGACGAGGCGAGGGGGGTGCGCGATGAGGGGTTGGCTGACCCTCACCCTCGGCCTGCTGGCCGTGGTGATCGGTGCGGTGTGGACGGTGCAGGGCCTCGGCTACGTCGACGGCAGCGTGATGAGCGACCAGACGCTCTGGGTGGTGCTGGGCCCGGTCGTGGTCCTGGCCGGGCTGGTGGCGCTCTGGTGGGGACTGCGCTCGCGCCGCCGGCTCTGAGTCGACGCGAGCGGCGGACGTGGAAAGCCCCGCATCCCGGGTGGGGATACGGGGCTTCACGTCAACAAGCCCTGACCGGGCCGTCCCACTGACCGGCGGGGGCCGGTCAGATGTGTCAGAGGGGACGGACCTGCTCGGCCTGCGGGCCCTTCTGACCCTGGGCGATCTCGAACTCCACCCGCTGGTTCTCCTCCAGCGTGCGGTAGCCGCTGGTCTGGATGGCCGAGAAGTGGACGAACACGTCAGCACCCCCGCCGTCGACGGTGATGAAGCCGAAGCCCTTGTCAGCGTTGAACCACTTCACGGTTCCCTGCGCCATGTGTATCTCCTTCTAAAACTGGCGGCCGTGCACGCCGTGCGGCCGATTGGCCGTTTTCGAGCAGCGGCGTCTGAGGCGGCCCCCACGAAGGAGACTTCTCTCAACCCACGCCATCTCGCAACAGCGTGGAACAGCAAATCACGTACGCAAAAAGTCTGCACGACCTGTCCGACGAATTTCTCCGACATGTGACCTGACGGATGGCCGAGATCGCTGGGCGGCGTGTCGGGTCGTGCGAAAGGCCCCCTTCCGTCGATGGGGAAGGGGGCCTGACATCGATGTCCTGGTCAGTCCGGCCAGTGGCCCGTCATCCGACGGACGCCGACCGCTCCGCCCCGGTCGACGGCGGCCCGGACCACCGCGAAGATGGCCCCCTGCAACGCCGCGGCGGCCAGGATCTCGCCCCAGCCGCGGTCCTCGTCGGTGGCGCTCGGCGCCTCGCCGTCGCCCGCCGTGACCTTCCAGACCTGCCGGAAGATCGCGCCGGCCACCGTACCCGCGGCGATACCCAACAACACGCCGACCGGCCGGTACGCGACCTTGCCGATGCTCCTGCTCACCTACGCCTCCCCCGTACGATCATCAGCACCACCACGGTGGCCACCGCGCCGGCGGCGATCGCCGCCCACGGCACCGGGTTGCGTCGTACCAGCTCGCTCTTCTCCCGGACCAGGCCGCCCTTGTCGTACGCCTGGGCCCGTGCCATCCCCGCACCGCGCGCGGCCTGCCCACGGACCCGGGCCACGGTCTGCGCCGCCTGCTCGCGCATCCGCTCCTTCGCCTGGTCGGCGGACTCCTTCAGGCGGGCCTTCACGTCCGCCTTGGCGGCCAACGCCTCCATCGTCTCGCCCAACTCCACCCGGGTACGGCGGATCTCCTCGCGCAGCGCCTCGGTGTCACCCGTCCCGTTGCCCGTCATGCCCGTCCCCTGTCCTTCACGGCGGCGGCCACGGTGTCCACGTCAGCCCGCAGGCTGCGGACCGTCGCCGCCGGCACCGGCGGGACCGCCCGGCTGACCTGCTTCTTGCCCACCAGCGCGAGGATGCCGGCCACCAGGAAGAGCGCCACCGCCACGATCAGCGCGGCGGCCCAGGCGGGCAGCACCAGATCCAGCAGCAGGATGGCCGTGACGACAAGCGCGCCGAGGCCGTAGAACGCCAGTGCCCCGCCGCCACCGAACAGGCCGATCCCGATGCCGGCGTGCTTACCCTTCTGGGTCAACTCCGCCCGGGCCAGCGCCAGTTCGTCGCGGACCAGACGGGATACCTGTTCGGCGGCCCGCTGCACCAGCTCGGCGGTGGAGGGCTCGCTCCCGTTGCGGGATGTGCGGGCATTCGCCACGTCAGCCATGCTGTCCTCCTTTCCTCATCACCGCGCTGTATGCCCGGAGTCGCCGCTCGTCAATCCTAAAGCGCGCCGAGCAGGCATCTGTCCGTCTCGGCGACCGCCGCGCCGCGCATTGCGGCAGCGGTTCGGCGAGAGGTGAAGAGATGCCCGGCAGCAGATCCCCCACCCAAGCCCGCCCAAACCTCCCACCCACCCCCATCGCGACGGGCGACGCCACGACCATCGACTCCTCATCGCGGCCTGACAGGTTCCTGACATCGCCTCCGCACGATGGGCCGATGAGGAAAACGCGAGCCACGCTCTACGCCGTGGCGCTGCTACCCGCGCTCGTCCTGGCCACCCCGGCCGCGGCCCACCGCACCGAGGTCACCACCCGGGACGGCGCGCTCACCCCCGGACAGCAACGGGCGGCCGACCGGTACTGGACCCCGGACCGCATGCGGATGGCCGGCGCGCTCGTTCCGGAGATCACCCCGATGCCGCCGGACGACAACACGCCGGACGACCCGACCGTCCCGCCCGCCGACCAGCCCGATCCCGGCGCGGTGTGGACGCACGGCGGGGCGGTCACCACGACGGTGGGGCGACTGTTCTTCACCTTCAGCGACGGGTACGACGGGAGCTGCACCGCCACGTCCGTCCGCAGCCCCAACCGCAGCACGGTGGTCACCGCCGCACACTGCTTCCGGGGTACGGGCGATCCCGCCGACGCGGACACCTGGAACCACAACGTGTACTTCGTGCCCGGATACCGCAACGGCAGCAAGCCGTACGGCGGTTTCAGCGTGCGCGTCATGTTCACCTCGAGCCGGTGGGACACCGGCACCGACTCCAGCGAGGTCGCCGTCGCCGGCTACGACGCCGGGGTGGCGGTGGTCAACCCCCGGGCCGACGGCCGGCGGCTCGGCGACGCCGTCGGCAGCCAGGAGATCGCCTTCCAGCCCCCGGTGAGCGGCGAGTTCGTCCACGCCTTCGGCTATCCGCACGTGCAGTCGGGCACCCAGTGGCTCGGCGCCCGCATGGTCCACTGCGCCGGTGCGGCGCGACCGGGGCCGGACGCTCCGCTGCTGTTCGGCATGCGCTGCGACATGGCCCACGGCGCGAGCGGCGGCCCGCACCTCGTCGGCTTCGACCCCGCGACCGGTCACGGCACCATCGTCGGGGTCACCACCACCGGCAGCGACCTGGCCGGCGGCCCGGAGGAGCGTTCCTACGCCACCCGCCTGGGATCCGCCGCGAAGCTGCTCTACGACCGCGCCGCCCGACGCTGAACCACGGTGATCAGGGGGTTCCGGCCGGCGCCCCCTGATCACCGTGGCCGGCCGGGGTCAGGGGCGGGATTCCTCGGGGCCCACGAAGGCTTCGCTGCGGGCGTCGCCGTCGTCGCTGCCGCCGAAGACACGGGCGTCGTCCGGCGCCTCGGTGTCGGACGGGCGGCGTACCGGCCGCCTCGGCTGCACCCACTGCCAGGACAGGTTGCTGGTGGCGTCGCCCAGTTCGGTGCGGACGCGGGGCATGGCGGTGGGCCGGTTGTCGCGGATCCAGCCGACCAGGTGCTCGCGGACGAGGGCGCGCAGGTCCCACAGGCTGCCCGCGTCGGCGGCACTGACCAGCGCCCGCAGTCGCACCATGCCGCCGGTGGCGTCGGTGACCTGGAGGACGCAGACCCGGCCGTCCCACAGCTCGGTGCCCTCGACCAGCCGGCGCAGCTCCTCCCGCATGGTCTGCACCGGCACCGCCCAGTCGACGTCGAACTCGGCGGTGCCGAGCACGGCCGCCTCGGTCCGGGTCCAGTTCTGGAACGGCTTGCTGGTGAAGTACGAGGTGGGCAGGATCAGCCGCCGGTCGTCCCAGATCTGCACCACGACGTAGCTGAGGGTCAACTCCTCGATCCGACCCCACTCCCCCTCGACGACCACCACGTCGTCCAGGCGGACCGCGTCGCTGAAGGCGAGTTGCAGCCCGGCGAAGACGTTGCCGAGCAGGCTCTGGGCGGCCAGCGCGGCCACCACGCCGACCACACCGGCGGAGGTCAGCACGCCCGCGCCGATGCCCCGCACGCTCGGGAACGTCATCAGCATCACGCCCACGGTCAGGATGACGATCACCGCGATGGTCAACCGGCGCAGCATCACCACCTGGGTACGCACCCGGCGGGCGTGCCGGTTGTTGGGCACGTCGACCCGGAACCGGGCGAGCGCGGTGTCCTCGACGACGACCAGCAGCGCCGCCACCAGCCAGGCCATGCTGGCGATCACACAGAGCACCAGCAGGTGCAGCAGGAGCCGGCGCCAGCTCTCGCCGACGGCGTACCCGGTGGTGAAGCGGACGGCGAACTGCACGGCGAGCACCGTGGCGGCGACCTGGAACGGGCGGTGCGCGTGGTCGGTCAATTCGGTCAACAACAGGGACCGGCGGCCGAACCGCCGGGTGATCCGATGGACGACCTCGACCAGGAAGAGGGCGACCGCCGCCGCGGCGAGCGCGGCGACGGTCGTTTCGAGATAGCTCTGCACGAGTGTTGCGCTTCCCTTCGACCGAGCGGCGGGACTTCGGGCAAAAGCCCAATAGTGCCCGACGTCCTCGGTATCGACCAGTTCAGACCTTGCGGTACCGGGACTGGAGGAAGCAGTAGATGCCGAAGCAGGCGATGCCGAGGGCGACCAGGATCAGCAGGAACGGGCCGTACGACTGCTCGCGCAGGGTGTGCAGGGCGGCGTCCAGACCACGGGCCTTCTCCGGGTCGTAGTTCACCGCGGCGACGATGACCAGCAGGCCGGCGATGCCGTACGCGACGCCCTTGGCGACGTAGCCGGCGATGCCGAGGCGGCGGGCCAACTGACGGGTCTTCGGGCTCATCTCGCCGGTCTTGAGGTGCTTCTCGAACGTCTTGCGGATGCCGTAGATGACCAGGCCGATGCCGATCGCCGCGACCACCAGCCCGGCCAGGCCGACCAGCCAGCGGCCACCGCTGGAGGTCATCAGCTTGCCGCTCAGCGCCTCCTGGCTGTCGGCGCTGTTCGAGCCGGCGTCCTTGAACACCTTGAAAGCGGTCCAGGCGAAGTAGAGGTAGACGACGGTCCGACCGGCCGAGGCCAGCCGCTCCATGGTCCGCTCCTTGCCGCGCTCGGCACGGTGCCCGCCCGCCGCTTCGAGGCCCTGCCAGATCGCCATGGCGAGCAGGCCGACCGCGACGGCGATGACGAGGAACTTACCGAGGGGCTGTGCGGAGAGGGTCCGCAGCGCGCCGGACTGGTCGCCGTCGTCGGACGACGTGCCGAACGCGATCTGCAACGCCAACCAGGCGAAGAGGAGGTGGACGATGCCGTAGCCGATGAAGCCGGCCCGGGCGAGAAGTTCCAGCCACCGGTTGTCCGCCGTGCGGGAGGCGGTGGCTTCGGCGCTACGGGTGAGTGACATGACGTCACAATCTCCGATTCGGAAGATTCCCAAACGTCGGCCACCGCCGCCCGACGAGGTCAGTTGCCCGGGTTGCGGGAAACGCGGATCTTGACCTGCTGGTCGGTGACGCTGTCGACGGTCACCGCGAAGCCACCGGCCTCGGTGGCCTGCTGACCGGTGGTGAGGGTGAGCTGCTCGCCGGCGACCTCGACGGTCACCTGGTCGCCCTCGGCACCGACCAGCTTGGCCTCGACACCCAGGATGGTGGCGCTCGCCTCGACACCCCGCTCGAAGGTGACGGTGCAGGCGTCCAGGCCGCAGTCGGTGGAGGCGCCCTGGGAGCTGCAACCGGCGAGCACGGCGAGGCCGAGCGCGGCGGCGGCGACCAGGCCGGCGACGCGGCGGACGGGGGGCAGGGGGATGGTGGCGGGTCGGTTCGTCACCCCGCCAAGGGTACGAGACGTCCGCGACGACCGGGCGGGAGCGAGCGCGGCCGGCGCCCCGGCTAGGGTCCCGGACATGGCCTTCGACATCGCCCGTACCCGGGCCGCCTATCCCGCCCTGACCGAGGGCTTCGTCCACTTCGACGGCGCCGGGGGCACCCAGACCGCGGCCGGTGTGATCGACGCGGTCACCGACGCGATGCGCGCGGCCGTCGGCAACCGCAGTGCCGCGTTCACGCCGGGCCGCCGCTCGCTGGAGCTGGTGGCGCAGGCCCGCTCGGCGGTCGCCGACCTGCTCGGCGCGGAGCCGGACGGGGTGGTGCTCGGCCCCAGCGCGACCGCGCTGACGTACACCCTGGCCCGTACCCTCGGCGCGACCTGGCGGCCCGGCGACGAGGTGGTGGTGTCCCGGCTCGACCACGACGCCAACGTGCGCCCGTGGGTGCAGGCCGCCGAGGCGGCCGGCGCGACGGTGCGCTGGGCCGAGGTCGACCGGGACACCGGTGAGCTGCCCACCGGCCAGTACGCCGACCTGGTGGGCGAGCGGACCCGGCTGGTCGCGGTGACCGCCGGCAGCAACGCCATCGGCACCGTGCCGGACGTGCCGGCGATCGCCAAGATCGCACATTCGGTCGGGGCGCTGGTCTGTGTGGACGGCGTGCACTCGGTGCCGCACGGGCCGACCGACCTGGCGTCGCTCGGCGCGGACGTGCTGGTGACCAGCGCGTACAAGTGGTCCGGGCCGCACCTGGCCGCGATGGTCGCCGAGCCGGACCGGTGGGCCGGGCTGCGCCCGGCGAAGCTGGTGCCGTCCTCCGACGCGGTGCCGGACCGGTTCGAGTACGGCACCCCGAGCTTCCCCCTGCTGGCCGGGGTGACCGCCGCGGTGGACCACCTCGCCACCCTGGACCCGAGCGCGACCGGTGACCGCCGGGCGCGGCTGCGGGCCGGACTCGCCGCCGCGCAGGCGCACGAGGAGGCTCTGCTGGACCGGCTGCTCAGCGGTCTCGCCGAGCGGCCCGCCGTCACCGTCTACGGCTCGCCGGCCCGGCGCTGCCCGACGGTCTCCTTCCGGGTCGCCGGACGCTCGCCGCTGGAGGTCCAGCGGGCGCTGGGCGACGCCGGGTTCTGCCTCTCGTCGGGCGACTACTACGCCTACGAGTACTTCCGGACGATGGGTCTGCGCGACAGCGGCGGCGCGGTACGGGCCAGCATCTACCACTACAACACGGTGGAGGAGGTGGACCGGTTGCTCGCCGAACTGGACGTGGTGGCCGACGCAACGGGGACAATGGCCCGGTGAGCAGCCTGGTCGAGGACAACCCCGCCAAGAACCGATTCGAGATCCTGGTCGACGACGCGTTGGCCGGCTTCACCGCGTACGTGCCGCGGGGGCAGGACGTGCTGGTCTTCACGCACACCGAGGTGGACCCGCGCTTCCAGGGCAAGGGCGTCGGCAGCGTGTTGATCCGCGGCACCCTGGATCAGGTGCGCGCCCGGGGTGCCCGGGTGGTGCCGCAGTGCCCGTTCGTGGCCGCGTTCATCGACAAGCACCCGGAGTACGCCGACCTGGTGCTCGCGCAGCCCTAACGGATTCGGCCGGTCAGCACCTCGGCGGCGGCCCGGCCGCTGGCCCGGGTGGCGCCGTGGGTGGCCAGGTGCACCGCCCCGACGACCAGCTCGGGCACGCCCAGTTCGACCACGACGGCGTCCGGCCGGCTGTCGAGCGCCCGCCGCACCGCCGCCCGCATCCACCCGTGCCGGTGCAGGTCACGCACGACCAGCACGAGCGGACGGTCGCCGGCGGCGACGCCCGGGTCGGCGGGTACGTCGTGCTCGGCGTGCCGGACCGTCGTGGTGCCGGGCAGCAGCTCGGCCAACGGCTCGCCGATACCCCACGGGGTCTCCGCGCCGATGGCGATGTTGCGCGGCGGCTCGAACTCCACCACATGGGCGGCCCGGGTCAGCGGCAGCGCGACCGGCGCGTCCGGGCCGGTGGTGACCCGTACCGCCCGGCGGGCGGCGACCAGCCCGACGTCGCTGGCCCGGTGGGCGGCGCTCGGGCGGGCGGCGCGGGCGGCCATCGTCCAGGCGGCGAGCTGACCGACCCGCTTGGCGGCCTCGGCGAGACGTTCCTCGGGCAGCTCGCCGGCGACGACGGCGGCCACGATGGCGTCGCGCAGTTCCCGGGCGGCCTCCTCGTCGCTCCGCTCGCCACCGACGCAGATGGCGTCGGCGCCGGCGGCGAGGGCCCGCACGGCGGCTCCGGCGAAGCCGTACCGGTCGGCCACCGCGCGCATCTCCACCGCGTCGGTCACGATCACGCCGGAGAAGCCCAACTCGTCGCGGAGCAGGCCGCCCAGGATGCGCTGGCTCAGCGTGGCCGGCAGCTCCGCGTCGAGCGCGGGCACCAGCAGGTGGCCGGTCATCACCGCCTGCGCGCCGGCCGCCACGGCGGCCCGGAACGGGGCCAGCTCGCAGGCGTCCAGGCGGGCCCGGTCGGCGGTGATGCGCGGCAGGTCGTGGTGCGAGTCGACCCGGGTGTCCCCGTGTCCGGGGAAGTGCTTGGCGCAGGCGGCCACGCCGCCGCGCTGGAGGCCGCGGATCCAGGCGGCGGTGTGCCGCGCGACGAGCGCCGGGTCGGCCCCGAACGAGCGGACGCCGATCACCGGGTTGGCCGGGTTCGAGTTGACGTCGGCGTCCGGCGCGTAGTCGAGGGTCACCCCGGCCGCCGCCAGCTCGACGCCGAGGTCGAGGGCGACGGCCTCGGTCAGCGCCGGGTCGTCGACCGCGCCGAGGGCGTAGTTGCCGGGACGGGAGCTGCCCCGGCCGGATTCGATCCGGGTGACGTCGCCGGCCTCCTCGTCGATCGCCACGATGACGTCCGGCCGCTCGGCGCGCAGCGTCGCGGTCAGCTCCGCCACCTGGGCGGTATCGACGACGTTGCGGGCGAACAGCACCACCGAGCCGAGCCCGTCACCGAGCCAGCGGCACACCCAGGGCGGCGGCGTGGTGCCGACGAACCCGGGTTGCAGGACGGCGGCGGCCAACGTCGGAAGGTGCCCGGCCGGCGCGGTCACGCCGCCACTCCGGAACGGTCGACGTCGCTCGCCGGCGCGGTGACGCCGACCCGCTGGTTGCGCTCGCTCATGCGGCCCCGTACCCCATCTCTCGCGCGCCCTCGGCGCACCGTCCTCGGCAGGCGGTGCTGCCATGGTCACACCGAGCGATTCAATAGTCAATAAACCTTACAGTTGCCCGACGGGGCCGTTCCCGGGAAGAGTGCGGGGATGGAGACCGCCCTGCTGGCCGACGCCACGAGTCCGGCCGACATCCCCGGCGTACGCCTGCTCGGCCTGGTGGTCGGCGCCCTGTTGCTGCTCGCCGCGATCCGGGCCATGTTCGGCCGCCGCTGACCGATCCGCCCCGACCCGCCGGTGTGGCCCGCCGACACCGGGGTACGGCTTTCCCGACAGCTGGTCCGCGCGCCGAAGGGGAAGCGATGAAGATCGGATACTTTCTGTCCAGTGAGGAGTACTCGCCGGCCGAGCTGCTGGCGCAGGCCCGGGGCGCCGAGGCGGCCGGCTTCGAGGCACTGTGGATCTCCGACCACTACCACCCCTGGGTCGACGCGCAGGGACAGAGCCCGTTCGTCTGGTCGATGATCGGCGCGCTCAGCCAGGTCTGCTCACTGCCGGTGACCACGGCGGTGACCTGCCCGACCGTACGGATCCACCCGGCCGTGATCGCCCAGGCGGCGGCGACCAGCGCGGTGCTGCACGGCGGTCGGTTCGTGCTCGGCGTCGGCACCGGCGAGGCGCTCAACGAGCACATCTTCGGTGACGCCTGGCCGTCCGCCGACGTCCGGTTGGAGATGCTCGAGGAGGCCGTCGAGGTCATGCGCGAGCTGTGGCGGGGTGACTTCGTCAACCACCGGGGCACGCACTACACGGTGGAGAACGCGCGGGTCTACACCCTGCCCGACACCCCGCCGTCGATCTACGTCTCCGGGTTCGGGCCGAAGGCCGTCGACCTGGCCGCCCGGATCGGCGACGGCTACGTGAGCACGATGCCCGACGGTGAGCTGGTCCGGCGCTTCCGGGAGAACGGCGGCGGCGACAAGCCGTGCCAGGCCGGGTTCAAGGCGGCGTTCGCGGCCAGCGAGGACGAGGGCGCGCGGATCGCGTACGAGCGCTGGCCCAACGCGGGCGTGCCGGGTGAGCTGTCGCAGGTGCTGCCCTCGCCGCGCCACTTCGAGCAGGCCGCCGAGCTGGTCACCGAGGACATGGTGCGGGAGGCGTTCGTCTGCGGCAACAGCGCCGACGCGCACCTGGAGATGATCGACAAGTACACCAAGGCCGGCTTCGACGAGCTGTACGTGGCCAACACCGGCCCGAACTTCGAGGGCCTGTTCGACCTCTACCAGCGCGAGGTCCTGCCCCGCCTGCGGTGAGCCGGACACTTCCCGAGCCCATGATCCCCGAAGGTGTTTCGGTGGTCATGGGCTCGGGTACCTCCGGCCCTCGATGAAACTGTCCACGCACTCGATGACGTTGCGCCGCGCGGCGAAGAGCCTCTTCGGCTGGAAAGCACTGCGGCCCAACCAGCTCGCCGCCATGCGCGCGGTGATGAAGCGGCACGACGCCCTGGTGGTGTTGCCCACCGGCGCCGGCAAGTCGGCGATCTACCAGATCCCGGCCAGCCTGATCCCCGGCCCGACCGTGGTGATCTCCCCCCTGCTGGCCCTGCAACAGGACCAGATCGCGGCGCTCAACGAGCGGCAACGTCCCGAGCTGCGGGCGGTACGGATCAGCTCGAACGAGTCGGCCGCCCAGCAGGCCGAGGCGATCGCCGAGATCCAGGCCGGGCGGGCGGAGTTCCTGTTCATCACCCCGGAGCAGTTGAGCAACCCGGACCGGATGGCCGAGGTCGCCGCGCTGAAGCCGGCGCTGGTGGCGATCGACGAGGCGCACTGCATCTCCGCCTGGGGGCACGACTTCCGCCCCGACTACCTGGCGCTGGGCCACCTCATCGAGGGCATCGGCCGACCGCCGGTGGTCGCGCTGACCGCCACCGCGTCGCCGCCGGTACGCGACGACATCATCGCCCGGCTGCGGCTGCGCGACCCGGAGGTGGTGGTCTCCGGGCTGGACCGGCCCAACCTCTTCCTGGAGGTGGCGCACTGCCCCACCGAGGACTACCGGTGGCGGCGGTTGATCGCCCTGCTGCGCGACGACGAACGACCCGGGATCATCTACGTGCCGACCCGCCGCTCGGCCGAGGAGTTGGCCGAGAAGTTGACCAAGGCGGGCTTCCCGGCGCAGTTCTACCACGGTGGGATGCCGGCCGGCGCGCGCAACGAGCTGCACGAGGCGTTCCTCGCCGACCAGGTGCCCATCATGGTGGCCACGTCGGCGTTCGGCATGGGCATCGACAAGCCGAACATCGCCTGGGTGGTGCACACCGCGCTGCCCGACTCGCCGGACAGCTACTTCCAGGAGATCGGCCGGTCCGGTCGGGACGGGCAGCCGGCCCGGGTGCTGCTGCTCTGGCGGGCCGAGGACATGGGCCTGCAACGGTTCTTCAGCGGCGGCCTGCCGGACGAGAACGAGCTGCGGGACCTGGCCGCGCTGCTGCGCCGCAAGCCGGCCACCAAGACCGAGCTGCGGGAGGCCACCGGCCTGGGGCCGCGCAAGCTGGGCCAGTACCTGTCGCTGCTGGAGCAGGTGGGGGCCGCCGAGCCCCGCGCGCGCCAGCGCATCGGGGCCCCGCGCTACTCCCCCACCCCGGTCGACGCGGCGTCGGCGGCCCTCGCCGAGGCGGAACGCCAGCAGGCGGTGACCCGGTCGCGTACCGACATGATGCGGGCCTTCGCCGAGACCACCGCCTGCCGGGGGCAGACCCTGCTGGCCTACTTCGGCGAGCAGATGACCGAGGTCTGCGCGCACTGCGACAACTGCCACCGGGGCACCAGCGTCGCCGACGAGGGCGCGGTCGGACCGTTCCCGGTGCACAGCCAGGTGCGTCACGGCGAGTGGGGGCGGGGCCTGGTGCTCAGCTACGAGGACGACAAGATGACGGTCCTCTTCGACGAGGTCGGGTACAAGACCCTGTCGGTGCGCGTGGTGTCCGAGCAGGGCCTGCTGTCCCTGGACTAGCCTGACCCGGGCCCCGGTTACGGGCCCGGTGCATCGACCGAGCAGAGCACCGATTGACCAGACAGAGCAGGGCGGAAGGGGCATTGCCGTGATCGAGCAGCCGGCGTACACCGGTTTCGGTTTCTCCGACGAGGAGTGGGGGCTGCTGGTCGGCCTGCCGCAGTCGGTGCTGACCGCGGCGAGCGCCGCCGAGTCCGACGGCACCCGCCGGACCATGGCGGAGAACGCGGCCGGGCTGGAGTCCATCGGGGCGGGCCGGGAGTCGGCCAGCCCGCTGGTCGCCGCCGTGGCCGGCGAGATCGTGACCCGGGTCGGCGACCCCGAGGCCGGCGAGGAGCTGCCGGTCATCGCGCCCGCCGACCCGCAGGCGTACCTCGACGACGTGCTGGTGCGGGCCGGCGAGGCCGCCGCGCTGCTGGCCGCCCGGGTCGACGACGGCGAGGCCGGCGCGTACAAGCACTGGCTGGTCACCATCGCCGACCAGGTGGTGGGGGCCGCGTCCAGCGGCGGTCTGCTGAGCCTCGGCGGCGAGTCGGTCAGCGACTCCGAGCGGCGGTTCCGCGACCGACTCGCCCACGTGCTCAACGACTGACCGGGGCGGCGTCCGACAGCGAAGGTCCGGCCGGCTCGGTGGCCAGCGCCGCCGGGTCGGCCGGTCGGACGCCGCGCAGCGTCAGCAGCGCGGTCACCGCGCCGAGGGCCATCGCCACCATGGCGGCGATCGCGGCGAGGTGCAGCCCGTCGGTGAAGGCGAACCGGGCCGCGTGCAGCACCGCGTCGCCGACCTCCGCCGGCAGTCCCCGCGTCACGGCGAGCGCGCCGCCCAGGGTCTCGCCGGCCGCGTCGCGGGCGTCCGTCGGCAGTCCGGCCGGCAGCTCGTCGAGAACCTCGCGCCGGTAGATCGCGGCGCCCACACTGCCCAGGATGGCCATTCCCAGCGCGCCGCCCAGCTCGCTGCTGGACTCGGTCAGCGCGGAGGCGACACCGGCCTGCTCCGGCGGCGCCGCGCCGAGCACCAGCTCGGTGACGAGTGACATCACCATCACCAGACCGCCGGCGTACACGCTCGCGCCGACGAGCAGCAGCCAGAGCGGCGTCTCGGGGGTGACCCGGGTGAGCACCGCGAAGCCGACCACGGCGATCGCGAAGCCGACGCCGATCAGGTAGGCCCGCTCGACCCGCTGGGCGAGCGCGGCGGCGGCCGGGGCGACGCCGCCGACCGCGAGCGACGGTACGAGGCTCCACAGCGCCGCCCGCAACGGACTCAGCCCGAGCACCAACTGGAGGTGCTGGGTGGTGAAGATGGCGAACCCGACCAGCGCGAACATCGCGAGCAGGTCGACCGCGAGCGATCCCGCGAAGCCGTGGCGGCGGAACAGCGCCAGATCGATCATCGGGTACGCCCGGCTCCGCTGCCGGTGCAGGAAGAGCGTCCCGATCAGCAGGCCGGCGACGACGGCCAGCACCCGTACCGCGCTGACGCCGTCGCGGGCCATCTCCTTGATGCCGTAGATGACCGGCAGCAGCGTGCCGAGCGAGAGCGCCGCGCTGACCAGGTCGAACCGGCCACGCGCCGGGTTGCGGAACTCGGGCACCAGGACCGGGGCGAGCAGGAGCAGCAACAGCATCGCCGGGATGTTGATCAGGAAGATGGAGCCCCACCAGAAGTGCTCCAGCAGGACGCCGCTGAGCACGGGGCCGATGGCGATGCCACCGGTGAGCGTGGCGGTCCAGATGCCGATGGCGGTGCCCCGCTGCTTGGCGTTGTGGAACATGTTGCGCACCAGGGCGAGCGTGGACGGCATCAGGGTGGCCCCGCCGACGCCGAGCACGGCCCGCGCGGCGATCAGCGTCGCGGCGCTGTCGGCGTACGCGGCCAGCAGGGATGCCGCGCCGAACGCGGTGGCGCCCAGCAGCAGGAGCCGACGCCGGCCGATCCGGTCGCCCAGGGCGCCCATGGTGATCAGCAGCCCGGCCAGCACGAAGCCGTAGATGTCGAAGATCCAGAGTTGCTGGGTGGCGCTGGGCCGTAGCTCCTCGCTGATGAACGGGACGGCGAAGTAGAGCACCGACACGTCCATCGAGACGAGGAGCAGCGGCAGCATCAGCACCGCGAATCCGATCCATTCCCGCCGGCCCGCTCGGGGCGCCGGTGCGGTCGTCGCTGTCATGGAAACTCCTTCTGCGTATGACGTACGCTTTAATGCGTAGACCATACGCAGAACTAGGATGGCGGGGCAAGGAGGAAATGTGGCGGAGACGAAAGACGACAGCGGTCCGGCGCTCCCGCCGGCCATCCAGAGCGCGTGGGGCCTGCGCGAGCGGCCACCGAAGGGCCCCCGGCCGGGGCTGACCGTGGCCGGCATCGTCGACGCGGCCGTCCGGGTCGCCGACGCCGACGGGCTGGCGGCCGTGTCGATGAGCCGGGTGGCCAAGGAGCTGGGCGCCGCCACGATGGCCCTCTACCGCCACATCGCCTCGAAGGACGACCTGCTGACGCTCATGGTGGACGCCGGCTACGGCCCCGCACCGGGCCCGGCCGCGCCGGACGACGACTGGCGCGCCGGCCTGACCCGCTGGGCGTGGGCCGAACACGACGTGCTGCGACAGCGCCCCTGGCTGTTGCACATCCCGATCGCCGGGCCGCCCGCCACCCCTCAGCAACTCGGCTGGCTGGAGGACGGGCTGGGTTGCCTCGACGGCACCCCGCTGCCCGAGGGCGCGAAGATGTCCATCCTGCTGCTGGTCACCGGCTACGTGCGCAACGAGGCGATGCTCACCAACCAGATCGCCGAGGGCAGCCGGGCCGCCGGCGTCGAGCCCGGCGAGTTGATGCCGGCGTACGGGGCGATGGTGGCGCGGCTGATCGACCCGATCCGCTTCCCCGCGCTGACGCGGGTGCTCGACGCCGGCGTCCTCGACCAGGACGACGACCCGGACGACGAGTTCACCTTCGGACTGGACCGGATCCTCGACGGCGTCGAAGCCCTGATCGCCCGCCGGACGGCCTGAGGGGGCGCGGATGCTACCCAGGAACACCGTCGACACCACCGTCCTGCCGCCCGGCGAGCGCTTCGGGATGTGGCTGGACCTGGTGGCGCGCACCTCCGCGCCGTTGCGGGTCGAGTCCGCGCACGCCGCCGACTTCGCGGCCCGGGCCGACTTCACCGATCTCGGCGCGATCCAACTCGTCGAATACCGGTACCCCTCACTCGACGCCACCCGCACCCGCAAGCTGATCCGGCAGTCCGACCCGGAGCTGTACGTGCTCGCCCTCACCACCAGCGGGATCGGCACGTCCAGCCAGGACGGTCGGCGCAGCGAGATCCTGGCCGGCGAGTTCACCTTCTACGACGCCTCGCGCCCGCACGACGTCTGCCACCACGCGAACGAGCCGGGGCGGACCCGGGCCACCTCGATCATCACGCTGATCCCGCACGCCGCGCTCCCGCTGCCGCCGAAGCGGATGGCCGCGCTCTACGGCGGGCGGATGTCCGGCAGCGAGGGTCTCGGGGCGCTGCTGGCCCAGTTCCTGATCCAGGTGACCGGGCACCCCGAGCAGTACCACGCCGTCGACGCCGGCCGGCTCGGCACGGTGGGGCTCGACCTGGCCACCACCCTGCTCGGCCGGAACCTCGTCGCCGAGGACGCGGTGCCGACCGAGGTCCGCCGCCGCGCGCTGGTCACGCAGGTGCAGGCGTACGTCCACCGGCACCTGGGCGACGTCACGCTCGCCCCACGGACCGTCGCGGACGCCCACCACATCTCGCTGCGCACCCTGCACCGCCTCTTCGAGGCCGAGAACACCACCGTGGCGGCGTACATCCGTGACCTTCGGCTGGCCCGGTGCCGGCGCGACCTGGCCGACCCGGCGCTGCGGGCCCAGCCCGTGCAGGTCATCGCGGCACGTTGGGGGTTCGGGGACAAGGCCCACTTCAGTCGGGCGTTCCGGGCGGCGTACGGGATGAGCCCGCAGGCCTGCCGCGACGGTGCGGCGGTTACGGCACGGGACGTCAACGACCTGGCATCCAGAGTCAACTCGGCCCGGGCAGACTGACTGTCGACGCGGTAGATGCGGTGCCCGCGTACCCGGGGGCCCGCGCCGACCGCGAACGGGGGCCGTGGCGAGGCGCCCGCCGTGGCGCGTGACACGCGGCGGGCGGCCGCCCGGTGCCGCCCCCGGCCCGAGGTTCCGGCCCCGTCGCTTCCCCCCCAGGATCGTCGGCGGGGCCGGTCAGGCCTTCTCCAGCAGCTCCAACACGACGCGCTCGACCTCCTCGCGGGAGGCGCCCGGGTCGACCGGTACCACCACGCCGTCGTGGTAGAGGTCAACGACCCGGGGGTCCACGTAGGACGTCCGGGCCACCGTCGGGGTGTTGCCCAGCAGCTCCGCCACCGCGCGCATCACCGCGGCCACCGCCCTGCGCCGGGCGGTGACCGAGCGGGCCGGGTCCGCGGCGGCCAACTCGGCTGCCGCGCGCACCGTGGCGTGCCAGGTGCGGAAGTCCTTGGCGGTCATCTCACCGCCGCTGGCATCGCGCAGGTAGCCGTTGACCTCGTCGCTGCGGACGTCCCGCCACTCCCGGCCGTCCCAGTAGCCGAACAGCCGGTCCGCGCGACGGCGACGCCGGCGCAAACTGACCAGCACCTCGCACAGCTGCGGGTCGTCGATCCGGCGTACCTGCTCGATGCCGCCCTTGGCGGGGAACTCGAAGACCACGCAGTCGCCCCGGCGTCGCGCGTGCTCCGGGCGTAGCGTCGACACCCCGAACGTCGGGTCGTCGCCGGCCGCGTACTGGTCGCTGCCGACCCGGAACATCCCCATGTCGAGCAGGCGGGCCACGGTGGCCAGCACCCGGTCACGACCGAGGCCCCGCCCGACGAGGTCCTGCCCCACCCGCTCGCGCAACGTGGGCAGCCGTCGGGCCACCTCCAGCATGTGGTCGAACTTCGCCGCGTCCTGCTTCTCCCGCCACACCGGGTGGTAGAGGTACTGCTTGCGCCCGGCCGCGTCGACACCGGTCGCCTGGATGTGTCCGTTCGCGTGCGGCGCGATCCACACGTCCTGCCAGGCCGGCGGGATCACGAGGTCCCGCAGTCGCGCCACGGTGTCCGGGTCGCGTACGACGGCACCGCTCGGATCGACGAAGCTCCAGCCCTTACCGCGCCGGAGTCGCCCGTAACCGGGCCGACCCGGGTCGCTACGCCGTAACCGCACCGGAGACCCGCACCACCCTCTCCACCTCGTCCACCGCGGCCAGCACCTCGTCCAGGCGCAGGGCCGCCAATGTCGGGTGGCTTCCTACCCCGTCCCACCTGGGCCAATCTCCCGCACCGGCCCAGAGTGCCCGGTGTCGAGGCCGGTCCGGCGGCGGTCCCCACACCGCCGGCGGCACCGGCCCGAAGAGCACCACCGACGCGGTCCCGTACGCGGTGGCCAGGTGCGCCACCCCGGTGTCGCCGCTGACCACCAGCCGGGCGTCGGCGACCAGCGCGGCCAGGGCGCCGAGGTCGGTCCGGCCCGCCAGCACGGCGTCCGGCGGCAGACCGGCCGCCCCGGCCACCCGCTCGGCCAGCGCGCGTTCGTCGGCCGATCCGGTGACCAGCACCCGGTGCCCCCGCTCACGCAGCGCCCGGGCCAGCGCCGCGAACCGCTCGGCCGGCCACCGCTTGGCGGGGACGTTGCTGCCCGGATGCAGCAGGGTCGCGCCGACCGGCAGACCGGCCATCTCGGGCCGGCGCAGGCCCAGGTCGCGGCGGTCGGCCGGGATGTCGTACCAGGACAGCAGCCGGCACCAACGGTCCACCTCGTGCTCCTCGTCGGTCCAGCGCGGACCGTCGGCGAACCCGGCGTCGGCGTTGGCGAAGGCGACGAGCCGCCCGGGACGGGCGGCGGCCAGCAGGCGGTGTGACTGCGGCCCCCGCCCGTGCAGGTTCACCGCGACCGCCGGCGCCCGACCCGGCCGCAGCGGACCGTCCAGCCCGACGGTGTCCACCAGCCGATCGACGCCGCCGACCAGGTCGACGAGCGGGGCCAGACCGGCGGGCGCGGCGAGGGCCAGCTCGTGATCCGGGTACGCGGCCCGCAGCGCCCGCAGCGCGGGCACCGCAGTGACCAGGTCGCCGACGCCGAGGGCGCGCAGCACGAGGATCACGGGTACGACGTCTCCTGCTCGGCGCAGACCACCATCTCCCGGACCGCGCAGCCGGGCGGCTGGCGGAGCGCGAACATGATCGCCGCGGCCGTGTCGGCGGGGTCGTTGAGGATGGCGTCCGGACCCGGCTTGTACTGCGGATCGCGTTCGTCGAAGAACGCGGTGCGCATGCCGCCGGGGATGAGCAGGGTGACCCCGACCTGACCGGCCAGCTCGGCGGCGAGCGCCCGGGTGAACCCGACGACGCCGAACTTCGCCGCGCAGTACGCGGTGGCGTCGCTGACCGCTTTGACGCCCAGGGTCGAGGCGACCGTGACGATGCGCCCGGCGGAGGTCTGCAGGAACGGCAGCGCGGCCCGGATCACCGCGGCCGTGGCCAGCAGGTCCACCGCGACGATCCGGTCCCACGTCTCCCCCGGCAGGTCGGCGAGCCGACCCGGCACGTCCATCCCGGCGGCCGTCACCACGGCGTCCAGGCCGCCGGCCTGCTCGGCGAGGTGCCGGGTGGCCGCCTCGGCGGCGCGGGTGTCGGCGAGGTCGCACTCGGTCCAGTCCACGCCGTCGACCGGTGGCTGCCGGTCCAGCACGAGCGGACGGCCACCATCGGCGGCCACCGCCGCGACCACGGCCGCGCCGAGCCCACTGGAACCACCGGTGACCAGGACGGCGGGTCCGGCATCGGGCCGGGTGGCGGTCATCGGATGCGCTCCCGCGTCGTGGTGACCGGTACGGTGACGCCGACCGGCTGCGGCGGCCCGTCGTCCGCGCCGACGGCCTGACCGGCGGCGGCACGCGCGATGAGGTCGCTGGTCGAGCGGCCGTCCAGGTACGGCACCACCACCGTGTTGCCGCCCCACCGGCGCAGCACGTCGGCCTCGGGCAGGGTGGGCACGTCGTCGACACCGCCGGCGTAGTCGCCGCCCTTGACCCAGACGTCCGGGCGCACCCAGGACAGCACCGCCTCGGGCGTCGGCTCGTCGAAGACGAGGACGGCGTCGACGCAGCTCAGGGCGGCCAGCAGCCGGGCCCGGTCGCCCTCAGGCAGCACCGGCCGCCGCGGGCCCTTGAGCCCGGCGACGCTGGCGTCGGAGTTCAGGCAGACGATCAGGCAGTCGCCGAGCTGCCGGGCGGCCTGCAGGGTCGCCAGGTGCCCGGCGTGCAGCAGGTCGAAGCAGCCTCCGGTGGCCACCACCGTGCCACCGGCGTCCCGTACCTCGGACAGGAGCGCGGCGACCGCCGCGACGCCCACCCTTTCGGCGCTGACGGCGGGCCGGCGGGCGCCGCGCAGGCTCACCACGTCGGCCGGGGGTGGCAGGGCGGTGGCCACTCCCCCACCCGCGACGTACGCGGAGGCCTCGGCGACGGCTGCCTGCACCGCCTCGGAGACGAGCGCGCCCTGGGCCAGCGCGAGGCTGGCGGCGGCGGCGAACCGGTCGCCCGCCCCGCAGGTGTCGCCCTCGGCGCTGCCCGAGGTGGGCACCACCAGGGGCGTCGACCCGGCGTGGCAGAGCAACGCGCCGTCCCCGCCCAACGTCACCGCGACCGCGCCCGCCCGCCAGCGTCGACGCAGCCCCTGCGCACCCCGGGAGGCGGTGGCGATCCGGGACGCGCCGGGCAGCGTCGGGACCAGTTCGCGCACCTCCGACTCGTTCGGGGTGGCCAGATGCACGCCGGGTACCGCCGCCGGACCGCGCGGGTGCGGGTCCCAGACGACCGGCGCGCGGGTGGCGGCCAGCGCCGCGCGCAGCGCGGGCTGCCGGGCGACGCCCCGGCCGTAGTCGCTGACCAGCACCGCCGACGCGGCGGCGAGCACCCGCAGCACCTCGTCGGAGGGTGGACCCGGCTCACCGGAGGCGCCTCCCCGGTCGTGCCGCAGCAGCACCCGACCCCGGGCCCGCAGCCGGATCTTCTCCGGCGTCGCGCCGGCGAGGGCCAGCGGGTACACCCGCACGCCGGCGGCGGCGAGCAGCGCGCTGAGGCGCGCGCCCCCGGCGTCGTCGGCGAGCGCGGTGACCAGCACCACGTCGGCGCCCTGCGCGGCCGCGAAGACCGCCGCGAGGCCGGCGCCGCCGGGCCGGTCGACGGCCGAGGTCTCGTCGAGCACCGGCACCGGTGAGTCCGGGCAGAGGCGGTTCACCACCCCCTCCACGTCCCGGTCGAGCAGGGTGTCCCCGACGACCACCACGGGTCCCCTCACGCTTACCTCCTCATGCTCACGCGTCGATCTGCTGGGCGGTCGGGCCGTCGAGCACCACCTCGACGCCGGTGCGTACCGGCTCGGACGCGAGTCGACCGGCCGTGACCGGCTCGGCGGCGGCCAGCGCCGCGGGTAGCTCCTGCTCGAGGTATTCGCAGATCAGGTGGCTGGTGACGAGATGCAGCTCCTGGACGACCTGGCTGTCGGCCGACGGCACGGCGAGCACCTCGTCGCAGGCGTCCGCGAGGGGGTTGGGGGCGTGGCCGGTGAGCGCCCAGGTGGTGAGCCCGGAGTCCCGCGCGGCATGCGCGGCGGTGAGCAGGTTGCCGCTGCCGCCGCTGGTGCTGAGCAGCAACAGCACGTCCCCGGGCCGGCCGTGGGCGCGGACCTGGCGGGCGTAGACGTCGGAGTAGCCGTAGTCGTTGGCGATGGCGGTCACCGCGCTGGTCTCGGCGTGCAGGGCGATCGCCGACAGCGGCCGGCGGTCGTCGTGCAGCTTGCCCACCAGCTCGGCGGTGAGGTGCTGGGCCTCGGCGGCGCTGCCGCCGTTGCCGGCGACGAGCAGTCGTCCGCCGCCGGCCAGCCGGTGGGCCAGGTGCGCGCCCCAGCGCGCCAACTGCGGTTCACACCGGCGGTACGGCTCCAGTGCCGCGGCGAGGTTGGTCAGGTGCGTATCGAGCGGGCTGACCGCCGGCATCAGGCCACCACCCGGGTCGGCCGGCGTACGGCGGCGACCTCGTTGTAGACCTCGGCGAGGCGTTCGGCGGTGACCTCCCAGGAGTAGCGCGACCTGGCCCGTTCGCGGGCGGCGGTGGCGTACCGGAAGCGGCGGATCCGGTCGTCGAGCAGTCCCCGGATCGCGGCGGCCAGGGCGTTCGGGTCACGGGCCGGGACGAGGTCACCTGTCGTGCCGTCGACGACGGTGTCCCGGATGCCGCCCACGGCGGTGCCGACGACCGGCACGCCGCACGCCATCGCCTCCAGCGGGGTCAGCCCGAACGGCTCGTACCAGGGTGCGGCGACCAGCAGGTCCGCGGAGCGGTACCAGCGGCCCATCTCCTCGCGGGGCACCGCGCCGACCAGGTGGACCCGGTCGGCGACCCCGCACGACTCGGCGAGGGCCCGCAGCCGCCGGGCGTACGGATCGGTCTCCAGCAGCCCTTCGGGCGGACCGCCGACCACGACGCACTCGGCGTCCGGCACCAGCGCCATCGCGCGCACGACCGTCTGGAAGCCCTTGCGCTCGACCAGCCGGCCCACGGTGAGGATGCGGGCGCGGCCCGGCTCCCGGTCGGCGGCCGGTCCGAGCGGGGCGAACGAGGCGAGGTTGACGCCGGAGGGCACGACCGTCATCCGCGACCGGGGCACCCCCATCCGGACCAGCTCGCCGACCTCGTCGCGGCACTGCGCGACCACCCGGTCCACCGAACGGCCCAACTCCCGCTCGTAGGCGATGCGCCGGGCCGGGCTGGTGTCCTGTACGCCCTGGTGGCGGCGCTTGACGGTGCCCAACGCGTGGTACGTCTGCACCACCGGCACGCCGGTCTGCCGGCCGGCGGTCAGCGCGGCCAGGCCGCTCATCCAGAAGTGCGCGTGGATCACCTCGGGCGTCCAGTCCCCGCCCCGCCACCGCTCGACGAGCCACCGGCTGAACTCGCGCATGTGCGGCAGCAGCGCGTCCTTCGCGACCGGCTCGGCCGGACCGGCCGGCACGTGCACCACGTCGTACCCGTCCGGGGCGCGGACGGTCACCGGCAGGTCAAGGGCATCGCGGCGGGTGTAGACCCGCACGTCGTGCCCGGCGGCGACGAGCGCGGCGGACAGCTCGGCCACGTGCGTGTTCTGGCCGCCGGCGTCCTCCCCTCCGAGGATGGCGAGCGGGCTGGCGTGCTCCGAGATCATCGCGATCCGCATACTTCCTCCTCCAGCAGCCGGTCCCAGTCAGCGAGGAAACGGTCGAGGCCGTACCTGTCGCGCGCGGCGGCCTGGGCCGCCACGCCCGCCTGGCGTGCGGCCGCCGGCTCGGCGATGAACCGGCGGGCGGCGTCGAGCAGGACGTCCATCCGGGTGGCGAGGGCCCCCGCCTCCGGGGGCACGGCGGTGACCGCCTCGGTGGTGGCCAGCGCGACGACCGGCATGCCGATCGCCATCGCCTCGATGAGGCTGAGCCCGAGGCTGGTCCAGCGGCACAGATGCAGGTACGCCCGCCGGCGGGCCAGCTCGGCGTGCATCCGGTCCTGGGGGACGTCGTCGTGGCTGGTGAGCCGGTCGGCGGGCAGCCCGAGGTGGTCGGCGAGGCCGGCGACGCCCATGCCGAACACATCCAGGGGCGCGATCTCGGCGAACCGGGGCAGCAGGTCGGTGCCGGTGACCCGGCCCCGCCGCACCGGCTCGTTGATCACCACGGCGAGCCGGTCCAGTTCACCCGTGTACGACACGGCCGGCGCGACGATGCCGTGGTCGACGACGCTGGTGCGGGTCGCGCCGGTGTCCCAGAAGATTTGATTGAACCCGGTGACGTGGGCGACGAGCAGGTCGTCGCGGTCGGCCATCGGATGTCGGGTGTTCGGGACGTCGCCCTTGGGGGTGTTGTGCTCCACGTAGACGGCGGGCACGTCGCGCCCCGGACGCCGGCCCAGCCACTGCTCGGCCAGGTCGATCTCCTCGGGGCGTTGCAGGACGACCACGTCGACGTCGGCGTCGGGCAGGTCGTCCGGGGCCACCTCGACCGCGCTGTCCGGCCACCGGTAGGTACGCGCCCGGCCCAGGCCGTACGGGCCCCGGTCCGGCGTGGTGGGGATCAGGTAGCGGTGGCTGCCGTGCACGAAGGACGTCGTCCAGGAGCCGTGCACGTGCCAGAGCAGGATGTTCATCGGACGCCACCACCACTGGCGGTCAGCGTCCGCACCGCCTCGACCACCTCGGCCGGGTCAACGCCGCTCAGGCACGGGTGCCCGGGGACCGGGCAGCTCGCGGCCCGGGTGTCGCGGCAGGGGGCGCCGGCGTCGCCGAGCCGGACGGTGGGCACCCGGTAGGGGCCCCACTGGCCGAAGGGGACGGTCGGCGCGAAGAGGCTGACCACCGGTACGCCGGCCGCGGCGGCCAGGTGCGCGGGCCCGGTGTTGCCGACCACCACGGCGGCGGCGTCGGCGACGAGCGCGGCCAGCCCGGCCAGGTCGGTCGTACCGCCCAGGTCGGTGCCGCCCGCCGCCGCGACCCGCGCGGTGACCGTCCGCTCGTCGGGTCCGCCGGTGACCAGCACGCGGTGCCCGGCCGCGGTGAGCGCCCCGGCGATGCGGGCGGCCAGTTCGGTCGGGCAGGCCCGGCTGGACGCGGCCGAGCCGGGGTGCAGCACCACGTAGCCGGGGTCACCGACGAGCGCCGGGCGGGTCACCGGGGCGTCGGCACGGAGCCGGAGCACGGGTTCGTCGCCGGCCGGCAACCGGTACCCGGCCGCGGCGGCGAGGGAGAGCGCCCGCTCGGGCTCGGGGACGCCCACCGGCACCCGGTGGCGGATGTCCACCAACGCGCCCGGGTAGTCGTCGCTGATCGCGGCGATCCGGGTGATGCCGGCCATCCGCAGCAGCAACGCCAGTGGCAGGGCGGACTGGTGGAACGAGGTGAACACCACCGCCTCGTCCGCGCCGACGGCGGCGAGGCGGGCCGTCAACCGGCGCATGTCGTCCGGGTCGACGGGCGTGGGCGCGGGATCGATCCACGGCAGCGGGTGCTCGATGATCTCGTCGACGCCGGGCAGCAGCTCGGCGGCGGCCCGTCCACGAGGTCCGCAGAGCAGCACCACCCGTCGCGCGCCGGCCGCGACCGCGCGGATCGCCGGCCCGGTGACGAGCACGTCCCCGGCCGAGTCCGACCGCACCACAAGCGTCGTACCGACCCGCTCGGCGTCCCGCGCGGGCTGCACGGCCCGCTGGCGGCGCAGGATCTCGTCCACCGCCGACGGCAGGTCGGCCGCCACCCAGCCGGCGGCGGCGACCTCCTCGGGACGGGTCACCGGCGTGGGCACCAGCACCCCGGCCGCGCCGGCGGCCAGCGCCGCGCCCACGTCCCGGCCGATGTCGCCCACCAGCACGCAGCGCGCCGCGCTGGTGCCCAACTCGCGGGCCGCGGCGTGCACCAGGCCGGGCGCCGGCTTACGGCAGTCACAGCCGTCGGCGTCGTCGTGCGGGCAGACCAGCCAGGCGTCGAAGTCGCCCAGCAGCTCCTCGACGCGGGCGTGCACCGCCCGCATCTGCTCCTCGTCGAAGAAACCCCGGGCCAGGCCGGACTGGTTGGTCACCACCGCGAGGCGCAGGCCGGCGGCCCGGAGCCGGTCCAGCGCGGCGCGGACACCCGGCAGCGGGCGTACCTTCTCCGGGTCGCCGTTGTAGGGCACGTCCTCGATCAGGGTGCCGTCACGGTCCAGCAGGACCGCGTCGTACAGGACGCCCCGGTGGGGTCCGGCAGGCCCGCGACCAGCCCGGCCAGCACCGGCGTACACCCGGGCTGACCTGCGCTGATACGGATCCTCCTGGTCCTGTCGCACAGCCGGCGGGTTCCCGGCGCCCGAAGGAGTAAACGTTCGTCGTCGGCGCCGTGGGCCAACGCCGCCGGCGGTGCCCCGCTCCGCCTTACCCGGCGCCCCGGAGAAGCTAACCCGCCGGTCCGTTAGCCCACGTCGCGGCGCGGGTATGGGAGTCCAGTGGCGATAGTGGAGAAAGTGATCGACGCTCCCCCGCAGCAGGTGTTCGACGTGCTGGCCGACGGGTGGACGTACAGCGACTGGGTGGTCGGTACGGCGCACGTGCGCGACGTGGACGAGGCGTGGCCAAGGGTGGGCAGCCAGCTGCACCACCGGGCCGGCCCGTGGCCGTTCTCGTTGCAGGACGCCTCGACGGTGCTGGTCTGCGAACCGCCGCACCGGCTGGTGCTGCGCGCCGGGCTGTGGCCGGCCGGGGAGGCGATCGTGGCGTTCACCCTGGAACCGGTCGACGGGGGCGCCACCCGCGTCCGGATCGGTGAGGAGTTCGCGGCCGGTCCGCTGCGCTGGGTCCGGAACAAGGCCAACGACCTCGTGCTGCACCTGCGCAACCGGGAGACGCTGGCCCGACTCTCCGACATCGCCACCCGACAGAAGGGCCCGCAGTGACGCAGACGGTGGTGGTGACCGGCGCGAGCGCCGGGGTGGGCCGGGCGGTGGCCTGCGCGTACGCGGCCCGGGGCGCCCGGCTGGCGCTGCTGGCCCGGGGCGCGGCGGGGTTGGCCGCCGCCGAGCGCGAGTGCCGGTCGCTGGGCGCCGCCGACGTGCGGGTGTACCAGGTCGACGTGGCCGACGCGGGTGCGGTGCAGCAGGCCGCCGACGACGTCGTGCACCACTTCGACGGCATCGACGTCTGGATCAACAACGCCATGGTCTCGGTGTTCGCGCCGGCCTGGGAAATCCCGGCCGCCGAGTTCCGCCGGGTCACCGAGGTGACGTACCTGGGCACGGTGCACGGCACCCTCGCCGCGCTGCGGCACATGCGGGCGCACGGCCGGGGCACGATCGTGCAGGTGGGCTCCGCGCTGGCCTACCGGGGGATCCCGTTGCAGTCGGCGTACTGCGCGAGCAAGCACGCCGTGCAGGGGTTCAACGACTCGCTCCGGGCCGAGCTGCTGCACGACTGCCCGGGCGTGAAGCTGTCGATGGTGCAGCTCCCCGCCGTGAACACGCCGCAGTTCTCCTGGGTGCGTACCCGGCTGCCCCGACATCCGCAGCCGGTGCCACCGATCTTCGCGCCGGAGGTGGCGGCGCGGGCCATCGTCTGGGCCGCCGACCGGGGCACCCGGGAGCTGAACGTGGGCGGTCCGACCTGGCAGGCGCGGCTCGGCGACATCCTGATCCCCGGCCTGCTGGACCGCAAGCTGGCCCGCGACGGGTACGACAGCCAGCAGACCGGCGACGAGATCGACCCGGCTACCTGGCGGGACAATCTGGACCATCCCGGCGACGCGGACCGGGACCGGGGCGCGGCGGGCATCTTCGGCGACCAGGCGCGGCAACGCTCGGCGGCGCTGTGGGTGGGGACGCACAAACCGGCGCTGTCCGGCCTCGCGCTGGCCGGTGTCGCGGTGGCTCTCACCGCGATGGCCCGCCGCCTGCGCTGAGCACGTCGCCACCTGCCGCCGGTCGGCCCACGGGGAGCCTTTTCAATCCGGGTCGGGCAACTGGCTACCCTCTGGGGTAGCCGTGTCCGCAAACCGAGGATGTCCGACATGATCGAGCCCGTCCAGCTGCCGTCGCCGTGGCGAGACGTACCCCTGACCGTCGTCGTGCCCACCTACAACGAGGCGGGCAACCTGCCGGCGCTGGTCGAGCGGCTGCTCGCGCTGCCGCTGCCGGGGCTGCGCATCCTCGTCGCCGACGACAACTCCCCCGACGGCACCGGCGAGGTGGCCGACAAGCTGGCCATCGAGTACCCGGAGCGGATCGAGGTGATGCACCGGGCCGGCAAGGAGGGCCTGGGTCGGGCGTACGTCGACGGGATGACCCGGGCGCTCGAGGGCGGGGCCGAGTTCGTGGCGCAGATGGACGCCGACCTGTCGCACCCGCCGGAGGCGCTGCCGGGCATGCTGGGCGCGCTGCTCTCCACCCAGGCGGGCGTGGTGATCGGTTCGCGTTACGTGCCGGGCGGCGAGCTGGACGAGAACTGGCCGCTGTACCGCCGGGCGCTCAGCGGCTGGGCGAACCTCTACGTGCACACGCTGCTGCGGGTGCGCATCCGTGACCTGACGGCCGGCTTCAAGATCTGGCGGGCCGACGCGCTCAAGGACATCGGCCTGCACCGGGTGCAGTCCAACGGCTACAGCTTCCAGGTGGAGATGCACTACCTGGCCACCAAGCTGGGGCACACCATCCTGGAGGTCCCGATCCGCTTCGAGGAGCGGCGCGACGGCGTCTCCAAGATGACCACCGCGACCAAGGTCGAGAGCGCGCTGATGCCGTTCCGGCTGCGCAGCAAGCACCGCAACATCACCTCCTGACGTACCCCGTCGGCCAGGAGGTTCGCGTCGCGGACCTCCTGGCCGAGGGGATCAGGTAGGCGGGTAGACGGCCCGGTGGGCCGTGGCGATCGCCGCCGCGTAGGCACGGCCGGTGAGGGCGCGGTCGCGGGCCAGGGCAGCGCGGGCCGCGTTCGCCCCCGGGGCGCCGTGCACCCCACCGCCCGGGTGCGCCGACGAACTGGCCAGGAAGAGCCGATCCACCGGGGTGTCCGCGCGGCCCAGGCCGGGGATCGGGCGCAGGAACAACTGTTGGTACGCGGCGGCGGTGCCGCCGCCCAGCGCGCCGCCGACCAGGCTCGGGTCGCCCTTCTCCAGGTCGGCCGGTCCGGCCACGTGCCGGCCCACGATGAGCTGCCGGAAGCCCGGGGCCGCCGCTTCCAGCACGTCCTCCATGCGCTCTACGTGCCCGGCGATGTCCTCGGCCCGCCAGTTCCGCCGGAACGGCAGGTGGGTGTACGACCAGAGCGACTCGGTGCCCGGCGGCGAGTGGCTGGGATCGGCCACCGACATCTGCCCGACCAGCAGGAACGGGTCGCGGGGCAGCTCACCCCGGGCCAGCTCGCCGGCGTACCGGGTCAGCCCGTCGAGGTCTGCGCCGAGGTGCACCGTGCCGGCACCGGCGATCGTCCGGTTGGTCCACGGGACACCGGCGGAGAGCGCCCAGTCCACCTTCAGCGTCGAGCCGTCCCACCGGAAGTGCGCCAGGTCCTCGACCAGCCGTGGCGGCAGGACCGCCGCACCGACGAGGTCGAGGTAGAGCGCGGGCGCCGGCACGTCGGCGAGGACCGCGCGTCGGGCCCGCCACAGCGTGCCGCCCTCGGTGCGGACGCCCACCGCCCGGCCCCGCGCGGTGAGCACCCGGTCGACGCGCGCGCCGTACAGGATGCGGCCGCCGCGTTCGGCGAGCCGGTCCACCAGCGCGTTGGTGATCCGGCGCGCGCCGCCGTCGGGCACCGGCCAGCCGACCTGCTGGCCGAGCATGGCCAGCAGCCAGCCGTACACGCCGGAGCCGGCCTCCTCGGGGGACAAATCGGTGTGCAGGGCGCACCCGGCGAGCAGCGCCGGGCCTCCCTCGCCGTCGAACAGCTCGTCGCCGAGCTTGCGGACCGGCACCACGAGCCGGCGGGCCAGCCGCAGCGCTCCGGCGATCCGCAGCCGGCGCAGCAGGCCCAGTCCGCCGCGAACCGGCGGGAACGGCGTGGTGATGGTGGTCAGCATCGGCTCGGCCACGTCGAGCCAGTCGGTGTACGCGTTCAGCCAGCGCTTGCCGTCGCCCGGGGCGAACTGTTCCAACGAGGCGGCCGTGACGTCCGGATCCCGGTTGATCACCGCGGCCCGGCCGTCGGGCAGCAGGTGCGCCAGCACGTCCGGCGCGTGCCGCCAGGACAGTCCGTGGCGGCCCAGGTCGAGTCCGTCGAGCACCGGTGAGGCGTACCCGAGGGGGTAGAACGAGCTGTAGAGGTCGCTCAGGTAGCCCGGCGCGGTCACCTCGGCCGACTGGACCGCGCCGCCGGGCACGGCGGTCGCCTCCAGCACCACCACGTCCCACCCGGCGTCGGCCAGCAGGTTCGCCGCGACCAGGCCGTTGTGCCCGGCGCCGACGACGACGGCGTCCGCGCTCTGCGCGCCGGTGGTAGTCATCCGATCCGCCTACCCGGCGTGCAACCGGGCGAAACGCGTTTGTCTCGCCGGGACCCGGGCATCCAGCGCCGCATGTACACGGTTGCGCAGCTGGTGGGCGGGGTGTGGGGCGCGGGCGGGTCGGGCGGCGAGCTGGTGGTGTGTGACCCGGCGGACGGCGAACGGGTCACCTGGGCGCCGATCGCCACGGCGGACGAGGTCGGGAAGGCGGCCCAGGCGGCACGCGAGACGGCCGGCGAGTGGGCCGCGACCGCGCCGGCCGAGCGGGCGGCGGCCCTGCACCGGGCCGCGGACGCGGTCGCCGCGATGACCGACGAGCTGGCGGCCGCGGTCACCGCCGAGATGGGCAAACCACTCGCGGACGCCCGGGGCGGCGTCGAGGCGGGCATTGGCACCCTGCGACAGTACGCGGAACTCGCGCCGCTGCGCGGCGGACGGACCTTGCAGGGCGCGACCGACGCGGTGGACTTCATGACTCCGCAGCCGCGCGGTGTGGTCGCCGCGATCACCCCGTGGAACGATCCGGTGGCGGTCTCGTGCGGGCTGCTCGGCGCGGCCCTGGTCACCGGGAACGTGGTGCTCTACAAGCCGAGCGAGCGGACGCCCGGAACGGGCTGGCTGCTGGCCCGGGCCCTGGACGAGGCGCTGCCGGCGGGCGTGTTGTCCCTGCTCACCGGCGGCCCGGAGGTCGGGGCGGCGTTGGCCGCACAGGACGTGGATGTGATCGCCCACGTCGGTTCCACCGCGACCGGGCGGAAGATCGCCGCCGCCGCGGCCGGCACCGGTGCGAAGGTGCTGCTGGAGAACGGCGGCAGCGACCCGCTCGTCGTCGACGCGGGTGTCGACCCCGAGTGGGCGGCGCAGCAGGCCGCGCTCGGCGCGTTCGCCAACGCCGGGCAGATCTGCGTCGCGGTGGAGCGGATCTACGTGCACCGCGACCTCGCCGACGACTTCGTGGCGGCGCTGGTACGCCGGGCCGACGCGTTGCGGGTCGGGTCGGGCCGCGATCCGGGCACCGAGTTGGGCCCGCTCGTCGACCGGCGGCACCGGGACCACGTGCACGGGCAGGTGACGGCGGCGGTGGCGGCCGGCGCGCGGGTACGCACCGGTGGGGAACTGCCGGACACGCCGGGCGCGTACTACCCGGCCACGGTGGTCGCGGACTGCCGGCACGACATGGCGCTGGTGCGCGAGGAGACGTTCGGTCCGGTCGCCCCGGTGGTGGTGGTCGACTCCTTCGACGAGGCGCTGACCTGCGCGGCCGACTCCCCGTACGGGTTGGCGGCCACAGTGCTGACCGCGTCGATGAGCCACGCGCAGCGGGCCTGGCGGGAGCTGCCGGTGGGCACCGTGAAGGTCAACTCGGTGTTCGGTGGTGCGCCGGGCGGGGCCGCGCATCCCCGCCGGGCCAGCGGGCAGGGCTTCGGCTACGGCCCCGAGCTGCTGGACGAGTTCACGGCCACCAAGGCCGTGCACATCGAGGCGCCCGGTGGCGGCCACTGGTGAGCAGGTCGGTGGTGAGCGGTACGGGGCGGCCGCAGGGGTGGCGCGTCCGCCCCGTACCACGCCGTGCGTGGGTCAGTCGCCGCGAGCCTTGCGGGTCGCCCGGTCGTTGGCCTTCTCGATGGCCGTGACCAGCTCCGACTTGGTCATGCTCGACCGACCCGGTACGTCCAGCTTGCGGGCCACCGACATGAGGTGGTCCTTGCTGGCATTGGCGTCCACCCCACCTGCGGTGGGGGCGCGCCGCTCGGGGCCGCCGCCGGCGGCCTGGCGGTCGCTCGGGCCCTTGCGCCCCTTCGGCTCCCAGTGGTCGCCCACCTTCTCGAACTGGTGCTTCACCGCCGCGAAGGCGGTACGGTGCGACCGCTCGCCCTCGCCGTAGGTCTCCACCGCCGAGTCGTGCGTCTTCTCCCAGGTGCGCTGCGCCTTGTCCGGGGAGCGTCGCAGCGTGCTGGGCATGTCCTCGCGCCCGGGCATCTCGTCCTCCTCCGCATCGACAGAGTCACTGTGTCCGTTCCCGGCGAGCGCGGCGGTAAACCCTAGCGGCGTCGGCGGGCCGCCGAGCGGGTTTGTCGATTTCCCGCCCTGGGTACCGGCCGGGCCAGGCCAGACCGGACGACCGGTCATCCGGTGGCCGGGGCACAGGGAGCGGGCATGACGACCACGGATCCCGGTACGACGCTCGCCGGCACGCGGTTCCCCCGCCGGATTCGCCAGTTGAGCTGGCGTACGTGGCGCGGGGTGCTGGTGCGCAGCGTGCAGAACTTCGTGAACGACAACTGCTCGGACTGGGCCGCCGCACTCACCTACTACGGGGTGCTGGCGCTCTTTCCGTCCGCCATCGTGGTGGTGGCCCTGGTGGGCCTGGTCTCGTCGGGCGAGCAGACCCTCGACACGGTCGTCGAGCTGGCCCGGCAGGTGGGCGCCGCTTCGGTGGTGACCGACGACGACGGCGGCGTGGTCGGGGTGATCCGCGCGGTGGTCGTCGAGCAGAGCAACGCGAAGGTGCTGCTGAGTTTCGGTCTGCTCGGCGCGCTCTGGTCCGCGTCGGGGTTCATCGGCGCGTTCACCCGCGCCTCGAACGCCATCTACGGGGTGACCGAGGGCCGACCGGTCTGGAAGCTGCGGCCGTTGCAGATCGGCCTGGCCGCGGTGACGCTGGTGCTGCTCGCGGTGGTCGCCCTCGCGCTGATCGTCAGCGGCCCCGTCACCGACGCGGTCGGTGACCTGATCAACGCCGGTGGCCTGGCGCGTACGGTGTGGAGCGTCGCGAAGTGGCCGGTACTCGCCCTGGTGATGATGGTGCTGCTGTCCCTGCTGTTCTGGATCGCCCCGAACGTGCGCCAACCCCGGTTCCGCTGGCTCACCCCCGGCGGCTTCGTGGCCCTGCTCTCCTGGGCGGTGGTCTCCTCCGGCTTCGGCTTCTACGTCGCGAACTTCGCCACCTACAAGACGACCTACGGCAGCCTGGGCGCGGCCATCGCGTTCCTGGTCTGGCTCTACCTGTCCAACAGCGCCCTGATGCTCGGCGTGCAGATCAACGCCGAGGTGCAGCGTGGCCGGCAGTTGCAGGCGGGCGAGAAGGATCCGGACGATCCGGTGCTACCGCCGCGTCGGGCGGCCGAGGACTGAATGGGCCTGGATGTCCGACCCGGGGGCCGGTTCGTGACCGGGTGCCGGTTTACCGGGCGGGGTGCCGGGTAGCGCAGAAGACATGGAGCGTGGCAACAGCAAGCACGGACCGAGGATCGACGAGCAGATGAGCCAGGAGGTCAGCGGCCTGGTCCAGGGGCCGGGCACCGGCGGCTCACGGGTCGACGAGGCCCGGGTGCCCGAGCCGGCCGGCGAGGACCAGCCGGAGACCACCACGGCCCCGGCGGGCGATCTGCGCACCGGCACCCCGCAGGGGATGAGTTCCACCGACGTGGAGCAGCGCAGCCGGCTCGGCCGGTTCATCTCGATGAGCGCGCTGCCCGGCGACCGGCTGGTGCTCATCGCCAGCGCCCGGGAGAACGAGGCGCCCGACGACATCGTGGCGGCGCTGGAACGGCTGCCCGAGGGCACTGAGTACCAGACCGTCTCCGAGGTGTGGGCCGCGCTCGGCCACAAGAACGAGACAACCCGCTGGTAGCGATCACCCCCGATCCGACCAGCAGCGGCGAAGGAGGAATTTTCCGATGAGTGGCGTTACCGAACACGTCGACGTTTCCGTACCCGTGCGCACCGCGTACGACCAGTGGACGCAGTTCGAGGAGTTCCCCCAGTTCATGGAGGGCGTGCAGGAGGTCCGGCAGGTCTCCGACACGATGACCCACTGGACGGTGGACATCGCCGGCGTGAAGCGCGAGTTCGACGCGGAGATCACCGAGCAGCTTCCCGACGAGCGGGTCGCGTGGCGATCGACCGAGGGCACCCAGCAGGCCGGCGTGGTGACCTTCCACCGGCTGGACGAGAGCAAGACCAGGGTCACCCTCCAGCTCGAGTTCGAGCCGCACGGCGTGGTCGAGCAGGCCGGCGACAAGCTCGGCATCGTGGACCGGCGGGCCAAGGGCGACCTGGAGCGGTTCAAGACGTTCATCGAGCGGCGCGGTCAGGAGACCGGCGCGTGGCGAGGCTCGGTGGACCGCCCGCAGCCGTGAGCGGGGCGTACCCGATTCGACGATGGCCGCCGGTGACCCGGCGGCCATCGTCGTCTGCCGGGTCTGTTTGCGATCATCGCGCCCGGGTACCGCTGATGTCATGACGGACGACAGGGTGTGGCGTGACGAGGAGCGGCTGCCGTTGGAGGAGTTGGAGCGCGCCGTGGCGGGTTCCAGCATCGACGGGCAGGCCGACGACGTGACCGGCAACGACGCCGGTGAGGAGGCCGCCTTCGGGCACGGGCCGGCGGCGGCCGACCGCGGCGGCGAGGTGCCGGGGCGGGAGCCGACGGACCCCGAGCGCGCCTACCGCCCGTCCACGACCGGTCGTACCGGACCGGACAACGGCTGATCCGCGCCGGGCCGCCCGGTCCGGCCGGCGTCCCCGGACGGCCGGCGGGCGCCCAGCTCGTAGAGCACGATCAGCGCCAGCGCGAGCACCACCAGCGCCGGGCCGAGCACCTCCACCGAGACGTTGCTGATCAGCACGCCGAGCCCGGCCGGGACGAGCGTCGCGCCCAGACCGGCGGCGCCGATCTGCAGTCCGATGGCCCGGTCCGCGTGCGCCGCGCCGACCCGCTCGGCGGTGGTGAGGGTGAGCAGCGGGAACACCGGCGCGGCGGCGAAACCGACCACGACCAGGCCGAGTACGGCCAGCACCGCCGACCCGGGGACCGCGATCAGCGCCGCGCCGACGGCCATGCCGGCCAGGCTCACCCGCAGCACCAACCGGGACCCGAGCCGTTCGGCCACCACCCCCTGCACCACCCGGCCGACGAACAGGCTCCCCCAGTACGCCGAGACGCAGCCGCCCGCCACCGCGGCGCTCAGCCCGCGACCCTCGCTGAGCAGCAGGAACGCCCACAGCCCGGCGGACACCTCGATGGCGACGTACAGCACGAAGGCCAGCGTCCCCGACCAGACGACCGGCAGCCGCAGCGTGGCCAGGATCGGCACCCGGACCGGCGACGGGCGGTCCGGTGTTTCCGCGTCCGCCTCCGGGGCGGAGTCGCGGCGTCGCCAGGCGCGTACGGTCAGCGCGAACGCGGTGGCGAGGGCGAGTTGGGCGGCGGCCACGATGCCGTACCCCCACCGCCACGCCAGCCCGGCGCTCAGCGCCGCCGTCATGATCAGTGGGCCGATCGCCACGCCCAGGCCGAAGAAGGCGTGCAGCCAGTTCATGTGGCGCGGGCCGAACGCGCCGGCGGCGTAGGCGTTGAGCCCGGAGTCGACCGCGCCGGAACCCAGCCCGAGCAGCAGCGCGCAGCCCACGATCACAGCCAGCCCGGGGCTCAGGGCGTATCCGGTCAGTGCCAGGCTGGCGAGCAGGGTGCTACCGGCGAGCAGCGCGCCCACGCCGATGCGGGCCAGCGTGAACCCGGCCAGCACGCTGGAGGTGAGGTAGCCGACGGTGCCCGCGGTGAGCAGCAACCCGACGGCCTCGGTCGGTACGCCGAAGTCCGCCCGGATCGACGGCCAGCCCACGCCGAGCAGTCCGTCCGGCAGGCCGAGGCTGACGAACGCGAGGTAGGCCAGCAGGAGCAGCGCGGCGCGGGGTGGTGGGGGCGAGGTGGACATGGGACAGCATCCTGCCGCAGCGCACCCTACCGCTGGCAGCGGCAGTCCGCCCGGCGCGACAAGAAGTGGTGTCCGGACGGTCGAGAAAGCGGACAGCTCAGTCAGAATCGGCCGATCGGGGGACGGCAAACGAGTTCGTTCGCGTAAGAATTTCGGGATGCATCAAGGCTCCGGAATCCTCTCCACGCGTCAGCGCCGCCTCGCCTGGCTCGGCTTTCTGCTCGCCGCGCTCCAGGCGCCCGTGTCAGCCAAGCTCGTCTCCGACGACTCGTGGCTGTTCAGCGTCTGCGTCGCGCTGATGGTGGCCACCGTGATCATCGCCGACGACGCCGCCCGTCGCCGGCCCGCCAACGCCACCGGCGAGTAGGGCGGCCGACCGCACCGTCGATCCGGCCCGGGTGTGCCGGTGGCACCTCCGGGCTAGTCCGGATAGGACGGGTCGATGACCATCTCCCGGATCTCGAGGATGCCGGGCCAGTACGGCGAGAGCGGGTCGGTACCGCGACGCAGCCAGAGGGTCGTGCCGTCGGCGGTTGTCGCGGTCTCGATGACGTGGTCGGCGTCCGCCTCGATGCGGCCGATCTCCACCGGCCCCAGGCCGAGCCTCTCCGCCTCGGCCCGCAGGTCATTGCCGGCGAGATACAACAGGGCAGCTCGGCCCGGGTCGACACCGACCGCCGGCGGCTCGACGCGGGCCAGCCACGGCTCCAACGCCTCCACCGTGCCGGCGAAGGTGGCTGCCGGGACGGCGACGAAAAGCCTCGCCACCACGTCGGTTTCGGCCGGCTCGATGTCCAGCGTGCGGTCGGGGGTGAGGTCGGTGCCGTGGGTCGCGCCCTCCCAACCCAACTCCTGGCTGGCCCGGTCGATCACCAGGCGGGTGGCCGGCGGGCCGGCCGGGGGTACCAGGGTCTCGGCGTAACGGACATTCGACGAGTAGACGAAGTCCCGCTCCCGCCAGCCGAAGCGGCGCAACAGCCCGGAGGCCAGGTCGTGCATGGCGCGTTCCTCGTTCACGGCGACGCGCCAGCCCGACAACAGCAGGTCCGCGCGCTCGATGTCGACGTCCATCCCGTCGGCGCCGAGCTCGTCGGCGAGCGGGGCGTACCGGCGCAGCGTCTCGGCGGTGCTCGTGGTTCCACGCTCCAGTCGGAGCATCGCCTTCATCGTGAACGGGGGCTTCCTGTCGTTCTTCGCCACGAACGCTCCTTGTGCATGATCGGACCCGGCCCAACGGGCCCCATCATTCACGTCGGCCGTTCCCCTGTCAGTCCGGGCGGGCCTCGTGCCCCGGCTGGCCCCGGGTACGGCGGCGCTCCTTCATCTCCGCCTCGTAGAGGTGCCGCCGCCCGCCCACCAACTCGTCGCGGGCCTGTTGGTCCAGCTCCCGGAACAGCGCGTAATAGCCGTCGTCGAAGTCCTCGACGATCTGGAACGTCCACCGGCCGGCGATCACGTTGCGGCCCCGCAGCTCGGTGTCGATCCGCTCGGCGATCCGGTGGTGCCCGGCAGCGCGGAACTGCTCGATCGCGTCGTCGAGCATCAGGTCGGCGTGCCCGATGAGCTGGTGCAGCGAGTAAAGGTGCCCGCGGGCCCGTTCCACGCACTCCACCGCCTCGCTGAGCTTGCCCAGGGCGGCGACCGTCTCGTCGCTCACCCCGGCCGGCCGCCGGTGCTGCTCGTCCGGCCCGTCCGCCCGCTGCCCCATCGGTGCTCCCGTGCTCTGTGCCATCGTGCGCCGTCGGGTACCTGGTGCCCCGTCTGTGCCGGATCAACCCTCGCGGCCAGCAGGGACTCGTCCGGTGGCACAACCCACAAGCGCCGAGCGGCCGAGGTCGGTCGATCACCGGTCGGTTAGCCTCGGTCACCATGCGTGTGTCGTTCAACCGGGCCGCCGCCCCGACCGCCGTCGACTCGGCGCGGTCCAGCCTGGCCGCCCTCACCGTCGCCGTGGGGACCGCCGGCCTCGCCGCCGCCGCCGCGCGTCCCGGGCTCCTGGCGCTGGTCGATCAGCACGCCGCCGCCGTACGGGACAGCCTGGACGGGGACCGACGGCCGTTGACCGCCGCGACGCTCGCCGGCTACGCCGAGGGGGTACGCGCCGCCGCCCTGGAGCACGGCTGGACGCCGCCGCGCGGGCCGGTGGACTGGAGCGCGCCGGAGTGGCCGCTGGCCCGCCTGGTCGCCGTCTGCGCGCTGGCCCGTTCGCTCGACCGTTCCTGAGCACACGGAGGGCGCCCACGCGCAGTGCGTGGACGCCCTCCCCCGGGCACGGTCGTACCCCGTTACGGGCGGTACTGCTGGGTCTGGTCGGCCGCACCGGACTGGTACGTGCCACGCCCCCCGGACATCGTCGACTGCTCGTCGACCCGGGGCATGGCCTGGGTCCGGTCGCCGCCACGGTCGGCCATCTGCCGCTCCATGTCGCCGCGTCCCGCCGCCGTGGCCCGCCGGTGCTCCTGCACCGCCTGGGCTTCCCGGGCGGCCCGGTCCAGCCAGCCGTCCCAGCGGTTCTGCATCGGCTTGACCAGGCCACCGCCGACGCCGACGATCAGGATGCCGGCGACCGTGGCAAGGACCGCGATCAGCACCGGAGTGGTGACCGTGGTGGCGATGCCCACCTGGTTGAGCGCGGCGATCACGCCCAGCGCGATGATGAAGATCGCCGTCAGGTCGGCCAGGACCTTGCCGTACGAGAGTCCGCCCAGCGCCCCGGTGACCAGATCCCGGACGGCGTTGGCGATGGCGGCCGCGATCACCACGATGACGATCGCGATGAACGCGCGCGGCAGCCAGGCCACCACGCCGCGGATCAGGTCACTGATCGCGTTGGGACCCCAGACGCCGAAGGCGAACTGCAGGGTGAACAGCAGAACGGCGTAGTACGCCAACCTGGCCAGGATGTCGCTGGCGTCGTACTTCGTTCTTTCGAGCGCCTTTTTGATGCCTCCGCGTTCGACCGCTTCGTCGAAGCGCACCCGTTCCAGCACCGCATCCACGATCTTGAGGACCGCTCTGGCGATGAGCCAGCCGACCACGAGGATGACGATGAAGGCCACTGCCTTCGGGATGAAGAGCAGCACCGACCTCCAGGTGTCGGCGATGGCGTCGCCGATGTCGGCCTGCCGCACCGCGAGGGTTTTCAGCATGATGTCCCTCCTGTCGCGTGGACTGCGCCGGGCGCATACCCGGCCACCGGTACGGCAGTCCGGGCGGCTCACTGCCATTTTTCCGACAAGTCGACAAACAGTGGCCCTGACCTGCCCGAACAGCTACCACCCGGGGGCTGTCGGCGACCCGCGCACATGATCGGATGCGGCTGAGCGACGTCCGGCTAGGCTGCGAACATGCCAGGAACGGTCGGGCGAGTCCCCACGCCAGCAATCCCGGTCCCCGGCGCACCCACCGGGCCCGGCGCGGCAGCCGTGCTCGCCCACGACTGGTCCGCCACGGCGCTCGGCCCACGCGAGGGGTGGGACCCGGCGGTCCAAGCCGTGGCGGGGCTGATCCTCGCCGCGCCGATGCCGATGGCGCTGGCGTACGGCGACGACCTGGTCCTGCTCTACAACGACGGGTACGCCGAGTTGCTGGGGAGCAAGCATCCGGCTGCCCTCGGTCGACCGGCCGCCGAGGTGCACGCCGATGTGTGGGACCTACCCGGTTTCGGTGACGCGATCGAGCGCGCCTACCGGCAGGGCGTGCCGTTCCTGGAAAAGGAGTCCACGCTCCCCCTGGTCCGGGAGAGCGGCGCTGCCGAACAGGTGGTCTTCACCCGGAGCCATTCGGCCGTCCGCGACAGCTCCGGGCAGATCGTCGGAATCCTGACGGTGGCCGCCGAAACCACCCACGTCACCGAGCAGTTGCAGAGTCTCAGCGAGGTGGCGGCCGCGCTCGCCGGCACCCTCACCCTCGACGACGTGGCCCGGGTCGCGCTGCGCCACACCATCGGAATGTTCGACGCCGACCGGGTGGCCTTCGTGGTCGACGAGGGTGGCGGCGGCTGGCGGATGGTCCGTCGGGTCCGCGGCGAGCTGATGGACGAGGCCGACGAGCGGCTGCCTCCGCTGTGGCGGCGGGCGCCGGCCGACTGGGAGGGTCCGGTCGCGCTGGCGGCCCGCTCGGGCGAGGCCGTGTTCACCCGCGACGGCCAGCCGCTGCGCGAGACCGCCGTGGACCGGCACGATCAGAAGATCCGTTCGATGGCCACGCTCCCGCTGGGCACGTCCGTGGTGCGGGGCGGGCTGACGGTCGGCTATCAGGGCCCGCACTTGTGGTCGGCCGCCGAACGGGCGCTGCTGGCCGCGGCGGCGGAGCTGATCGGCCAGGCAGCCGAGCGGGCGCGGCGGTTCGAGACCCAGCACGGCACCGCCCAGTTGCTGCAACGCAGCATGCTGCCCGAGCACCTGCCCGACCTGCCCCGGCTGCGGATCGCGGCCCGCTATGACCCGGGGGTGGACGGCAACGCGGCCGGCGGCGACTTCTACGACGCCTTCCTGCTGCCCACCGGCGCGCTCGGCGTGGTGCTGGGCGACGTCGCCGGGCACGACGTGCAGGCCGCGGCGCGGATGGGGCAGGTGCGGGCGGCCCTGCGCGCCCTCGCGCTGGCCGATCCGGCGCCGGACGCGGTACTGGCCGGTCTGGACCGGCTGGTCACCAGCCTCGGCGCGGAGGCCGGCAGCCACGAACTGTTCGTCACCGTGGCGTTCGGGGTGATCGACGCCGAGCGGCGGGAGCTGACCCTGGCCAGCGCCGGTCATCCCGCTCCCCTGATCCGCCGGTGCGCGCCCGACGGCCGCACGCACGCCGAGTACGTGCAGGTGCCGGCCGCTCCCCCGCTGGGGTTGGGCGGGCGACCGACCACCATCACCGTCGCCTTTCCGCCCGGCGACACCCTGCTGCTGTTCAGCGACGGGGTGGTGGAGCGGCGTCGGCAGAGCCTGAGCGCCGGGATGGACGCCCTCGGCGACGCGGTGGCCAAGGCCGGCACCAGCGACCCCCGCGCCCTCTGCGCGGTGGCCACCGCGGCGGTGTCCGGGGGTACCGAGGACGACGTGGCGGTGCTCGCGGTCGAGCACGCGCTCAAGCCCAGCCGGTCGGCGGCGATGGAGGTGCCGGCGGAGCCGACCGCGCCGAGCCGGGTCCGGCACTGGATGACCGGTCAGCTCATCGAGTGGCAGGTGCCCGAGTCGGTGATCGGCGCGGCGGTGCTGTGCACCAGCGAACTGACGACCAACGCGCTGCTGCACGCCGGCACGGCCGCCCGGGTGGAGATCGACCTCAGCCCCGAGCGGCTGCTGGTCTCGGTCGCCGATTCCGGTACCCGGGGCACCGTGACCCGGGCCCGTACCGACACGTTGAGCAGTCGCGGGCGCGGACTGGGTCTGATCGAGGAGTTGAGCGACGCCTGGGGCACCGATCCGTCGGTGCGCGGTTCGACGGTCTGGTTCGAGATCCTCGTCCCACCGGCCGAGCCGGGCTGAGTCGCCCGAACGCCACGCAGCCGGGGCGAGTCAGCCCACCGCCGGAGGGGTAGGAGTGCGGCCATGGCCAACGAACAACCCCAAGGGGTGCTCTTCGACGTCGACGGAACCCTTGTCGACACCACCTACCTGCACACCGTGAGCTGGTGGGAGGCGCTGCGCCAGATCGACCGGCCGGTGCCGATGGCGACCGTGCACCGCTCGATCGGCATGGGCTCGGACAAGCTGCTGGATCACCTGCTCGGCCCGGAGCGGGACCGCGACGAGGATCCGAAGCTGCGCGAGGCGCACGACACCCTCTACACCGAGTACTGGGAACGGCTGACACCCCTGCCTCGGGCGGCGGACCTGCTGCGCGCCTGCGCCGAGCGAGGGCTCCGGGTGGTGCTGGCCACCTCCGCCGCCGAGCACGAGGTCGGCGCGCTGCGCCGGGCGCTGAACGCGGACGACGTGGTGGACACCGTCACCTCGTCGGCCGACGCGAAGGAGAGCAAGCCCGCGCCGGACATCCTCGAGGCGGCGCTCGAGCAGTCCGGGCTGGCCGCCGAGCGGGTCGTCTTCGTCGGCGACTCGGTGTGGGACGTCGCGGCGGCCGGCAAGCTCGACATCCCGTGCGTCGGGTTGACCTGCGGCGGGACGAGCCGCGGCGAACTCGCCGGCGCCGGCGCGGTGGCGGTGTACGACGACCCGGCCGCGCTGCTCGCCGAGCTGGCCGACTCCCCACTCACCCGGCCGAGATGAGACCCACTCCGGTTCGCGCGGGCGGACACGCATAGCCGCGAGTCTTCCGGGGCATCTGTGGCCACCTGCCCGCACCGCGCGGGTGCGGCGAGAGGGTGGTGTTCGTGGAGCCGGTAGACGTGGCGTTCGCGTTGGTCGGAGTGGGCGCGCTGCTCGCGGGCATCCTGCCGAGGGTGTTGGAGCGCCGCCCGCTGTCCATGCCGATCGCGTTCCTCGCCCTCGGCATGCTGGTCTTCGTCCTCCCCATCGGACTGCCCACACCGGACCCGCTGGCCCATCCGGAGTTGGCCACCCACCTGACCGAGATCGGGGTGATCGTCGCCCTGATGGGTGCCGGGTTGAAGATCGACCGGCCGCTGAGCTGGGCCCGGTGGTCCTCCACCTGGCGGCTGCTGGCCATCGCGATGCCGGTGTGCATAGCGGCGGTGGCACTGCTCGGCTGGTGGTGGGCCGGCCTGGTGCCCGCCGCGGCGCTGCTGCTGGCCGCCGCGCTCGCGCCGACCGACCCGGTGCTCGCCGCCGACGTGCAGGTCGGCGAGCCGACCGACGTGGAGGACTCCGAGGACGAGGTCCGCTTCGCCCTGACCTCGGAGGCGGGCCTCAACGACGGGCTGGCGTTCCCGTTCGTCTACGCGGCCATCGCCATCGCCTCGACCAGCCTCGCCCCCCGGGAGTGGATGGCCGAATGGTTCACCGTGGACGTGCTCTGGAAGGTCGGCGTCGGGGTGGGCGGCGGCCTGCTCATCGGCTGGCTGCTCGGCAAGCTGTTCTTCCGGGCGCCCAGCGAGTTGCGGCTGGCCCGGCACGCCGAGGGTTTCCTGGCGCTGGCCGCCACGTTCCTGGCGTACGGGCTGGTGGAGGTGGCCGGCGGGTACGGCTTCCTGGCGGTGTTCGTGGCCGCGCGGGCCATCCGGGCCGCCGAGCGGACCCACGAGTTCCACTCGGTGCTGCACGACTTCGCCGAGCAGGTCGAACGGTTGCTCACCCTGGTGCTGTTGCTGCTGCTCGGCGGCGCGATCGTGGGCGGCCTGCTCGCCCCGCTGACCTGGCCGGCGGCGGCCGTCGGGTTGGCGCTGGTCTTCCTGATCCGGCCGGCGGTCGGCTGGTTGTCGCTGCGCGGCGCGCCGGGTCGTCCGGCGGAGCACTGGGTGATCTCGCTGTTCGGCATCCGCGGCGTGGGCTCGTTCTACTACCTGGCGTACGCCACCACGAAGGCGGACTTCCCGCAGGCGGAACTGCTGTGGGCCACGGTCGGTCTGGTGGTGCTCGTGTCCGTGGTGGTGCACGGCGTCGCGGCGACCCCGGTGATGCAGTTGCTGGACCGCGAGGGTGAGCGGACCGCCGACCCGTCCGAGCGCGAGCCGCAGCCGGTGGCCGCCGCCGGGCACTGACGAGCGTGCCGGTACTCCTCAGCCGAGGCGGGCGGCGAGCGCGCGACCGAGGTCTCGGCCGGAGCGCCAGGCGCTCTGCACACGGGGGGTGCCGAACGCGTCGCCGGCCAGGCCGATCCCGTCCGCGTCGAGGTGGTGGGTGACCTCGGTGGGTTCGCCGGTCGGCTTGGCGTACGTCCAGCGGTGCACGTGCACGTCGGCGGCCTCGTCGGGCAGCCCGAGAAGGTCCCGGACGGCCTGTTCGATCGCCGGACCGGCGGCGGAGGGCTGGGCCAGGTGCCCGGCGGCGAACTCCGGCACGGTGTGCGCGACCAGCACCGGCGCGTCGTCGCCGCGCCGGTCGCCGTCGTCGCAGATCAGGCTGAGCACCGGATGGTCGTTGACGAACGCGCCCCGGAAGGTCGGCCAGCGCCGGGCCGGAAAGCGCAGCACCGCGGAGAGCGTCGGCGACCAGGTCTGCGCCTGCACGATGCGGGTGGCGTCGGCCAGGGCCGGATCGAGCAGCAGGGCCGCCTGCGGTCCCGGCATGGCCAGGGCGACCGCCGCGTACGCCTCGCCGTCGACCGTCGGCCCGGGTTCCACGGCGAGCACCAACCGGTCCACGGTCACCGGCACCGGACGGGCCAGGTGCTCGACGAGCGACCGCAGCCCGCGTGGGGCGGCGTACCGCAGCGGGCCGGGCACCTCGTGCCGGCCGTTCGTGTCGTACGCCCAGAAGGTGTCGGTCCACTCGCGGACCAGACCGGCGGTCCGCCACTCGTCGACGACGGCGGCGAAGTCCGGGTCGCCGGCGGTGAAGTACGCGGCGCCGATGTCGGCGGGCCGGCCGTCGAAGCGTTTGCTGGCCATCCGGCCGCCGCTGACGTGCCCCCGTTCGCGGACCTGCACGGGCACCCCGGCGCGGTTCAGCTCCACGGCGCACGCCACCCCGGCGATGCCCGACCCGACCACCAGCACACCTGAGGAGTTCACGCTCACCCGATGATCGTAGGGGCATGAACCGGCAACGATCGGGGTACTGGCACACCTGTTCGAAGAAAGGGTGATGAGGATGACGGACCGTAGCAACGACCAGGCCGACCCACGCGGCGCGATCAAGGACCCGGACGAGTGGGTCACCGGCGACGAGCCGCCCACGGCGGCCCAGGAGTCGTACCTGGCCACGTTGGCCCGGGAGGCGGACGCGACGCTGCCGGACGACCTGACCAAGGCCGAGGCTTCCAAGCGGATCGACGAGCTCCAGGCCGAGACGGGTCGCGGCCAGTAGCTAGCGCCGGGGCAGGGTGTGCAGGCGTACGGAGGTAAGGCTCCCCCGGGTCGTCTCGGCCTCCAGGTAGGTGGCGTACGGCTGGGATCGACGGTCGGTGGGCGACCCGGGGTTGAGCAGGCGCAGCCCGGTGGGGGCCACGGTGTCCCAGGGGATGTGCGAGTGCCCGAAGACCAGCAGGTCGACGTCGGGGAAGCGGGCCGCGCACCGCGCTTCCCGGCCGGTACGCGGACCCGTCTCGTGCACCACGGCGACCCGTAGCCCGTCGAGGTCGACGCGGGCCACCTCGGGCAGCCGGGCGCGCAACTCCGGCCCGTCGTTGTTGCCGTACACGCCGACGAGCCGCCGCGCGCGGGCGGTCATCGCGTCGAGCAGCGACTCGTCGACCCAGTCGCCGGCGTGCAGCACGACGTCGGCCGCCTCGATCGCCGTCCACAACTGCTCCGGGAGGCCCGGGCCCGCTTCGGCAGATGCGTGTCCGCCGTGAGCACCAGTCTCATGCCGGCATCATTCCCCGGTACGGGGGTGACGTGCTCAGCGGGGCGCCGGGGTGAAGAAGGCGGGCGGCATGCCCAGACTGCGCAGCGCCGAGTCCTCCTCGACGTCGGAGAGCACACCGGCCGCGTTGATCAGACCGATGTGCGAGAAGGCCTGGGGAAAGTTGCCCAACTGTTCCCCGGTCTGCGGGTCGATCTGCTCGGCGAAGAGTCCCAGATCGTTGAGCCGGCCGAGCAGCGTCTCGAACAACTCGTGCGCCCGGTCCCGCTCGCCGGCCAGTGCCAGGCAGCAGACCAGCCAGAACGAGCAGATGAGGAACCCCGCCGGGTCGCCGTCCCAGCGTCGCAGCAGGCCGTCGTGCGACAGCTTGCTCTCCACCGCGCGGATCGTCGAGCGCATCCGCTCGTCGTCGGCCGGCAGGAACCCCACAAGTGGCATCACGAGCACCGACGCGTCCAGGTCGTCGGACTCATAACTTCCGGTGTACGCCCCGACGCGCTCGTTCCAGCCGCGTTCGAGCACCTCGGCACGGACCTTGTCGCGGGCGTCCGCCCAGCGGGCCACGTCCTGCGGGTCCCCCAGCCGTTCGCCGAAACGGACCGCCCGGTCCAGCGCCGACCAGCAGTGCACCTTCGAGGAGACGTGGTGGCGTTCGATCCCGCGTTCCTCCCACATTCCGGCGTCCGGCAGCGGCCAGTCCCGGGCCGCCTTGTCGGCGAGGGAGCGCAGCAGGTGGTAGACGTCCGGCTCCAACGGCTCCAGCCGGTCGCGCATCAGCCAGGCCGCGTCCATCGCCTCACCGAAGATGTCGGTCTGCCGCTGCCGCCACGCGTCGTTCCCGATCATCACGGGCGGGCTGTCGCGGTAGCCGGCGAGTTGGTCGAGGCGGTGTTCGGTGAGGTCCCGCTCGCCCAGCACCCCGTACATGATGGGTACCGGCTCCTCGTCGATCCGACCCATGGCCCGTCCCATCCAGGCGAACTGCCGCTGCACCTCGTCGAAGCACGCGGTCCGCCACAGCGCCCGCAGGGTCAGGCTGAAGTCGCGTACCCAGACGTAGCGGTAGTCGTAGTTCCGGTCCCCGCCGAGCTTCTCCGGCAGCGAGGTCGTCACCGCGGCGACCACCGCGCCGCTGGGCCGGTACGTCATGCCCTGCACCACCAGCGCGCTGCGCCGTACGTGCTCGGCGTAGATGCCGTGGTACTCGTGCTTGCGGACCCAGGAGCGCCAGCCCTCGGCGGTGTCGGCGATGGTCCGGTCGGCGTCGGGCACCTGCGGCCGGGGCGAGTCGTAGGTCGGGGCGTACCCGAGGGTGAAGTTGTGGGTCGTGCCGGCGCGGACGGTGAACGTCGCGGCGGCCTCGCCGTCGCCGCAGGTCAGCCGCACCGTCCCGACCAGGGCGAGCCGGCTGGCCCCGCCGACCGCCTCCAGGGCGCCGTCCCGCTCGACGAGAAACGGCGTGGTACGGCCGTACTCGAACCGGGGTCGGTAGTGGACCCGCATCGGCACCTCGCCGGCGAGCCCCCGCACACTGCGGACCAGCACCTGCGGCGAGCGGTAGCCGATGTCGTGCTCGCGCGCACCCGGCTCCAGGGCGAGCGCGTCGGTCACCTCCACCTCGCCCTGCGCGGTGCGGAAGACGGTCCGCAGCACCAGAGTGTCGTCGAGGTAGTGGCGTTCGACCGTGTAGTCGTCGGTCTCCGGCCGGATCGACCAGTGCCCGGCGTCCTCGCCGAGCAGCCGCGCGAACACCGACGGGGCGTCGAACCGGCCGGGGCACCACCAGTTCACCGACCCGGCGTGGTCCACCAGCGCCGCGCTGCGGCCGTCCGCGAGAAACCCGTGGTCGCTGATCTTTGCGGTCTGCACCCGACTGCCTACCCGGGCCGTCCGCGCGCATGCCTCCCCGCGCCGCGGCACCCACCTGCCGCCCCGGCGTTACCGCTCGGCACTGGTGGGAAACCGGGCGGCTGACGAGGGAGGATGCTCATGACCTCAGCTTCGGGGCCGACCGCCGCCTGGCGGCCCGGCGCATCCAGCGGTGACGTGCTTCCGTCCGGCCCGGCCGGCCGCCCGGCCACGCCCGGCGCGGACGGGCACGGGCCGGAGGGCGGCCCGCCCACCGTGACGATCGGCTCGTATCCCGACTATCCGTCCGCGCAGAAGGTGGTCGACTACCTGGCGGACAACCGCTTCCCGGTGGAGCACACCGCCATCGTCGGTACGAACCTGACGCTTGTCGAGACGGTGCTCGGACGGATGACGACGGGCCGCGCGGCCCTGCTCGGCGCCGGGACCGGCGCCTGGTTCGGGCTCTTCATCGGCCTGCTGTTCGGCATCTTCACGGTCGGCAACTGGCTGGCGGTGATCCTGGTCGGGTTGGTCATCGGCGCGATCTGGGGTGCCGTGTTCGGGGCGGTCGCGCACGCCATGACCGGCGGGCAGCGCGACTTCACCTCGGCCAGTTCGCTGCGCGCGGGCCAGTACGCGGTAACTGTCGACGCGCAGCTAGCCGACCAGGCAAGGCAACTCCTGGCCCGAATGCACATGCCCAACTCCCGCTGACCGCGCGCCGCCACCCCGCGCCGCCGCGCCGCCGCCACCCCGCCGCCGCCGCCGATCTTGCACTTTCTGCGGTACCAAACTGGTTCAGAACGGTGCATTTCACCAACCGAAAGTGCAAGATCGGCGCGCGCCGGGGGGCGGCGTGGGGCCGTTGAGGGCTCAGTAGTTGGTTTTGGCGACCTCGCGGCGGCAGGCTTGGGCGAGGCTCATGTCCTTCTCGACGTCGCCCGGGTCGTCGGGTGATCCCCGGTAGCCGTAGCTCGACCCGTCGGGCGACAGCTCGACGTCGACGCCCTTGGCCTTCAGGCACCTGACGACGGCGTAGGTGAAATCGCGGGCCTTCGGGTTGGTGGGGTCCTCCTCCCAGGGCGGGAGCGGGTTCAGGGGCTCGCACGCCTTGTTGGCGGCCTCCCGGGCGGCGTCACTGAGAGGCGGCTTGCGTTTCTGCCGGATCGCGATGACGTCGAGGCCGTGCTCCTTGAGGCAGTCGTCGTAGGGCTTCCGCTTGGCGGCCCGGTCCGCGTCGGTGTCGTCGAGGCGGAAACGCGGCGCCTCCGCGGTCGGCGGCGTGCTCCGCGACGGCGGCGCGGCGGTCGCCGTCTGGAGGGTGGCGACGTCGGGCTGCCCTGCCCCGGTCTCCGCCCCGCCGGAGTCGCATCCGGCGGTCACCGTCGCGATGACGGCGGCGCACACCAGTAGCGCCGTGCGATGCCTCGCCATGCTGTCCTCTTTCCAGTCGTGTGACCGATTCGGCCCCACCCTGGCGCAGGCATGTCAGGAAGCTGTCAGCTCGGTGTTCGTAACCGGTTCTGCTGCTCGCGGGTCACTCGTGGTACGCCAGTTCACCGGCGCGCAACGGCACCTCGACGCGGTTCTCCGGTGGCGCGAGCGGGCACGCCCAGCGGTCGTCGTACGCGCAGCTCGGGTTGTAGAGGTAGTTCGCGTCCAGCCGGACCCGGTCGCCCGGCAGCAGTTCGACACCTCGGCCGAAGGTGCCCTTCACCGTGTCGGTGAGGTAGCGGCCCCCGCCGTACGTGTCGCCTCCGCAGGTGCCGTCGCGCAGCGGCACGAACAGCCCACCCCCGTACGCCTCGATCCACCAGAGGGTGAGCGGACCCCAGGTCGTCTCGGCCACCGCCACCCGCCGGTAGTTCACCACTCCGTCCGGGCCGCCGGTGTCGATGCTCAGCTCCCCGCTGGCCGGCCGCAGGGGTGCCTCGACGACGGCCGCCGGGTTGGGTGGGAAGTAGCGCACGCCCCGGAAGGCGGGCCGCTCGTCGGGCGGGATGGGGCTCTGGGGGTGGGTGGCGAAAAGGTCGTCGCGGCCGGCGCGGAAGCCGGCCAGGTCGACGTCGGAGAGGTACAGCCGGGCCACCCGCTCCCGCCAGTCGGCCAACTCAAGATCCTGCACACACCGAGCCTAGGCCGTCGCGGTCGGTCAGCTCACGGCTGCGGCCAGTTGCGCAGCAGGGAATCAAGGGCATCGAGGGTACGGGACCACGAGTCGTCCGTCGGGCGCGGCGTGTGGCGGAAGCCGCCGGTGCGCTCCAGGCTCACGAAGCCGTGGAACGTGCTGTGCATCATCCGGATCGCGTCGGTCTGGTCGGGCTCGGCGAGCCGGTAGCCGCGCAGGATGGCCCGGGTCATCTCCGAGTGCCGGATGCCCGCGCTCGCGGCGGCCGTCTCGGGGTCGAGGTCGATCTGCATGGCCGCGTACCGACCCGGGTGCCGCCTCGCGTAGTCCCGGTACGCGTTGGCGAAGGCGACGAGGGCGTCCTTGCCGGCCCGGCCGGCGAGCGCGTCGGCGACCTGGTCGGCCAGTTCGGCGAGCGCCAGCAGGGCGATCCGGACGCGCAGGTCGTGGGCGTTCTTGAGGTGGAAGTAGAGGCTTGCGTCCTTCACGCCGAAGTGCCGCGCGAGGGCGGCGACGGTCACGTTCTCGACGCCCACCTCGTCGGCCAGGTCGGCCGCCACCTGGGTCAACCGCTCCACCGTCAGACCGGCACGTGCCACGCGCCACACCCCTCAATCTAGCCTTGTTAATCGTTTGCCTAGGAGAGCTAGGCTACTACCTATGCTAGCCATCACCGAACCCGCCATCCGCGCCTCCTTCGTCAACGTCACGCAGGGCGAGGCGAAGCGGATGGCCCTGCCGGGCGATCTCGACACGTACCCCTGGGAGGACCTCGACTTCCTCGGCTGGCGGGACCCCGCCGCGCCGCAGCGGGCGTACCTGGTCGCCGAGACCGACGCCGGCCCCGTCGGGGTCGCGCTGCGGGTGGCGCCACAGCAGACCGGGCGGGTACGACGCAGCATGTGCTCCTTCTGCCTGACCACCCACACCGGCGACGGCGTGTCGCTGATGACGGCCCGCAAGGCCGGCCGCGAGGGCCGGCAGGGCAACACCGTCGGCGCGTACGTCTGCTCCGACCTGGCCTGCTCGCTCTACCTGCGGGGCAAGAAGGACGCCGGACGGCGGATCGACGAGACCATCACCCTGGCCGAGAAGATCGACCGCACCACCGGCCACCTGGTCGCGTTCCTGCGCCGGGTCACCGAGTAACTGGCGTCTCGCTACGAGCAGTCGCAGAACGCGGTCGCCTGGACGACGTCCGCGACTTTCACGGTGACCGTCGGCGTCTCCGCGACGAGTCCGACGGCCTCCGCCATATCGTCGGACCAGACGATGAGGTCGTCGGCTCCGGGCGTCGCCCGGACGACGGAGGTCGTGAGAATCGCCTTGATCTGGAACGTGGCGTTGATGGGCGGCTTTTGAACATAGGCCAGAGCGACCCAGTCCCCACCCGGGATTTCTTTCGTGGAATCCCACTGGACGTAATACCGCGGCACGTCTCCGGGGCAACATTCGCGCGCGATCAACACATACGAATGCAGCCCAGCCGCAGCGCGCGTTCTGCCGCGCACCTCGATGGCGCAGGCGTCTTTCACACACTCCACGGTTGCGCCATCTGTCGACGTTGGCGTGAGGATCGTGACAGGCGGTGCAGGGCTGGGCGACGGCGCCTGCGGCGGGACCGACGTCGGGGACACAGCGGCCGGGGGACGCTCGGGCTCGGCAGACCTGTCCGACAGAACACTCGGCAGCCCGACGGCGAGCGCCACGATCACCCCGGCCGCGGCAGAGACCGCGGCCACGGCCTCCCACGGCCGCGACGGAGAGCGGGGTTGCCGGCTTTCGCTGCCTCCGGTGGCCGCTGGCGACGTGACTTCGGCGGGGACATCATCTGAATTTTCAGGTGAGGTACTTTTCTGAGCCTCTTCCTCGTTCACCCCATATCCCCCATACCACCTCAACGGTCGTCGCCAGAATATCGCGAGTTCCACTATCGACGATGGGGTCAATTTTCGGCTCGTCGAAGTCCACGTCGAACAGCCTTTATGACAGGCGGCTCAGGTCGGCGTCGGGGTGACCTATGGAGGTGTGGGCCCTGTCGAGCTGCCCCAGATCTGGGCCGACCGTCGACTCGCACGGCGCGGTCGACGCAGCCTGCCCCATTTCCGGGGCAGCTCGACAGGGCCGAACCAAGGACGGTCCCACCTCGGCCCGCACATCCGGAACTCGGCACCGTCGCACGCGCTCGCTCAGGGGTCGCGGGCGCCACCCATTCGTGGTCGTGTCACTTGCTGGCTGCTGCTGGCCGCAGTGGGGGCCGTTGGCTGTGTACGGAATCGATTGTGGCGACCGCAGCCAGAGCGAGGGTGGCCGCGAAGGCGGCCAACAGTGGCGGTGTCAAGATCAGGGCTGGTGAGATGCCGGCGAGGACGAGGATCGCGAGCCACCGATCGCCCGACACGCGACGAAACACGGCGTACTCCAGCATGGCGCGTCCGGCGAGGAACAGCGCAGGCCCGCCGACGATGAAGGCGATCCAGGCTGGCGGCGTGTGTCCCAGCGGATGTGCGATCACCAACTTGTAGCTGACCGATATCGCGAGGATTCCGGCGACGAGAACCGGGTGAGAGAAGACAACCGGACGTCCGGCCTTTGGTGCGGCGACCGCTGCGATGGCGTCTGCTTCCAGTTCACCGGCGCTGTTGTAGTAGATGCGCCAAAGCAGCGCCGTGGTGATAAATGCCGCCAAGGCCGCCGCGAGAGGCGCGATTTCGAACCCGGCGTGATCAAGAGTAAGACCAGTGACCAGCATCAACTCTCCGAGCGCGATGGTGAAGAATTGTCGACAGCGGTCAGCGAGGTGTGCCGCGGAGAACGCGAACTCCCCCGCACGCGCGCGGCCCAGCCCCGGGGTGGGCAGCCCGAGGACGTTCGACGCCAATGTCACCGCCACGGCCAGCGCCCACAACACCACACGGGTCCAGCCCTCCGTGAGGGCGCCGACGATCCAGGGCACCGCCGCTACGCTGAACCAGAAGGCCCTGCGCAACTCGACGCGCTGGAGTTCGTCGCCCCGCAGCAGATACAGGAGAACGCCGGCGGCACCGAGCTGGACGGCTACGTTCGCGACGGCGAAGTACAAGCCCCGCGCGCCGAACGCCTGCGGTACCGCGGCGGCCATCAGCAGGGTACCGAGCAGATTTCCGAGGACCAGCAACCGTATCTGCGGTAGTCGCGGGTCGAACTTGTTGCACTGCTCGGCCGTGACGGTCCAGACCTCCATCAGGGGAAACAGCAAGATCAACGCCCGGACGATGCCGCTCCAGCTCAGATCCGCCAACACGAACGCGAGTTGCATGAGCGCGAGAACGAACACGACGTCGAACAGCAGTTCCAGGTGCGTCGTCCTCGTGGCTTCGGGTCTTCGTCGCAGCCCGGTTGCGTTTCTCGCCACCGCCTCGCCTCTTTCGAGCATTCCGACCGGCTTTGTGGCGCATTATCCGGCAGGGGGCCACCTCCGCGCTGGGCGATGCGAATCAGCCCGGCAGATGGTCGGCAGTAGCGTGCGGCCTGTCGAATGCTAGCCATCACCGAACCCGCCATCCGCGCCTCCTTCGTCAACGTCACGCAGGGCGAGGCGGAGCGGATGGCTCTGCCGGGCGATCTCGACACGTACCCCTGGGAGGACCTCGACTTCCTCGGCTGGCGGGACCCCGCCGCGCCGCAGCGGGCGTACCTGGTCGCCGAGACCGACGACCACCCACACCGGCGACGGTGTGTCGCTGACGACCGCCCGCAAGGCCGGCCGCGAGGGCCGGCAGGGCAACTCCGTGGGGGCGTACGTCTGCTCCGACCTGTCCTGTTCGCTCTACCTGCGGGGCAAGAAGGACGCCGGACGGCGGATCGACGAGACCATCACCCTCACCGAGAAGATCGACCGCACCACCGGCCACCTGGCCGCGTTCCTGCGCCGGGTCACCGAGTAACCGTCGGCTGCGAAGCCACGCTCTTACCGAGGGAGAGACCGGCGTCGGTGTAGCCGTGCCGACTGTAGAAGCGGACCGCACCGACGTTGCGGTGGTGGATGCCGGCCGACAGATACGTGATCCCCCGGTCGCGTGCCCACCGTTCTGCCGCCGCCAGCAACGCTGATCCCACCCCGAGCCCTCGGACATGGGGCAGCACCACCGTGTGGACCTGGGCCGACGGCTCGGGACGCAGGATCTGATGGTCGGGCGGGTCGGGATGCCGCAGCACTTCGACCATCCCGACCACCTGACCGTCGTGCCCCTCAGCGACGAGGACAGCATGCCGCCCGGCCTCGTCGGCCACCGTTTCCGTGAAGTGGCGAACTACCGCGTCGCGCGGCGGGACGCGGTAGGTGGCAGCGTCGAGCGCGATGTGCGCCTCAGCGTTGGCCAGGCGCAACTCCACCAGTGACGCGAGATCCGCCAACCTCGCTGGCCGAACCGTTGACCGGGTCTCCTGCACCGTCGCGATCCTAGGGTCGAGTCAGCCACTCGGGCAGCCCGACCATGATTACCAGGACAGGGGCTCGGCCCCTGCCACGTGTGTGCTCGTCCTGTCGAGCTGCCCCAGGTCTGGGCCGACCGTCGATTCGCGTAGCGGTCGCTGCGGCCCGCCCCACATGCGGGGCAGCTCGACAGTGTCAGACCAGAGGTGTGGAGGTCCCGCGTCGGCCCGCACGCCGGGACTCGGCCCCGCCGCATGCAACGATGCCGATATGGAACAGGTGCTGAAACGGCGGGCGGCCTCGGACGCGATCAGCGACCAGGGATGGCGGTATCTGCTGGGCGCGCTGCGCACGTCGGTGCCCGTCGGTTCGTTGACCGAGGCAGCCGAGGTGGTGGCCCGCGTGGTGACGGCGTGCGGTGGCGACGCCGACGGGCACCTGCGCGCCGACCTCCGGGCGGACCGCGTCGTCCTGACCCTGCAAACGTTGGATCAGGCGGCGCTCACCGCCCGCGACATCGACCTTGCGCATCGGATCTCCGCCACCGTGCGCGACGGCGGGCGCCAGACCGCTCCCGAGATCGGACCGAGTGCGCCACGGTCGGTCCAGCTCGTGGAGATCGCTGTCGACGCGCTCGACATCGCTGCGGTCCGGCCGTTCTGGAAGGCCGTGCTGGGCTACGCGGACGAGGCGGGAGCCGACGGTCCTGAGGACCCGATCGTCGACCCGGTGGGGCAGGGTCCGGCGATGTGGTTCCAGCAGATGGACCGGCCACGCACGGACCGGAATCGCATCCACTTCGACATTTGCGTCCCACACGACGAGGCATCCCGGCGGATCGAGGCCGCGCTCACGGCCGGTGGCCGACTCGTGTCCGCGTCCCACGCTCCCGCCTTCTGGGTTCTCGCCGACACCGAGGGCAACGAGGCATGCGTGACGACCTGGCAGGGGCGCGACGGCTCGTAGACCGGGCTGACCGGCCAGTCTTAGCAGTCGGTGGCCAGGCGGGCGTGCAGGTGCTCGTCGTAGCGGCGGCCGTCGCCGTACCGGTACGACTCGCGCAGCGTGCCCTCGGCGGAGTAGCCGGCCCGGTCGGCGACCCGGCAGGACGCCGGGTTGGCGACGGCGTGGCACAGCTCGATCCGGTGCAGCCGCAGGTCGTCGAACGCCCACGCGGTGAGCCGGGCGACGGCCCGCGTGGCGACACCGCGCCCGCGCGCCGCCGGCACCGTCCAGTAACCGATCGAGGCGTCGCCGTGCCGGATGTGGTGCAGCGACGCTGAGCCGAGCACCTCCCCGTCACCGGCGGCGGTCACCGCGAACGAGGCGTGGTCGCCGGCTGACCAGTCGCCCCGACGACGCACCCAGAGCAGGGCGGCCTGGTCGTCGATCGGGCCGTCGCCCTGCGGGTTCCACTGGGCGATGGCACTGTCGCGCAGGGCGTCGCGCACCGCCGGCGCGTCCGCCTCCCGCCAGGGGCGTAGCAGCAGGTCGTCGGCGGTCAGCTCCACATGTTCCACGAGGCCGGAGTCTGGCACACATCACGCCGGTCCCGCCGCCGGTTTAGCCGCAGCCTTCTTCAAAGCTGTACGAAGGAGGCCGACAACCGGACAGACGTGACGCAGACAACCCGCATCACCACTAGTTAAATTTTTAACTAGTGCTATCGTCGTGGGCGTGACAGAGAGCCTGGACAGCACCCGAGCGGCCGCCTGGCGCGCCTACATCGAGGCCAGCCAGCGCCTGTTCACCCAGATGGAAGACGACCTGCGGGCCGACAGCGACCTCAGCTTCGCCGACTACCACGTGCTGGTCCTGCTCTCCGAAGCGCCGGGGCAACGGCTGCGGATGGGCGAGCTGGCCGGCCGCCTGGTCTTCTCCCCCAGCCGCCTCACGTACCAGATCTCCTCGATGCAACGGCGCGGCCTGGTCAGCAAGGAGCCCTGCCCGGACGATCGGCGCGGCAGCGAAGCCGTGCTCACCGCCGCCGGGCTGCTCACGCTGACGGAGGCCGCACCGCACCACCTGGCGTCGGTGCGTACCCATCTGATGGACGACCTCGACGACGCCGAGGTCGCCTGCCTCACCCGGATCTTCGACCGGCTCGGCCGCCGCTTGCGGGCGGCCGGGACCACGTCGAACACCCACGCCTCACGCTAAGGAGCCCCGCGATGCCCGCGATCACCGTTGACAACGTTCTCGTCCTGCCCCGCCTGCCCAAGCTCCACAAGGCCACCGCGATCCGCAAGGTCCGCAAGGTGACCACCGCGCCCAGCGGCTTCGAGGGCGAGGGCTTCCCGGTCCGCCGGGCCTTCGCCGGGGTGTCGACGACCGACCTGGACCCCTTCATCCACCTCGACCAGATGGGCGAGGTCGACTACGCGCCGGGTGAGCCGAAGGGCACCCCGTGGCACCCGCACCGCGGCTTCGAGACCGTCACGTACATCATCGACGGCGTCTTCGACCACCAGGACTCGCAGGGCGGCGGCGGCACCATCACCGACGGCGACACCCAGTGGATGACGGCCGGCAGTGGCCTGCTGCACATCGAGGCGCCGCCGGAGCACCTCGTGACGAGCGGCGGCCTCTTCCACGGCACGCAGCTCTGGGTCAACCTGCCCCGCAAGGCCAAGATGAACCCGCCCCAGTACCAGGACATCCGGGGCCGGGAGTCGGCTCTGCTCACCACCGAGGACGGCGGCGCGCTCATTCGCGTCATCGCCGGTGAGATCGCCGGGCACAAGGGCCCGGGCTCCACGTTCACGCCGATCACCATCAGCCACGTCACCGTCCAGCCCGGCGCGCAGGTCGACCTGCCCTGGAACCCCAACTTCAACGCCCTGGTGTACGTCCTCGGCGGGCGCGGCACCGTCGGCGCCGAGCGCCGGCCGGTGCACACCGGCCAGCTCGCGGTGCACGGTCCGGGTAGTGCGCTGCGCTTCAGCGCCAACGCCACGCAGGACAGCAACACCCCGGCGCTGGACCTCTACATCATGGGCGGGCAGCCCATCCGGGAGCCGGTGGCGCAGTACGGGCCGTTCGTGATGAACACCCGCGACGAGCTGCTCCAGGCGTTCGAGGACTTCAAGGCCGGCCGCCTCGGCGTCATCCCCACCGAGCGCATCCCGCACACCGACGGCAAGCGCCCGCGCCCCTGACCCCGATCATGCGAAACGCCCCCGGAGCGATCCGGGGGCGTTTCGCGTAGTACCGGTCAGGCCGCCGCGTGGGCCTTCGCCATGTCGACGAACGCCCGCCACTGCACCGGACCGAAGGCCAGCGTCCCACCGTCACGGTCCTTCGTGTCGCGGACAAGGACGACACCGGGGAGATTGTCGGCGACCTCGACGCACGCGCCGCCGTTGCTACCGCTCTTCGTGCTCTTGCGCCATCGCGCGCCGGTCATGTCCATGATGATGCCGCTTCCCTGATGAGATCGAGAGACTGCGTCCGGAACGCTAATAGCGGTCAGGCCGCCTTGTGAGCCTTCGCCATGTCTACGAACGCCCGCCAGGCCGCCGGGCTGAAAACCAGCGCAGGGCCGGTCTGGTCCTTCGAGTCCCGAACGCCAACGACGCCGGACAGGTTGTCGGCAACCTCGACACAGTCGCCACCATTGGCGCTGCTACGGGTGCTCTTGCGCCAGATGGCGCCGGTCAGCTCCATGTCCCCGCCACTTCCCTTATGAGTTGGATCGACTGCTCATGAGACAGTGCCATGCCGCGCACGTTCTCCCATGCTGCCATCAGAGCAACCAGTTCCGCAGGCTCGGACGCCACCTGACCGTGGAGCTGTGTGTCGAGATAGCCCGCGGTTCGATTGTCGGCGCTGCTCGCAATCACGAATGGGCCGGAAAGACCAGCGTATGCACCGGCAGACAGAGGCACCACATGGACGCGTACGTGCGGCAGGCGCTCCGTTCCCACCAGCGATTCGAGTTGCTCCCGCATCACCTCGGGGCTGCCCACGCAGCGTCGTAGGACCCCCTCGTCCACGACGGACGTCAACCACGGCGGGCCGTCCTTGGCGAGCACCGACTGACGAGACATCCGGGCTGCTACTCGCCGCTCGACTTCGTCGGAGGTGAGCTGCCCGGCCGAGGTGAACAGTGCGCGTGCGTACCGCTCGACCTGAAGCAGACCGGGCAGGACGAGCGGCTGGTAGGAGCGCAGGGAGTGCGCCTCGCGCTCGATCACCTCCCAGGGGCGGAACCAAGCGAGATCACGTGTCCGACGGTTTGTGTCCGGCCATATGTCGGACACAGCGCAACCGAGTGCCCCCGCCGCAGCAGTCCGGTGTGCCTGATGCGGGATTCGGCCCTCGCGCAACCATCGATCCGTTGTCTTGGGGTCAACACCGATGCGTCCGGCCAGGGATTCTGTTGTGTGGCCGGACCTTTGCAGCGCCACCCGCAGCGCGTCATTCACCACGACACCTCCGGGCACAGTGGATTTCTGGACACCATACCGACACGGGCTGTTTCTGTCCGACTACAGATGGCACGTTTGGCCCAGACGGCGCGGCCGGTAGGGACCCGAACCCGGCGGACGCGTTCGTACCGGGGTCGCCCCTGCCGGGCGAGCACGCACGGGGGCGGCCCCGTCCCACGACGACAACGCGAAGGAGGCACTGTGCGCTTCACGTTCTGCCGTAGCGAAGCCGTCCCGATGGTGGGCCGCCTGATCCGGGCACGAGCCAACGGGGGTTGGTCGTGATCTCCGCGCAGGTGTCCGGCCCTGACCGAGGGCCGGTCGCGGACCGTCCGCGCCGGCGCGGCCAAACCCCGCCGCACACGCCGTTACGGCCGCACTGGGCCTGCCGCGCCGACGGCCAGCCGTGGCCGTGCGCTACCGCGCGACTCATGCTGAAGGCAGAGTACGAGAGCAAGATGCCGAGCCTGTCGATCTACCTGGCCGGGCTGTTCTACGAGGCGATGCGGGACCTGTACCACCTCAACCCGCACGACGGGCCGAGCCCGCGAGCCCTGTACGACCGGTTCGTGGGATGGGGACCGTTCCGCAGGTCCATCGTCGAGCCGTCGACCTCGCACCGCGACACGTAGAACGGCAGCCCACGTTCGGGATCGCATGTGTTCCTGCCCCTCAGCCGGGTAGGCGGCGCGGCCCGTTCATATGCACGATCCCGGGTCGTCGGCCGAGCCGATGATGACGTAGAGGGCACGTCGCAACTGTGCGACCTCGGCCGCCGGGATGGCCCGGACCGCGTCGGCCTCCCGAGCTTCGGTGCCGGCTGCGACAGCCGCCCGCGTCGCATCGCCTTTCGGGGTGATGGCGACGATGCGGGCTCGCCGGTCTCGCGGGTTGACGCGCCGTGCGACGAGTTCCATGCGCTCCAGCCGGTCGATCTCCGCGGTGAGAGTCGTCTTGTCCATGCCGAGGGCTTGCCCGAGTTCGACCTGGGTGAGATCAGCGGTCTTGTGCAGAGCGCTGAGGACGATATGGTCGCGCAGCGACAGGCCGTGCCGTTCTGCTTCCGCGCCGACGAGTGCGTGCATCCGTTGGGCCGCCCTGTGCAGCAGCCACGTGAGCTCGGAGTCGGGCCCCGGTCCCAGTGTGGGGCGCTGCGGTGCCTCGTCGATCGTCGGATCGGGGCGGCTCGAAGCGGGTGAGGCAGGCATGGTCACGGTGTCACGCTCGGGAACCGGGACGGCAGGAGCGGGATGCTGTCGTAGGCGGCGACATCGTGGGCCGGAACGACCTGCAACACGCGGCTGAGGGCGATGCTGCGCTGCAGGCCGACCCGGACGGTCTTCGCGTCGACATCGGCGACGCGGCGCATCAACCACGGGCGTTTCGCACCACGGGAAATGCCGTCCATCTGCCAGGTGAGGTCGCCGATGAACGCATACCGCTGCCCGGAGGGCAGCGTGACGAACACGACGACAGAACCCGAGGTGTGCCCCGCAGCGAGGGCCACGATCACCGAGCCGTCTCCGTAGAAGTCGAAGCTCGCCGGAAAGCCGAGATACTCCGGGCCGTCGAAGGCGTACCTCCGGATCTCCAGGCCCTGCGACACCGCGCGGAACACCCTGCCGTGCGTGTCGTCGGCGCCGTACCGGATCTCGGCCTCGTTGATCCACACCGGCACCCGCAGCGAGTCCAGGCCGCTGACATGATCCCAGTGCACGTGCGTGACGAGCACGCCCAGTAGTCGGGACCGGTCATAGCCGGCCGCATCGAGTTGCTGCGCCGCGGTCCGGCTGAGCCGGTGGGGAGCACGCTCTATCCGCGCCAGCATTGTGATGTGCTCCGCCACGTGCTCACCGAACCCGGCGTCGATGAGCAGGTCGCCCTTTGGGTGGGAGATGAGCACGGCGGTGGCCGCGAAATCCCGCTTGTCCCGAATGGACCCTCCGGTCACGGCGAACACCGCTCGCGTCGTGTAGGTGCCGGTGGGCAGCCGGTACAGCGCCATGTCCGCCGGCGGGGTCGCCTCGGGCAGCGGGCCTGTCCAGTACGAGGAAGGTGAGATGACCACACCCAAAACCGTACGACCCAAGACCGTCCGAGTCAAGAACGTCTGATCCAGGAGGATCGGAGCTGTCATCCTGCGTACGGCCTGCCGCCGCGCCGCCCTGATCCACCCGAAAGCGTCAAGACCGTCAGGCCCTCGGTCAGCGCCCTGATGCGAGTGCTCCCACCGCCGAGCGCGTAGTGGCGCACGTCGAGTCAGACCAGCCGGAGGACCTCTACGAGCTGGGAGAAGACCGGGGCAACGATCCGCCATGAGCACTGCTCCGGATCGGTCCAGAAGTCACTGGCAACGACCTGAGGGTCGGCGGCGTCGGTGCGATAGTCGAGGGCCATGGCGACGTCGTCACCGTGGATGCGGCTGACCGCGATGAGAACCGCCTGCTCCGCATCGAGCCAGGGCAGTTCGACGCTGGCGTTGGCGGTGCTGCCAAGTGCCTGCCGGAACACGAGCGACGACGGAAGGTCATCGGCGAACATGGTGAGCGATTCACTCGCGCCCCGCATCCCCTCGACGCTGGCGAGGAAGTCCAGCGGAGATTCGAACCAGGGCATGAGATCGCGGAGAACCTCGTCACCTGGATGCCGCCAGTGGCCGGCGTTGAGCAGTTCGGTCATCAAGGCAGGCAGCACCAGACCGTTGACGTGTAAGGGGTTTTCGACGCGCACGTCTTGTCAGCCCTTCGCGAAGGTGCGGAGGCTGGCGTAGAACGTGGTCTTCGGCCACGGCGGGGTCTCCGGGGCGGCTTTCCAGGTGAGGTGGACGAGCGCCCAGCGTTCGGGAAGCTGGACGAGGATGTCGTCCGACGTCTGCGACCTGGCAACGATCCTGACGGGTTGGCCGTGCAGTGGATGGCCGGGCGCCACGTCGACGAGAAGTTCGGCATGCAGCGCCTGGCGTTGCCGGAGTTCGAGGGCTGTGTCCCCACGCAGGTCCCACCACGAATCGCCGAAGGTGGGTTGCGTATCCACGCCCCCATCCTCGCCCATCCCGACGGCCACGCCCCCGCCCGCCCGCTCCCCCACGCCGCCGATCTTGCACTTTCTGCTCGGTCATAAGGGACCAAATCAGCTCATCCCGGCAACCAAAAGTGCAAGATCGGCGCGGCCCGGCCCCGCACCGCACCCGCGCGGCGAGCAAGATCTGAGCAACTTCACTGATCCTGCTGTCTCACGCGTGCACGAAGCAGCAACATCAGTGAACTTGCTCAGATCTTGATACCCGGAGACGGGCGCGGGGCGGGTCGAGCGCCGGTCGCGCCGGTGATCCACTCCGGGTCGGCGATGTCGGGGCTTCCCGCGCGGCGGGATGCCCCGACATCGGCGATCTCGAGACGATCATGGCGCCAGAGCCAGCCGGCCCGCAGCGCCGCCGTCAGGAGACCGCGAAAATCCCCGCTACGCCCAGGATCACCATCAGCAACACCGCTACCAGCGCCCCCCGTTCGCTCTCCACCGCCGGCTCGCGGTACTCGTTCACGGGGTTCGTCGTCTCGCGGGGCATGGTGTGGCCTCCTCGGCTGTTGTCGCTGCTCGCGTGGCGTCGTCCAGGTCACCGGTCGGGCGGCCCGGCATGCGGACCCGCGTCGGGGGTCCTACCGTGAGGACGTTGTCGACCTCCGGGGGGATGGAACGGTGCCGTTGCAGGAGTGGTTCCTCACCGCGCAGGAGCGTGCCAACCCGGTCTCTGAATTACCCGTCTGGACCAGCGGAAACCTCGCCGAGCCATTGATTCACGGCGCGGCGTACTTCGACCGGCTGGTCGAGGAGGTCGAGGCGTTGACCGCCGGCGACCACCTCTTCTTCACCGACTGGCGGGGCGACCCGGACCAGCGGCTACGCCCGGACGGCCCGACCGTGGCGCAGCTTTTCGCCCAGGCCGCCCAGCGCGGGGTGGTGGTCAAGGGGCTGATCTGGCGCTCGCACCTGGACGTGCTGGCCTACAGCGAGGCGGAGAACCGCAACCTCAGCGAGACGATCTCGGCGGCCGGCGGTGAGGTGTTGCTCGACCAGCGGGTGCGCCGGGGCGGCTCACACCACCAGAAGCTGGTGGTGCTACGACACCCGAATACCCCGGAACGGGACATCGCCTTCGCGGGCGGGATCGACCTGTGCCACAGCCGCCGCGACGACGCGACGCACGGCGGCGACCCGCAGCCGGTGCAGATGTCCTCCCGGTACGGCCCGAATCCGCCCTGGCACGACGTGCAGCTCGCGGTGCGTGGGCCGGTGGTGGGCGCGCTGGACACCCTGTTCCGGGAGCGCTGGACCGACCCGATGCCGCTGGACTCGGAGAACCCGATGGCGTACGCGCGAGACCGGCTGCGCGGCGCGGACCTGCGGCCGGACCCGCTGCCCGAGCAGCCTCCCGCCCCGCCCGAGTGTGGGCCGCACCAGATCCAGGTGCTGCGCACCTACCCGGCCGTGCGGCCGCGCTACTCGTTCGCCCCGGACGGCGAGCGGACCGTGGCCCGGGGCTACACCAAGGCGGTACGCCGGGCCCGCCGCCTCATCTACCTGGAGGACCAGTACCTCTGGTCGACCGAGGTGGCGAACCTGTTCGCCCAGGCGCTGCGGGAGAACCCGGAGCTGCACCTGGTGGCCGTGGTGCCCCGGCACCCGGACGTGGACGGCAAGCTCGCCCTGCCACCCAACATGGTCGGCCGCGAGCAGGCGCTGTCGCTGTGCGAGCGCGCCGCCCCGGATCGGGTGCACGTCTTCGACGTGGAGAACCACACCGGCACCCCGGTCTACGTGCACGCGAAGGTATGCGTGGTCGACGACGTCTGGGCCAGCATCGGCAGCGACAACTTCAACCGCCGCTCCTGGACCCACGACAGCGAGCTGTCCTGCGCCGTACTCGACGACACCCGCGACGAGCGGACACCCACCGACCCGGCGGGCCTCGGCGACGGGGCTCGCGCCTTCGCCCGGGACCTGCGGCTACGGCTCTGGCGTGAGCACCTGGACCGCGATCCGGACGGCGCCGACGACGCCGACCTGCTCGACCCGGCCGACGCCGTCGCGGCCGTCACGGCCGCGGCCGACAAACTGCAACAGTGGTACGACGAAGGTCAGGTCGGCGAGCGTCCGCCCGGCCGGCTGCGCCCGCACCGCCCCGAGCGGCTGCCCTGGTTCACGCGTACCTGGGCGCTGCCGGTGTACCGGCTGGTCTACGACCCGGACGGCAGGCCGCTGCGCGCGAGGTTGGCCGGCACCTGGTGAGCCGGCCGGGTCGGCTCGGGCAGGCCGGCGCCGCCCGGGTGCACGCTCAGCCCTCCGGGGTAGGCGAACGACGAGCGCGGTGAGAAGTAGCCGAACCCGATGATCAGTGGGTTGGCGGGACGCAGCGCGTACATCGGGTGCCGGGGTTGCAGGAACTCCACCGACTCGATCTCGAACGGCGTGACCGGCTCCGCCACGTACGGGTAGACCGAGCTGAGTAGCTGGCCGTCGCGGCGGGTGAAGTAGCGGTGGTGCCCGCTGCTGATGACGTGCCCGGTCTGCCCCACCCGGCAGCGGGCGCGGATCAGCGGCACGCCCTCCGCCTCGGTCTCGGAGAGCAGCGCCTCGCCGTCCAGCTGGATCGTGGTCCGGCCGGCCAGCACCGGAGCGCCGCGCGCGGTGGCGTACTCGCGGACGATCCGGCTGGAGGCCACGTAGTGGGTCCACCAGCCACCCGGGCTCAGGCCGCCGGGCGCGTCCACACCGGCCAACGAGACGCCGAGGTACGTCAACGAGTACGCGCCGAAGCCGGAGGTCTGCGTCTCGTCCTCGACGACGTACTGGTTGAGGAACACCTGCCGGTCGGCACGGGGGCGCAATCCGGTGGGCACCAGAGCAGCGACCGCGTCGGGGTCCGCAGGCAACCAGCTGAAGTACAGGGTGTGGCTGTTCACGACGAGCTGGGGAGCGGCTGGATCGAGCATGGTGCCTCCGAACCGGGTGTCTACTCCGCGACGCTACGGCCGGTCCCGTGGGCGGGACAACGACGGATAGTCGACACAGCTGCCCGGTTGTCGGATTTCATGTTGACCGGTCGGTGGAGGGTCACCCTCCGACCGGCCGGGCGCGCCCGGATGACCGGGTGCCGCAGGATCGCCCCGGAAAAACGGGTAAGGGTCCTCACAACCCACGCGATCGTCGCCCCCTATGGGGGATTTGTGGCGTGACACACCTTAAGTACATCAACCTTTCGGCTAGATTTCCGGGAGCCGATCAGGTTAAGGTGACTCCCGAACGGCCCAACTGAAGCTAAACCGAAGCGCCACTTATTTTTGTCCGCGGACGAGGTGCAGGGAGGACCACCATGACCGCGTCAACGATCACCGAGCAGGCGAGCAGCACGACAGCCGAGCAGACCAGCACCACCAAGCTCGACCCGCGGGCGCTCACCGACAGCGCCGCCGATCTCCTCAACGCCATGGCCGCCCTGCCCGCCAACCACCCGTCGCGCGCCGCTCTCCGCGACCGCGCGATCGAGGCGTGGCTGCCGCTGGCCAACCACCTCGCCCACCGCTACAGCGGGCGGGGCGAGCCGACCGACGACCTGGCGCAGACCGCCGCCGTCGGCCTGATCAAGGCCATCGACAAGTTCGACCCCACGCGCGGCGTCGACTTCGCCGGTTACGCGATCCCCACCATCATCGGTGAGCTCAAGCGGCACTTCCGCGACCGCACCTGGGACATCCGCGTACCGCGTCGTCTCCAGGAGCTGCGCCTGGCCATCTCCGACGCCAACAGCTCGCTGCTGCAGACCCTCGGCCGCTCGCCGACGGTCGCCGACATCGCCGCCCACCTCAAGCTCACCGAGGAAGAGGTCCTGGAGGGCCTGGAAGGCGCCCGCGCGTACAACGCGGTGTCGCTGTCCACCCCGACCGGCGACGGTGACCGGGCCACCGAGCTGGGCGACATGCTCGGCGGCGAGGACAACGAGTTCGAGCTGGCCGAGCTGCGGGTCGCTCTCGGCCCCGCGCTCGCCACCCTCGACGAGCGGGAGCAGAAGATCCTGACCCTGCGGTTCTACGGCAACCTGACCCAGTCGCAGATCGCCGACCAGATCGGCGTCTCGCAGATGCACGTGTCCCGGCTGCTCGCCCGGGCGCTGACCAAGCTGCGGGGCCAGCTCGACGGCACCTACTAGGGGCTTCACGATCGGGGGCGGGTCAGCGTCGCCCCGGTCCTCGATCGTGTGAACACCGGCCGGGTCGCTTCCCTTCGGGGCGGCGGCCCGGCCGTTCGCGTTGGTAGCCGGCCCGCAGGGCGGTGCGCCGGGCGGTGCGAGACTGGGCCGTGCTCTCCGACGTGACCCTGGACCTGCCGGTCCGCCCGGCGTTGCCGGCGCTGCTCGGCGCGCTCGACGCGGCCGGTGCCGCCGTCCTGGTCGCGCCGCCGGGCACCGGCAAGACCACCCTCGCGCCGCTGGCGGTGGCCGACCGGGTCGACGGCCGGGTGGTGATCGCCCAGCCCCGCCGGGTGGCGGCGCGCGCCGCGGCCCGGCGGATGGCCGACCTGCTCGGCGAGCGCGTTGGCGACCGGGTCGGTTACGCGGTCCGTGGCGAGCGGCAGGTCTCCCCCGCCACCCGAATCGAGGTGGTGACCACCGGCCTGCTGGTTCGTCGGCTGCACCACGACCCCGAGCTGCCCGGCACCGGCGCGGTACTGCTCGACGAGTGCCACGAGCGACAGCTCGACGCCGACCTGGCGCTGGCCTTCTCGGTGGAGGCCCGGGCCACGCTCCGGCCCGACCTGTGGCTCCTCGCCATGTCCGCCACGCCGGACACCGACCGGTTCGCCGCGCTGCTCGGCGGGAGCGCCCCGGCCCCGGTGGTCCGGGCCGAGTCGGCGCTGCACCCGGTGCAGCGGATCTGGACGCCGCCGCCCCGGCCCGTCGCGCCGCCCGGGGCCGGCCCGGTGGACCGCGCCCTGCTCGACCACGTGGCCGCCACCGTCCGGCGGGCACTGCGCGAACAGGACGGCGACGTGCTGGTCTTCCTGCCCGGGGCCGGTGAGATCGCGGCGGTCGCCGGACGGCTCGCCGACCTGCGGGACACCGTCGCGCTACTACCCCTGCACGGCCGTCAGCGCGGGGCCGAGCAGGACGCGGCCCTGCGGCCCCGGACCGACGACCGGCGGCGCGTGGTGCTCTCCACCGCGCTGGCCGAGACCAGCCTCACCGTGCCGGGCGTACGGACGGTGGTGGACGCCGGGCTGTCCCGGGTGCCCCGCATCGACCTGGCCCGTGGCCTGGGCGCGCTGGTCACCGTGCCGGTCTCCCGGGCCGCCGCCACCCAGCGGGCCGGCCGGGCCGGCCGCGAGGCACCCGGGCACGTCTACCGCTGCTGGTCCGAAGCCAAACACGACCGGCTGCCCGCCCGGCCGGAGCCGGAGATCGCCACCGCCGACCTGACCGGGTTCGCGTTGGAGCTGGCCGCCTGGGGCAGCCCGGACGGCGTCGGGCTGGCGCTGCCCGACGCGCCGCCCACCGCGGCGATGACGGTCGCCCGGGACACCCTGGAAACGCTTGGCGCGATCGACGGGACGGGCCGGATCACCGGGCGGGGGCGGGCCATCGCCTCCGCCGGGGCGCACCCACGACTGGCCCGGGCGCTGCTCGACGCCGCCGACCGGGTCGGCGTCGACCGCGCGGCCGAGGTGGTCGCCCTGCTCGCCGAGGAGAGCGTCGCCGGGCCGGGCGACGACCTGGTGGCCGGCTGGCGTCGGTTGCGCGCCGGCGTCGACGCGGGAGCCACCGCCCGCTGGCGTGCCGAGGTACGCCGTCTGCGCGCTGCACTGCCGGAGGGGAGCCGTGCCGGTTCCGGACGTGCCCGGGCAGCCGCCGCGCCCGGCACCGCACCGTCGCCCGGCACCACCGCGACGTCTCCATCCGGCGCACCCGCTGACCGCGACCACCTCACCGACGATCTCGCCGCCGGCCTGGTCGTCGGTCTGGCGTACCCCGAGCGGTTGGCCCGGGTGCGGCGGCCGGGCGGAACGTCGTACCTCATGACGGGCGGGACCGCCGCGGAGCTGGCGGCCGGGTCTCAGCTGGCCGGTGCCGACTGGCTCGCGGTGGCGGTCGCGGACCGCCGCCCCGGCGCGCCCTCGGCGCGGATCCGCCGCGCCACGCCGCTGGACGAGGCGACCGCGCGAGAGGCGGCGGGCCCGCTGCTGTCGACGCTCCGGGAGGTGGGCTGGTCCGACGGGGACGTGGTGGCCCGGGAGGTGACCCGACTGGGCGCGATCGAGCTGGTGGCGCGGCGACTGGACCGCCCGGACCGGGCGGAGGTCGCGGCGGCGCTGCTCACCGGCCTGCGTCAGGAGGGGTTGGGACTGCTGCCGTGGACCCCGGCGGCGCGCGGGCTGCGCGAACGGATGGCGTTCTGCCGGCTGCACCTCGACGCCGAGTGGCCGGAGGTCGACGACGAGGCGCTGCTCGCCGCCCTGCCGACGTGGCTGGGGCCGGAGCTGGCCGCCGCCCGGCGGCGTGCCGACCTGAACCGGGTCGACGTGACCTCGGCGCTGCGCCGGCTGCTGCCCTGGGCGCAGGCCGCGCGCCTGGACGAGTTGGCGCCCGAGCGGATCGAGGTGCCCAGCGGCTCCCGCGTCCGGGTGGACTACGCCGACCCGGCCGCGCCGGTGCTCGCGGTCAAGCTCCAGGAGACGTTCGGCTGGGCGACGGCCCCGCGCATCGCCGGTGGTCGGGTGCCGGTGCTGCTGCACCTGCTCTCCCCCGCCGGCCGGCCGGTGGCGGTCACGGCGGACCTCGCGTCGTTCTGGCGGACCGGCTATCCCCAGGTCCGCGCCGAACTGCGGGGTCGCTATCCCCGCCATCCGTGGCCCGAGGACCCGGACACCGCCACGCCCACCCGGCGGGCCGCGCCGCGCCGACGCTGAGGAGGGCCTACTCCTCGACGACGTCGGCCACCACGACGGTGACGTTGTCCGGAGCGCCCGCGTGCAGCGCCAGGTCGATCAGCTTGCCGGCGCAGGCGGACCGGTCGGGGTAGGCGGCGAGCACCTCGGCCAGGGTGTCCGGGCGGACGACGTTGGAGAGGCCGTCGCTGCACAGCAGCCACCGGTCGCCGGCCCGGGGCACCATCGTCGCGTACGACGGGGAGACCTCGTCCCCCTGCAACGCCTGGGTGACGACGGCCCGGCGCGGGTGGCTGCTCGCCTGGTCCGGGGTGATCACGCCCTGGTCGACGAGCATCTGCACGAAGGTGTCGTCGCGGGTGATCTGCTTGAGCACGGCCTCGCGGAACAAATAGGCCCGCGAGTCACCGACGTGGGCGAGGGCCAGGCAGCTACCGGTACGGGCGAAGAGCAGCGCGGTCAACGTGGTGCCCATGCCCTGGCGCTCGGGATCGTCGACGACCGCCTGCCGGATGCGGGCTGTGGCCAGCGCGATGCCGTCCTGGAGGGCGGCCACCAGGGCGTCCTCGGGTGTCTCCACGTCCAGCGGCGCGACCGCGTCGATGGTGAGCGAGCTGGCGAGGTCACCGGCGGCCATTCCGCCCATGCCGTCGGCCACGGCGACGAGCCAGGTGCCGGCGTGCAGGGCGTCCTGGTTTCCGCTGCGGATCAGCCCACGGTCGCTCGTTCCCACGGAACGCAGCTTCAGGGTCATGGGAGGCAGCCTGCCAGGCGAAGGGCGCAGTTGTCTCTAGGAGATCAGGACGACGGCGCGTGGCGCGGCCAATCTCACGTCTCGCGTTCCGTGCCACGGCGGGCTCCATGCCCTCGTCGGACGGCAGATCCCATCCAGTCGGATCAATTGACAGGACGAACCACCACTGGAAACATCGAGCTTCGACCTGGGAGCGCTCCCAGGTCGACACCGCCACCTGCCTCACCTCCCGTCCCGGAAGGACTACCCCGTGACGCCATCCAAACGTCGCCTCCTCCTGGCTGCGGCGACCGCCCTGGCCCTCACCGGCGCGGGTGCCGGCGCGGCCTACGCCGACCCGCCCCCGGACGCCCCCGAGCAGATCGACAACGGCGACTTCAGCGCGGGCGTGAGCCCGTGGTTCTCCTACGGCACCGACTCCCTCGGGGTCACCGACGGCCGGCTCTGCGCCGCCGTCCCCGGTGGACTCGCCAACCCGTGGGACGCCGGCATCGGCCAGGACGGCGTGCCGCTGATCGCCGGGGCCGAGTACACGCTCGGCTTCGACATCACCGCCACTCCCGGCACCGCCGTGAAGGCCGTGCTCCAGCTCGGCAGCGCCCCGTACACCACGTACGCGGCCGTGGACGCCGCCGCCACCGGCACCGTCCAGCGCATCGAGTCGACCTTCACCGTCCCGGACGACAACCAGAACGCCCAGCTCATCTTCCAGGTCGGTGGCAGCGCACAGGCGCAGACCATCTGCCTCGACGACGTGTCGCTGCGCGGCGGCGAGCCCCCCGCGCCGTACGAGCCGGACACCGGGCCCCGGGTCCGCGTCAACCAGGTCGGCTACCTGCCGGGCGGGCCGAAGAACGCCACCGTGGTCACCGAGGCGACCACGCCGCTGCCCTGGCAGCTCCGCTCGGCCGCGGGCGCGGTCCTGGCCAGCGGCACCACCACGGCGCGTGGCGTGGACGCCGCCTCCGGGCAGAACGTGCAGACCGTCGACTTCTCCAGCTACCGCACCCCGGGCGCGGGGCTGACGCTCACCGTCGACGGCGAGACCAGCCACCCGTTCGACATCTCCGGCACCCTCTACAAGCAACTGCGCTCCGACTCGCTGCAGTTCTTCTACGCCCAGCGCAGCGGCATCGCCATCGACGGTGACCTGATCGGCGACGAGTACGCCCGCCCGGCCGGCCACCTCGGCGTCGCGCCCAACCAGGGCGACACCAGCGTGCCCTGCCAGCCGGGCGTCTGCGACTACTCGCTCGACGTGCGCGGCGGCTGGTACGACGCCGGCGACCACGGCAAGTACGTGGTCAACGGCGGCATCGCCACCTACCAGCTGCTGAACACCTTCGAGCGGACCAAGACGGCGGCCACCGCCAACGGCGGCGCCGGGCTGGCCGACAGCACCCTGCGGGTGCCCGAGCGCGGCAACGGCGTCCCGGACATCCTGGACGAGGCCCGCTGGGAGCTGGAGTTCCTGCTGCGCATGCAGGTGCCGGCCGGAAAGCCGCTCGCCGGCATGGTCCACCACAAGATCCACGACAAGAACTGGACCGGCCTGCCGCTCGCCCCGCAGGACGACCCGCAGCCGCGCGAGCTGCACGCGCCGTCGACCGCGGCCACCCTCAACATGGCCGCGACCGCCGCCCAGTGCGCGCGGCTCTTCGCCCCGTACGACGCGGCGTTCGCGGCCCGCTGCGGCACCGCCGCGAAGACGGCCTACGCCGCCGCCAAGGCACACCCCGCGGTGTACGCCAGCCCGACCGACGGCACCGGCGGCGGCGCGTACGACGACTCGAACGTCACCGACGAGTTCTACTGGGCGGCGGTCGAGCTGTACCTGACCACCGGGGCGCAGACCTACCTGACCGACCTGACCGCGTCGCCGCACCACACCGGCAACGTGTTCGAGCCGCGCGGCTTCGGCTGGCAGAGCGTCGCCGCGCTGGGCCGCCTCGACCTGGCCACCGTGCCGAACGGGCTGCCCGCCGCCGACCTGACCCGGGTCCGGGCCTCGGTCACCGCCGCCGCCGACGCGTACCTCGCCGAACTGAACCGCCAGGCGTACGGGCTGCCGATGCCCGGGGACGCGGACAGCTACTTCTGGGGCGCCAACAGCAGCATCATCAACAACGCGGTCGTCCTGGCCACCGCCTTCGACCTGACCCGCGACGCCCGTTACCGCGACGGCGCCGTGCAGGCGATGGACTACATCCTGGGCCGCAACGCCCTGAACATCTCCTACGTCACCGGCTGGGGCGAGCACGCCGCGCAGAACCAGCACAGCCGGATCTTCGGTCACCAGCTCGACGCCAACCTGCCCCGCCCGCCGGCCGGCTCCCTCGCCGGTGGCGCGAACGCGGCCCTTCAGGACCCGTTCGTGGCGCAGTTGCTCGCCGGCTGCAAGCCGATGTTCTGCTACGTCGACGACATCAACTCGTACTCCACGAACGAGGTGGCGATCAACTGGAACTCGGCGCTGGCCTGGATCTCCTCGTTCCTGGCCGACCAGGGTGACGCCGGTGCGGTACCGGCCATCACCTGCTCGGTGAACTACGCCAACTACGGCGCCTGGCAGGGCAACACCGGGTTCACCGCCCAGTTGACCATCCGCAACACCGGCTCGACCGCCGTCAACGGCTGGACCACCCGGTTCGCGTTCACCGGTGACCAGCGTGTCCGGGAGGCGTGGCTGGCGAAGGTCACCCAGTCCGGCGCGACGGTCACCGCGAAGAACGAGTCGTACAACGCCAAGATCGCCCCTGGCGGCACGGTGACGTTCGGCTTCAACGCGACGACAAACGGCGGCGCCAACCCCAACCCGGGGCTGGTCACCGTCAACGGGAACGCCTGCGCGCTGTCCTGACCGCGACCCCTGGTGGCCGCCCTTCCCCCGGGGGCGGCCACCAGGACCACCCGTCAGCAGTTCAACGAGTCCAGCACCCGGCGGAAGGCACGCTCGCCGATGCCGCGCATCAGCGGGTTGTCCGCCGAGTGCGTCAGGAACACCAGGGACAGGGCAAGCGCCCACCCGCGTGCCCGCTCCCAGGTCGCGTCGTCCGCGCGGCCGTACGCCTGCCGGAGGGCAGCACGCTGCTCGCTTGGGAACAGCAGCCAGGCCACGGACAGATCGGTCGCGGGATCACCCGAGGTGAGGTCGCCGAAGTCGATCACCGCGCTGATCCGGCCCCGGTCGACCAGGATGTTGGCGGGATGCAGGTCCCCGTGCAGCCACAGCGGCGGACCGTCCCATACGGGTGCGGCGACGGCCACCTTCCAGATCCGCAGCGCGGCGGCACGATCGGCCGGGTCGACGTGCGTGAGCCCGTCCAGGACCCCCGGCGCGCGCCCGAGCAGTGGAATCCCGCGTACCGGGTTGACCGGCGCCTCCGCCGGAGCCGGACTGTGCAGCGCGTCCAGGAAGGTGCCGAGCGTCGCCGCTGCCGACCAGGGGTCGTCGGGCGCGGATCGCGCCACGATGCGGCCCGGGAAGAACGGCACGACACTCCACGACCAGGGAAACTCGGTCGTCGGCTGCCCGACCCGTACCGGCGCCGGCACCGGCAACGGCAGGCGGCCGGCCAGTTCCGGCAGCCAACGCTGCTCGTGCGCGATGAGCTCGGCGGCGATGGCCCGCCTAGGCAACCGGACCAGCAACTCCGCACCGAGCCGACACACGAGGTTGTCCCAGCCGTTGGCCAGGATCTCGACCGGCAGGTCCGCCAGATCGGGGTGCTGCTGGTCGAGCAGACCGCGCACCAGTTCGACCGAGACCGGAACCTCCGCAGCTGGCATCCTCCGCACGGTCACAGCGAAACCCTACGACCGCGGCTCGGCTGTGGTGTGCGGCTGGTCGGCTCGGCTGTTGCGCGCGGCGCGGCTAGTCGGCTCGGCTGTTGCGCGGCGCGGCTAGTCGGCTCGGCTGTTGTGCGCGGCGCGGCTAGTCGGCTCGGTTGTTGTGTGCGGCGACCAGGTCCGGCAGTTCGTGCAGCGAGTCGACGCGGAACAGGCATCGGTCGGCCACGGCCGGCAGGTCGAGGATGTGCCCCCACGGTGAGCGCCGGATCAGGCACGTCTTCATCCCGGCCTCCTGGGCCGGACGGGCGTCGTTGTCGGGGCGGTCCCCGACGTACAGGATCGACGACGGGTCGCCGCCGCCCTCGGCCACGACCCGGTCAAAGAAGGCCGACGCGGGCTTCGCCACACCCCAGGAGTACGACGTGCCGATCACGTCCACGTCCAGGTCGAGAGAGCGGAGGGTCGCCTCGGCGTGGGCCGGCTGGTTACCGGCCAGGCCCACCAGCAGACCCTGATCGCGCAGGGCAGCGAGGCATCCACGCGCGTCCGGGTAGAGGTCCTCGGCGCCGAACGTCTCCGGCTGCCCGGCGGCGGCTCGGCGGTCGAGCTCGACCTCCAGGTCGAAGTCGGGCCGGAAGGTCCGGAACGTCTCCCGGTAGTCCAGTCCTCGGGCGATCACCGCGCCGAAGACCGCCGAGAAGGTGTGCCGTGGCACGCCGAGCCAGTCGGCCCAGGCCGCGAACTCGCGGGACTCGTCGAGAATCACCCCGCCGACATCGAAGAACACCGCATTGATCAACCCGTGCCCCCGTCCCGCTGCAACCAGCGACGATCATAGGCGGCCACGTCGATGCCCATGGGCCCGAATTTGTCGTACACCTGTTCTAATGTCGGTCCATGGTGGAGGCGTTGGCGCAGCGGAGGCGGCGGTCGCCGACTGCCGCGACGCGCCGGTGTGGGCTCTCCCCGAGCAGGACCTCGTCGCGGCCCTCGACGCCGCGCACCGGCTCGCGCAGCGCGTGGCGGCCGTGCAACTGTCGCTGGTGCGCGAGGTGGACGGGCGGGGTACGGCCCGGGCGCAGGGCGCGTCGTCGACGGCGGTCTGGTTGCGCGAGCGCCTGCGGCTCGACGGTTCCGCCGCGCGCCGGCTGGTCGAGCTCGCCAGCGCGCTCGATACCGGAGCACCCGGCGTACGCGCCGCGCTGGCCGACGGAGTCATCTCTGTCGAGCAGGCGCGGGTCATCGGCGAGACCGTCCAGACGGTGCACACGGCCGCTGGGGCCGAGGCGGCCGACAAGGCGGTCGGCGTCCTGGTCGGATGGGCCGGGCAGTTCGAGCCGAGGCTCCTGCGCAAGCTGGGCCGCCGGGTCCTCGACCACGTGGCTCCCGAGCTTGCCGAGGCCGCCGCCCGGGCGGCGCTGGAGGCCGAGGCGCGCCGTGCCGACCGCGACCGTCATGTCACGCTCTCCGAGCTCCGCGACGGCCGGCTGCGGCTCTCCGGTCACCTGGACGCCGAGGCCGCCGGTCTGCTGCGCGCCGCCCTCGACCCGCTGACCGCACCGTCCGGGTCCGGACGACCCGCGCTGCCCCGGCCAACGCCGGCACGACGCGCTCGCCGACCTGTGCCGGCTCGCCCTACGCACCGGTGAGCTGCCCGACCACGGCGGTGAGCCCGCCCAGATCGTCGTCACCACCAGCTTCGACGTGCTGGCCCGGCAACTCGATGCCGGCACCCTCGACACCGGGCCACGGCTCACCCCGGAGACGGTCCGTCGGCTGGCCTGCGACGCGGCGATCCTGCCCGCCGTGCTCGGCAGCAACGGTCAGATCCTCGACGTGGGCCGGCAACGCCGACTCGTCACCGGTCCCCTGCGCCGCGCCCTGGTCCTGCGCGACCGAGGCTGCGCCTTCCCCGGCTGCGACCGACCACCACGCTGGTGCGACGCCCACCACATCCGCCACTGGGCCGACGGCGGCGGCACCAGTCTGACCAACTCGGTGCTGCTCTGCGGCCACCACCACCGGCACGTGCACCAGGGCGAGTGGAGGGTCCGCCTCGGCGGCGACGGCCACCCCGAATTCGTCCCACCAGCCTGGCTCGACCCCGCACAGGTCCCCCGCCGCAACCACTACCACCGGCGGACGTGACGGGCTCCGAGCCCGCCGGCTGCGACCAGCCAGGGCCTTCAGTGCGGTGGTGTGACCGGCCTCGCGTCGTTCGGGACCGCCGAGGTTGCTCCAGCCTGCCTAACGTCGCCACCACGGCAGTCGCTGGGCACCCGTTAGGTGTAGCAGGATGCCGGGCATGACCGATGAGTCGACCATCAGCGTCCGTCCCGGCGGCCCGGACGACGCGCCGGCCGTGCTGCGGCTGCTCGACGTCGCCACCGCCTGGCTGGTCGCGCGCGGCCGGACCGGGCAGTGGGGCACCCGGGCGCCGTCCACCGATCCCGGCCAGATCGCCCGCGCGAAGGAGTGGGCCACGAGTGGCGACCTGCACCTGGCGATGGTGGACGACCGACCGGTCGGCGCGCTGGTAGTGGGTGCCGCCACCGAACACGTTCCCCCGGCCACCGAGCCGGAGCTGTACGTCCGGCTGCTGGTCACCGACCGGGCGTACGCCGGGCTGGGGATCGGGGCCCGCCTGTTGGAGCACGCGGCTGAACTGGCCCGGGCACGCGGGCTGGGGCTGTTGCGGGTGGACTGCTACGGGGGCGACGACCGGGCCCTGGTCCGGTTCTACGAGGGTTGCGGCTTCACCCCGACCGAACCGTTCACCGTGGTTCGGCCGGGGCGTGCGCCGTGGCCGGGGCAGTTGCTCGTGCGCCGGCTCGACTGAGCGTCAGCCGATCTCCTCGTCGACGTAGCACCAGCGCCACGCCTCGCCCGGCTGCGCCGAGCGGATCACCGGGTGACCCGTCGAGGCGAAATGCTTGCTCGCGTGCTGGTTCGGCGACGAGTCGCAGCAGCCGACCTGCCCACAGCTCAGGCAGGTACGCAGGTGCACCCAGTAGGTGTTGCCGATGGCGACGCAGTCGGCGCACTCGTCGGGGGTACGGGGCTCGGCGGTGCCGGCCTCGGTCAGGTGCTGACAGCTCACTGTTCCACCTCCTGCCGCAGCAGCGACTCTTCCAGGTCCAGGTCACGATAGGCCCGCACCAGTACCTCCTCAGGGATACGACCGGAGTCCCGGGCCGCCCGGAAGACGTCGCGCTCGGCGTCGATCATCTCTTGTCGCAGCCGACCGTACGCCTGCGAGGGGGTTTCCCGCTCGTCGCCGCCGAGCCGTTCCCAGGCCATGTTGGTGCGGTCCTCCTGCACCCGGCGCAGCCGGTCCACCACGGGCGCGGGCGCGCTGTCGGCCAGCTCCTCCAGGCGGTCCCGCGCTGCCCTGCTGGCCTGCTGCTGCACGCCCGCGGCGGACAACGCGTCCTGCACCGGGTCGTCCTGGGGCAGTTTCAGGCGGCGGGCGACCAGCGGGAGGGTGGCCCCCTGGCCGACCAGGGTGACCACGATCACCGCGAAGGCCAGCCAGATGAACAGGGCCCGCGGGTACGGCTCGTCCTCGGCCAGCGTCAACGGCAGGGCGAGGGCGGCGGCGAGCGTCACCACGCCGCGCATCCCCGCCCAGCCGATGATGATCGGGAACTTCGGGGACGGGGCGGCGTCCCGCCGGCGGATCCGGGGGACCAGCCGGGCCAGGTAGGTGGCCGGGAAGAGCCAGACGAAGCGGGTCAGGAAGACGGTGGCCAGCACCGCGAACGTGATCAGGACGAGGGAGCCGGCCGGCTCGTGCAGGTCCCCCAGCACCTCGCGCAGTTGCAGCCCGACCAGGAGGAAGACCAGCCCTTCGAGGAGGAACCGCACGAGCCGCCAGAACGCACCGACCTGCAACCGGGACGCCGCCGACAGCAGCAGCGGCAGCTTGTGCCCGAGGGCCAGTCCGGTGACGACCACGGCGACCACGCCGGAGGCGTGCAGGTGCTCGGCGGTGAACACCACCGCGAACGGGATGATCAACGACAGCGCGTTGTCCAGCAGCGGATCGCTGATCCGCCGGTGCAGGAAGCCGAAGACCACCGCGCCGAGGGCGCCGATCAGGATGCCGCCGCCGGTCGCGCGCAGCACCTCGACGGCCACGTCTGCCGTGCCGACCGTCGAGCCGACGGAGGCCATGGTCGCGACCCGCAGCAGCACCAACGCGGTGGCGTCGTTGACCAGGCTCTCCCCCTCCAGGATGGTCACCACCCGGCGGGGCAGCCCGACGCGGCGGGCGACGGCGGTGGCCGCCACCGCATCCGGCGGCGCGACCACCGCGCCGAGGGCCAGGCAGATCGCGAACGGGACCTGCGGCAGCAGCAGGTGCAGCACGACGCCCACCGCGAACGCGGTGAACAGCACCAGACCCACGGCGAGCAGCAGGATCGGCCGGATGTTGTTCTTGAACGCCGGTACCGACGTCTCCAGCGCCGCGACGTACAGCAACGGCGGCAGGATGCCGATCAGCACCAACTCCGGCTCGAGGTGGATCTGCGGGAAGCCCGGCACGAAGGACAACGCCAATCCGAGTACGACGAGCACGATCGGCGCGAGCAGGCCGAGGCGGCGGGCCAACGCCGCGCCCAGGGTGGCGATCGCCAGGAAGACGACGACCGGAAACAGGCTTTCCATGGGGTACGAGCCTAGGGGTCGCCCCGTCGCCGCCCGATCAGCCGCCCGGGCGTAGCTTTGGCAGCACCTCGGCGCCGAACGTGTCGATGAACCCGCGCTGCTCCTGCCCGACGTGGTGCAGGGCGATCTGGTCGAAGCCGAGCGCCAGGTACTCCTCCAACCAGCCGACGTGCCGGCCCAGGTCCGCCGAGACGTTCACCACCTGGGCGACCCGCTCGGCCGGCACGTCGGCCGAGACCACGTCGAAGTGCTCCACGGTCTCCAGGTCCCAGCAGACCGGCGGGGCGAAGACGTTGCTGCGCCACTGGTCGTACGCGATCGCCTCGGCCTGCGCCTGCTCGGGCGCCCAGGAGACGTGCACCTGAAGGTGCAGCGGCCCACGACCACCGGCGTCCCGGTACGCGTCGATCATCGCGCGCAGGTGCTCCACCGGCGCGTTCACGGTGATCAGGCCGTCGGCCCAGTCGGCGCACCAGCGGGCGGTGGCGACGCTGACGGCGGCCCCGACCAGCGCGGGCGGCTCCTCGGGGCGGGTCCAGAGCCGGGCCCGGTCCACCCGGACCAGACCGTCGTGGCTGACCTCCTCGCCGGCCAGCAGCGCCCGGATGATGTCGACGCACTCGCGCAGCCGGGCGGAGCGGACGTCCTTGCGCGGCCACGCGTCGCCGGTGATGTGCTCGTTGCTGGCCTCGCCGGTGCCCAGGGCGGCCCAGAACCGGCCCGGGTACATCGTGCCGAGGGTGCCGATCGCCTGCGCGATGATCGCCGGGTGGTACCGCTGGCCGGGTGCGTTGACGACGCCGAACGGCATGCCGGTGGCCTGGAGCGCGGCGCCCAGCCAGGACCAGGCGAAGCCGGATTCGCCCTGCCGGGCGCTCCACGGGGAGAAGTGGTCGGAGCACATGGCGGCGTCGAAGCCGGCCCGCTCGGCGTGCATGACCGCTTCCAGCAGGGCGCGGGGGTTGATCTGCTCGTGGGAGGCGTGGAACCCGAACGTCGTCATGGGCGCACCTCCTACCCACGACGACGTCCGGTGATGCGTGCTATTCGGCGTGCGCGCCGGCGCCGGCCGACGCCGCCCCCTCGCCCACCCACACCGTCTTGGTGTTGCAGAACTCCCGCATGCCCAGCTCGGACAGCTCCCGCCCGTAGCCGGAGTTCTTCACCCCGCCGAAGGGCAGCTCCGGGTACGAGGTGGTCATGCCGTTGACGAAGACGTTGCCGGCGTCCAGGTCGGTGGCGAAGCGCTCCTGCTCGGCCGCGTCCCGGGTCCAGGCGTTCGACCCGAGCCCGAAGCTGGTGCCGTTGGCCACCTCGATGGCCTCGTCGTAGGACGACACCCGGTACAGGCCGGCGACCGGCCCGAACACCTCCTCGGACCACATCCGCATCTGCGGGGTCAGGTCGGTGACGACGGTCGGCGGATAGAACCACCCCTCGCCGCTGGGCAGCTCACCGCCGCACAGCACCGTCGCGCCGTTGTCCACCGCGTCGCGGACCTGGGCGTGCACCTCGTCGCGGCCGTGCTCGCTGGCCAGCGGCCCCACGTCGGTGTCCGCGTCCATCGGGTCGCCGACCCGCAGCGCGGCCATGTTCGTGGCGAACTTCTCGGCGAACGCGTCGAAGACGTCCGTGTGCACGATGAACCGCTTGGCGGCGATGCAGGACTGGCCGTTGTTCTGGCAGCGGGCGGTGGTGGCGACCTCGGCGGCCCGGTCCAGGTCCGCCGAAGGCATCACCACGAACGGGTCGCTGCCGCCCAACTCCAGCACCGTCTTCTTCAGCTCCCGTCCGGCGATCTGCGCGATGGACCGCCCGGCCGCCTCGCTGCCGGTGAGGGTCGCGGCGCGTACCCGGGGGTCGGCGAGGATGCGCTCGACGGCGTCCGAGCCGACCAGCAGGGTCGTGAACGCGCCCTCCGGGAAGCCGGCGCGCCGGAACACGTCCTCCAGCAGCAGCGCGGTCTGCGGCACGTTCGAGGCGTGCTTGAGCAGGCCGGTGTTGCCGGCCATCAGCGCCGGGGCGGCGAAGCGCATCACCTGCCAGAGCGGGAAGTTCCACGGCATCACGGCGAGCACCACGCCGATCGGCTGGTACCGGATGAACGCCCTGGTCGCCTTCACGGCGGCGGAGTCGGCCGGCTCGTCGGCGAGGAACGCCGGGGCCTTGTCGGCGTAGAAGCGGGCGGCCGTGGCGCACTTGGTCACCTCGGCCTGGGCGGCGGCGTACGTCTTGCCCATCTCCGTGGTCATGATCCGGGCGATCTCGTCCCGCTCGGCGTCGAGCAGGTCGGCGGCGGCGTTCATCCACCGGGCACGCTCGTCGACGGTGGTGCCGCGCAGTTGCCGGTACGCGAGATCGGTGCGCTCGATGGCGGCGTCGATCTGTTCGGTGGACATCGCCTCGTAGGTCTTGAGCACCTGACCGGTGGCGGGGTTGGTGGTGGCGATGTGGGGCATCTCGGTCTCCTGTCACTCGAACAGCGAGTGTCGTACGCCCGGCTCCTCGCGGCGGCGGGCGGCGCGGCGGCGTTGGATCACGACCAGATCGACCACGGCGACCACCGCGAAGATCGCGCAGAGCACGCCGAGCCAGGCGATCCCGGCCCAGAACGCCAGCACCGCGAAGATCACCATGATCACCAGCCCGAAGCTGGCGAGGGTGAGCCGGAGGTTGAGGGCGCTGTACGCGTGGCCGACCGTGCCACGGGCGCGCCGGGGCTGCGACCTCGTCATAGCTCACGATCTACCCGCGATCGGCGGTGTTAACCGGTAGCCGGCGACTCCTCGCGCGCCGGCGCTTATAGCATCCCGACGGCAGGTCCGCGGCGTCTTCGCCGCATACCCGACAGCGACTTCCCGCCCAGCCCGGTCCAGCGCATAGAGTTACCGCGCTGTCGCTCTGCGCTGCGAGACAGGGGATGTCATGCCTCGACGCTGGATCGCCGCCCTGGCCTGCCTCGCCGCGCTGGTGGCGCTGGCTTGCGAGGGTGGCACGTCGGCGGCACCGCGCCCCACGAAGAGCACGCCGTCGTCCGGCGGCCCCGGCGGCATCGCCGCGCTCGGCGACTCGATCAGCACCGGCTTCGCCTCCTGCCTGGTCCTGACCTCCTGCGAGCGCAACTCCTGGTCCACCGGGGACGGCCTGCGGGTGGACAGCCACTACCGGCGGCTGCTCGACCAGGATTCCGCGATCCGCGGCCGGGCGTACAACCACGCGCGGCCCGGCGCCCGCGCCGACGCCCTCGAAGGCCAGGCCCACGCAGCCGTACGCGACCGCGCCGACTACGTCACCGTGCTGATCGGGGCGAACGACATCTGCCGGGGCGGAGTGGACGCGATGACCCCGGTGACCACGTTCCGCGCCGACGTCGACCGCGGGCTGCGGGCGCTACGCACCGGCCGACCGAAGGCCCGGGTGCTGGTGGTGAGCATCCCCGACCTGTACCGGCTCTGGGAGGTCGGGCACACCGACGGGCGGGCGACACGCGCGTGGAAGCGGGGCATCTGCCCGGCGCTGCTGGCCAACGCGACGTCGAACGCGCCCGCCGACAAGTCCCGCCGGGCCGCCGTCCGGGAGCGGATCGACGCGTACAACGTGCAGTTGGTGGCGGCCTGCCGGGCGTACGGCTCGCGTTGCCGGCACGACGGCGGCGCGGCGCACCGGGTCCGCTTCACCCTGGACCTGCTCAACCCGCTGGACTGGTTCCACCCCAACGCCAGCGGCCAGGACCGGCTGGCCGAGGTGACCTGGCGCGCGTCCGGGCTGGCCGACTGAGTCGACCCCACCGGGGGCGGATCAGGGGTTGCGGGGCTCCGGGACGGCGGTGCCCCGGCGACCGTAGAGCGCGCGGGAGCGCACGGCCAGGTCCTTGGTGGCGGACGAGTTGGCCCAGGTGCCGAGCACGATCGACGCCCCCGGGACGATCTTGGCGACGAGTCGTTTGGCCGCCCGTACGCCGGCCATCTGGGCGAGCCGGACGCCGAGCTGCACCATGACCCGGCCCAGCGGACGTTGACCGCCCAGGCCGAAGAGCGCGTCGGCGCGTTCCCGGCCGGCGGCCACCCCGAGCGCCAGGCGGGCGCTCTCGGCGACCTTGTGCACCCGCTGGAGGACGAGCAGGTCGGTGGCCCGGTCGCTGTGCAGCGGGTCGACGTCGTACGCGGCGGCGATGTGCAGGACCATCCGCGCCTGGGTCCAGGCCAGCACGCCGACGTCGAGGACCGCGCCGGGCAGCCCGGCCGCGCCGGAGACCGCCCCGGACAGCCGGGCCAGGTTGACGAACTTGCGGACCGCCTGGTCGGCCAGGACCTCGGAGGAGACGCCGGGGTGCTCGTTGCGGGCCCGGGCGGCCCACTGGGCGGCCTCCGGCCCGAGTCGACGTACCGCCTCCAGGGCGAGGTGCTCCGGGGCGTACTGCGGATCGTCACGCATCCGGTCCCACAGCCGGGCCGGCGGACCTTCGGGCGTGGCCGCCGGCGCGGCCGGCAGGCCGGCGGACGACTCGGGGGTGGGCGCGGCGGATTGACCGCCGGCGGGCGGGGTGTCGGTCACCGGGTCTCCCCAGGGGTGGGTACGGGCAGGACGGCCGGTGGGGCGGTCAGCGACGGCGGTTGGACAGGCGGGTGGCCAACCCCTTGAGCTTCTGCTGGTTCTCCGGCTTGGCCAGCTCGCGCCGGCCCCGGTCCACCAGTTGCTGACCCTTGGGCGATCTCAGGAAGGTGCTGATCCGCTGCATCAGAGACATAACGTCCTCCTGTCGGTGATCCCTCAGTCATGTGTACCCCGAACCCGCAACGGATGTACCCGGGACGCGACAGGCTCAACCCTCACCGTCCATAGTGGTCGGTAGGCTACCGCCCGGTCGGAAGGATGGCGTCGACGACCCGGGTGGCCCGCCATTCGTGCTGCTGGTAGTGCTCCGGGTACGCCGAGACCTGCACCGCCTGGGCGGCGTCGGTGAGCCGCATCTGCTGCCAGCCGGGCACCTGTTCGAGCGCCGTGAGGAACTGTCGGGTGGCGAACTCCGGGTCCATCAACCGGCCCACCGGACCCCAGCCGCTGCTGGACCGCTGCTGGAACAGCCCGACCGAGTCGTGGTCCCAGCCGACGCCCTGGTGCGGGTAGTCCTGCGACTCCGGCAGGACGCCGCTGGCCACGTTGTAGAGGTTGCTCTCCTGCATGGCGGTCGCCACCGCGATGACCAGGCCACGGCGCGGGATGCCCATGGCGCGGCCGGTGCGGACGATCGCCTCGGCGTTCTGCATCTGGGCCCGGTCCAGGCCGGCGACCGGCGCCGGGCGGGTCGGCTTGGCCGGGACGATCTTGCGCGCACGGGGGGTGGCGTCCGGGTCGGCGGGGGTGGTGGACGCAGACGGGGTGGCGGACGGGGCCGCCGTGCGGTCGAGCCCGCGGGACGCCGCCTGCTGCTCGGCGCGCTCCGCCAGTTCCACGCCGGCGGTCTTCTGCCGCGACTGCGCACCGGCGTCCTGGTCCCGGACCTGCGCGGCGGCGGCCAGTCCGAGGCAGCAGACCACGCCGGTGGCGAGCGCCACCTGGGCGCGGCGTCGACCGCTCAGGTCGCGGGTGTACGCGCGAAGCCGACTCGCGGCGGTTGTCCGTTCGGCTGAGGTGCCTTCCTCCGTTTCGGCAGTGGGGCTGCTCGGGGCGTACGGGTCGTCGAGGGTGCCGTCGTCACGCATCAGCCGAGGCTAGGCAGGTCGAAACGCCGATCACGCACGGTGATCACGTGGTCATCGCCACAGAATCAGGCCCCTGGGGTGGACGAGCGGGGGCGGTCGACCTGGACGGGGAACGAACCTCGCGTACCTCGGGAAAGCGGCCTGCCGCGCACGCCGCCACGGACGCGGACAGAGACGGACATCGGTCCGCGCGACCCGACATGATCGACAAACTCGGCCTTTGGGCCGAACCGCCCATCGGCCGATCGACGTAATCGGGTGGTTCGTCCGATCGTGCCCACCGGGCGGGCGACGGATCGCCCGACGCAGGAATGCACCAGGATGGCGGGTACGTTGCCCGAACCGGGTGCTGTCCGTCGCGACGGCGCCCGAACAGGCACATTCCAGGGAGGTCCGCACCGGTGCTCGACCCACACGAGCTCTACCAGCTCACCGACGATCTGCCCGACCTCGGGCAGCCGGTCCTGATTCAGGCCCTCACCGGGTTCGTGGACGCCGGCAACGCCAGCCGGCTGGCCCGCGAGCAACTGCTCACCTCGCTCGAGGGTCGGCCGATCGCCACCTTCGACGTGGACCAACTCTTCGACTACCGCTCCCGCCGACCGGTGATGACCTTCAACGAGGACCACTGGGAGAGCTTCGACGCGCCGAAGCTGGAGCTGCACCTGCTGCACGACGACGACGAGACGCCGTTCCTGCTGCTCACCGGCCCCGAACCGGACCTGCAGTGGGAGCGGTTCACCGCCGCCGTCGCGGGGCTCGCCGCCCGGCTGGACGTACGGCTCACCGTCGGGCTCAACTCGATCCCGATGGCGGTCCCGCACACCCGGCCGACCGGGGTGACCGCCCACGCCACCCGCCCCGAGCTGATCAGCGGGTACGAGCCGTGGCTGCAACGGGTCCAGGTGCCCGGCAGCGTCGGGCACCTGCTGGAGTTCCGCCTCGGGCAGCAGGGCCGCGACGCGCTCGGCTTCGCCGCCCACGTGCCGCACTACGTGGCGCAGACCGAATACCCGGCCGCCGCCGAGGTGCTGCTGAGCGCCGTGTCCCGCAGCACCGGGCTGCTGCTGCCCGGCGACGGTCTGCGCTCGGCCGCCGAGGTGGTCCGGGTGGAGATCGACCGGCAGGTCGCCCAGACCGAGGACGCCGCCGCCCTGGTCCAGGCCCTGGAGGAGCAGTACGACGCGTTCGCCCGGGGTCGCGGTGAGCGGAGCCTGCTCGCCCCGGACGCCGGTCCGCTGCCCACCGCCGACGAACTCGGCGCGGAGCTGGAACGGTTCCTGGCCGAGCAGACCCGCCCGGGCGACACTCCCGGGAGCTGACCCGGCGACACGGCACCTGGCTGAGGCGGCGTCGCGGCCTCGGATACGGCAGGGTGGACGTATGCGCCTGGCGACCTGGAACGTGAACTCGGTGAAGGCCCGGCTCCCCCGGCTGCTGGAATGGCTGGCCGGCACCGGGCCCGACGTCGTCTGCCTGCAGGAGACGAAGTGCCCGGACGGCGCGTTCCCGGTGGCCGAGGTGGGCGAGTTGGGCTACACGGTGGCCAGCCACAGCGACGGCCGCTGGAACGGGGTGGCGATCCTGTCCCGGGTCGGGCTCGACGACGTCCGCGTCGGCTTCGCGGGCGAGCCGGGCTTCCCGGAGCCGGAGGCCCGGGCCATCTCCGCCAGCTGCGACGGGGTGCGGGTCTGGTCGGTGTACGTCCCCAACGGGCGCACGCCCGACGACCCGCACTACGCGTACAAGCTGGCCTGGTTCGCGGCGCTGCGCGACGCGCTGGAGGCGGAGCTGGCCGGTGGCCTGCCGCTGGCGGTCTGCGGTGACTTCAACGTCGCGCCGACCGACGCCGACGTCTGGGACCCGGCGGTGTTCACCCACTCCACGCACGTCACCCCGGCCGAGCGGGCCGCCCTCGCCGCGCTGCGCGACCTCGGCCTCAACGACGTGGTGCCGACGCCCATGAAGGGGCCGCACCCGTTCACCTACTGGGACTACCGCGCCGGAATGTTCCACCAGAACAAGGGGATGCGGATCGACCTGGTGTACGCCTCCGCGCCGTTCAGCCGGGCGGTCCGCTCGGCGTACGTCGACCGGGAGGCCCGCAAGGGCAAGGGCCCCTCCGACCACGCGCCGATCGTCATCGACGCGGACCTGGTGCCCGCCGTCGAGGCGTTCTGACCTCCGGCGCTCGGGCCGCGGGGCGTCGGCGCTGGCTAGGGTGGACACATGGCAGTCGTGAAGATCAACGCTATCGAGGTTCCGCCGGGCGCCGGCCCCGAGTTGGAGAAGCGGTTCGCGGCGCGGGCCGGCGCGGTGGAGGGCTCCCCCGGCTTCCTCGGCTTCGAACTGCTCCGCCCGGTGGCCGGCGAGACCCGCTACTTCGTCTACACGAGGTGGGAGAGTGAGGAGGCGTACCAGGCGTGGGCTTCGGGCTCGGCCCGGGCCGCCCACGCCACCGCCCCCGGCGAGACGCCCCGCCCGCCGGTGTCCAGCGGCGCGACCCTGCTGGAGTTCGAGGTGGCCCTGCACGTCCCCCAGCCCTGACCGGCGCTACCCAGGTGGGGTAGCCAGCGAGAGGTCGCGGAGGTTCCGGCCATGTTCGACGGGTTCGAGGAGTTCGACGTCGTCACCACGGGCACGACGATCCACGGACGACGCGGCGGCGACGGACCTCCCGTCCTGCTGCTGCACGGCATACCCGAGACGCACCTCATGTGGCACAAGGTGGCGCCCCGGCTCGCCGAGCACTTCACCGTCGTCGCCACCGACCTGCGCGGCTGGGGAGACAGCGGCACTCCGCCGAGCAGCCCCGACCACGAGCCGTACAGCATGCGCGCCATCGCCCGCGACCAGGTCGAGGTGATGCGGAGCCTGGGGTACGACCGGTTCCACCTGGTCGGCCACGATCGGGGCGCCCGGTGCGCGTACCGCCTCGCGCTCGACGCGCCGGACGTCGTCACCCGGTTGGCCGTTCTGGACGTCGTACCCATCGGGGACGTGTACGACCGCGCCGACCGGGCGTTCAGTCTGTCCTACTGGGTCTGGTCCTTCCTGGCGGCGCCGGAGCCGGTGCCGGAGCGGTTCATCGCCGCGGCGCCCGAGGTGCTCGTGGACTACATGCTGGAGAACTGGCCGGAGGTGAAGGACTCCTTCCCGCCCGAGGTGCGGGCGGCCTACCTCGCGCAGTTCACCCGCCCCGACACCGTGCACGCGATCTGCGAGGAGTTCCGCGCGGCGGCGACGCTGGACTACGACCAGGACCAGGCGGACCGCGGGAGCCGCAAGATCACCTGCCCGCTGCTGTTTCTCTGGAGCCAGCACGGCCAGGTCGCCACCCTCTACGACGATCCCCTCGCCATCTGGCGGCAGTGGGCCGACGACGTACGCGGCGCTCCCGTGCCGGCCGGGCACTTCATCCCGGAGGAGACCCCCGACGAGACGGTGCGCCACCTGCTGGACTTCCTGCGCTGAGTCGGAGCGGTTGATCGACTCGGGTTCGGCGAAACGGGGGTGTCCGGGCCACCGGGACACCCCGATGTCGGCGACCTCGTGTTGATCAACCGCAGGTCAGGGCTTGCGGGACGACTCCAGGGTGGCGAACGCGATCACGTTGTCCTCGTAGCCGGTGCGACCGCCGATGAACTGGCCGCCACAGGTGATGAGCCGGAGCCCGGCCGGTCCGTCGTGCCCGTAGATGCGTTCGGCGGGTAGCTGGTCCTTCGGGAAGCGCTCGACGCTGTCGACCTTGAACACCACCGTCGAGCGGTCCGCCCGGGCCACCTCGATCAGGTCACCGGGCTTCAACTTGCCCAGGTCGTAGAAGACCGACGGCCCACTCTTGGTGTCCACGTGCCCGACGATGACCGCGGGACCGGGTTCGCCGGGCGTCGGTCCGCGGTCGTACCAGCCGGTCTCGTTCTGCTTCTCCAGCGGCGGTACGGCGATCGTCCCGTCCCGAGCCTGCCCGACCGGCGCCACCGGCGCGGAGACCTTGATCGCCGGGACGCTGACGCGCACCGGGCGGCTCGCCGACAACCCGACCGTCTCGCTGCGGGCCGGACGGTCGCCGCCGGTCGGGGCGAGGTCGAACGGGCCGACCGAGCGGCCCAGTCCCGCGCCGGTCGCGAAGACGCCCACCAGCACCAGCACCACGGCCAGCGGCACCGACCAGGGACTGCGGCCGGTCGGCCGGCTGCGCCGCGGAGCGACGGCGGTCGGCGGACGGCCAGCAACCGCCGGCCGCTCGGCCGGGACCCGCGACGGGCGGGACGGCGGCGGGGGCTTCGCGCCAACGGACGGGCGCGAATTGCCGGCTTGCCGGGTAGCAGCGGATTGCCGGGCATCGCCGGACGGGCGCGCGCCAGCGGGTGGGCGGGCGTCGCCGGGTGGGTGGGCATCGCCGGGCAGCCACGCGCCGGCGGGCGGGCGCGAACCGGTGGGCGGGCGGGAGCCGGCCGGCGGCGGTGTGGGGCGGAAGATCTCCATGGCGGGCTCAGCGGCTCGCGACGCGTCGGGGCCGGCGCAGCGCCACCACGGCGAGGACGAGCCCGGCGACCGTGAAGGCGGCACCGCCGGGCAGCAGCAGCTTGCCGGCCGTACCCCCGGCGGTGCCGCCGAAGCCGGTTGCCGGGCCTCGACTGGGGTGCGGGGAGGGCATCTTCTTGACCACCTGCAACATGGTCGACGCCGTCTCGCCGTCGGGGCACTCCAGCTTGACGCGGTAGTTGCCGGGACGGGTGCGCTCGCGCACCATCGGCGCGGCGGTGAGCACGCCACGCTGCGGCTGTACGCCGACCGCGCCGAACGCGTCCGAGACGACGGTGGCGCCGATCGAGTTGTCCCGGCAACTGGCCCGGATGCCGACCAGATAGCCGGGCTGCACCGTGCTGGGAGTCACCTCGACGAAGACGTCCACCACGGGGGTGGGCTGCGGCGCGCCACCCGGCACACCTCCGGGCTGCGGCGCGGGCGCGGCGACCGGCAGGGCGTCGAGCGGCGCGGACGCGGCAACCGCCCGGACGTCGAGAGGCCCGGCGGGTGCGGCGACGGCCGACAGCGGATCGAGCGGCCAGTCGGAAGCGGTCGACAGGGGGTCGGACGGCCCGCCGGGCACGGCAGCGGCAGCCGGCCGCGTGGCGAGCGTTGCCGGGGCGGCGAGCGCGGGAACGGCGGCCAGCAGGGGGAAGGCGAGCATGGTCGCCACCGACAGGAGCACACCGCCGCGGGTCACTCTCACGATGCCCCCTCTCGACGCCGTCGGACCGCGCCGGGCAGCGGACCGCCCGGCCTGCCGTACCAATCGGATCCTCTCATTCCCGGTCGCACATCACATCCGATCCGCCGACGATCTCGCGTACGCTCGGGTCGCTGTGACCATCACCGAGCCTGACCCCGCCACCGTCCCGCCCACCGGCCGGACGATCCGCACCTTCCACCCCCGTCGGGGGCGGATGACCAGCCGGCAGACCGACGCGTTGGACCGGCTCTGGTCCTCCTACGGCCTGGCCGTGTCGGGCGGGCCGGTGGACCTGGCCGCCCTCTTCGGCCGCCGGGCCCCGGTGGTGCTGGAGATCGGCTCGGGCATGGGCGACAGCACGGCCGCGATGGCCGCCGCCGACCCGGACCGAGATTATCTGGCGGTCGAGGTGCACACGCCGGGAATCGCGAACCTGCTCGACCTGGTGCACCGCGCTGACCTGCGCAATGTGCGGGTAGCCCGGGGAGACGCGTTGGAGCTGGTCAACGGCTTGCCGGAGGGCGCCCTGGCCGCCGTACACGTGTTCTTCCCCGACCCGTGGCCGAAGGCCCGGCACCACAAGCGGCGGATCATCCAGCCGGCGCACGTGGCGCTGCTGCGCTCCCGGTTGGCCCCCGGCGGGGTGCTGCACTGCGCGACGGACTGGGCCGAGTACGCCGAGGCGATGCGGGAGACCCTGGACGCGGACCCGGAGCTGGTCGACACGTACGGGGGCTTCGCGCCGCGTCCGGCGCACCGCCCGGTGACCAAGTTCGAGCGGCGAGCGATCACCGCGGGCCGTCCGGTCGCCGATCTGATCTTCCGGCGGCGCTGACTGATCTTCGGCGGCGGCGCCGAAATGCGAGCCGGTTGGCGCCGGAGGGCATGATCCAGGCACCATGGACACGCTATGACGCTCACCGCCGCGCTGCCGAGAAGCGCCGACCCCGACACCCTCTTCGACGCGTTCGCCGGCTGGGCGAAGGAGCGCGGCCTCGACCTCTACCCCCATCAGGAGGAGGCGGTCATCGAGATCGTCTCCGGCGCCAACCTGATCATGAACACGCCCACCGGCTCGGGTAAGAGCCTGGTGGCGATCGCCGCGCACTTCGCGGCCCTGGCCGACAACCGGACGACGTTCTACACCGCGCCCATCAAGGCACTGGTGTCGGAGAAGTTCTTCGCCCTCTGCGAGGTCTTCGGCGCCGAGAACGTCGGCATGCTCACCGGCGACGCCAGCGTCAACGCCGACGCCCCGATCATCTGCTGCACCGCGGAGATCCTGGCCAACCTGGCGCTGCGCGAGGGCGACCGGGCCGACGTCGGCCAGGTGATCATGGACGAGTTCCACTTCTACGCCGAACCCGACCGGGGCTGGGCCTGGCAGGTACCGATCATCGAGCTGCCGCAGGCGCAGTTCATCCTGATGTCCGCCACGCTGGGGGACACCACCCGCTTCGTCGACGACCTGACCCGGCGCACCGGCCGGCCCACCGCCGTCGTGCGCTCGGCCGAGCGGCCGGTCCCGCTCATCTTCTCGTACGCGATGACGCCGCTGCACGAGACGCTCGAGGAGCTGCTGGAGACCAAGCAGGCCCCGGTGTACGTCGTGCACTTCACCCAGGCCGCCGCGCTGGAACGCGCTCAGGCGCTGATGAGCGTCAACGTCTGCACCCGCGCCGAGAAGGACATGATCGCGCAGGCGATCGGCGGCTTCCGGTTCACCTCCGGCTTCGGCAAGACACTGTCCCGGCTGGTCCGGCACGGCATCGGCGTACACCACGCCGGCATGCTGCCCAAGTACCGCCGCCTGGTCGAGACCCTCGCCCAGGCCGGGCTACTCAAGGTCATCTGCGGCACCGACACGCTCGGCGTCGGCATCAACGTCCCGATCCGCACGGTGCTGTTCACCGGCCTCAGCAAGTACGACGGGGTCCGTACCCGCCTGCTCAAGGCCCGCGAGTTCCACCAGATCGCCGGACGGGCCGGCCGGGCCGGGTACGACACCATCGGCCGGGTCGTCGTGCAGGCCCCCGAACACGTCATCGACAACGAGAAGGCCCTGGCAAAGGCCGGCGACGACCCGAAGAAGCGCCGCAAGGTCGTCCGCAAGAAGCCGCCGGAGGGCTCGATCGGCTGGGGCCAACCCACCTTCGACCGCCTCGTGGAGGCCGAGCCGGAGCCGCTGACGTCCAGCTTCCAGGTCAGCCACTCGATGCTGCTCAACGTGATCGGCCGACCCGGTGACGCGTTCGCGGCGATGCGGCACCTGCTCACCGACAACCACGAGGAACCCGCCGCGCAGCGCCGGCACATCCGCCGGGCCATCGCCATCTACCGGGCACTCCGGGCCGGCGGGGTCGTGGAGGAGCTGCCCGAGCCGGACGAGACCGGCCGCCGGGTACGGCTCACCGTCGACCTCCAGCTCGACTTCGCGCTCAACCAGCCGCTCTCCCCCCTCGCCCTGGCCGCCATCGAGCTGCTCGACGCCGAATCCCCGTCATATGCCCTCGACGTGCTGAGCGTGATCGAGTCGATCCTCGACGACCCCCGCCAGATCCTGTCCGCGCAGCAGTTCAAGGCACGCGGCGAGGCGGTCGCCGCGATGAAGGCCGAGGGCATCGAGTACGAGGCCCGCCTCGAACTGCTCGACGAGGTGACCCACCCCAAGCCGCTCGCCGAGCTGCTGGAGGCCGCGTACGAGATGTACCGGCAGGGCCACCCCTGGGTCGCCGACCACCAGCTCTCCCCCAAGGCCGTCGTCCGCGACATGTACGAGCGGGCCATGACCTTCACCGAGTACGTGCAGTTCTACGGGCTGACCCGCTCGGAGGGCCTGGTCCTGCGCTACCTGGCCGACGCGTACAAGACGCTGCGCCAGACCGTGCCCGAGGACGCCAAGACCGAGGAGCTGATCGACCTCATCGAGTGGCTGGGCGAGCTGGTCCGCCAGGTCGACTCCAGCCTCATCGACGAGTGGGAGCGGCTGCGCAACCCGTCCGACGTGGCCGAGGTGGCCCAGGCGCACGCCTCCCTGAGCGACCGGCCGCCGGCCGTCACCCGCAACGCGCGGGCGTTCCGGGTGCTGGTACGCAACGCGCTGTTCCGCCGCGTGGAGCTGGCCGCGCTGCGCCGCTGGGACCTGCTCGCCGAGCTCGACGCCGCCGACGGCTGGGACTACGACGCGTGGGCCGACGCCCTGACGCCGTACTTCGAGGCGTACGACTCGATCGGGGTGGGTCCGGACGCCCGCGGCCCGGCGCTGCTCATGATCGAACAGGGCCGGGAGAAGTGGACCGTCCGGCAGATCTTCGACGACCCGGACGGCGACCACGACTGGGGCATCAGCGCGGAGATCGACCTCGTCGCCTCGGACGAGGTCGGCGCGGCGGTCGTCCGGATCACGGAGGTCGGCCAGCTCTAGCGGTCGCCGCAGAGGGGGTCGTCCGGAATACGGGCCCCCTCTGCCGCGTCGTCGGTGCCCCGTCCACGGGCGGCAGCCCTCGCCCGGGCCGTCGGCCAGGACTCAGACGATTCGGCTCGGACGGGTCACCGCTTCGCTGCCAGGATCTGCAGCGCAGCCGCCGAATTGGCGTTCATCGTCTCGACAGTGATCTGACGGGTGGTGTGGATGGTGAACCCGTCCAGCAGCAGGTTCCGCAGCCGATCGACACTGTGGTGCCGGCAGATCGCACCGTCGTCCGTCTCGAAGACGCCGTAGTTTCCGTAGGTTTCGGCGTGCTGTTGGTATCGAGCCTGGTTGCGCTGGTCGGTCTGCAGGAGCAGGTCGCTGACGTAGAGCAGTCCGCTCGGTCGCAGTACCCGGGTGAGCTCGGAGATGAGCTGCTGCTGCCCAACATCGGTCGGAACACACGTGAGGACGGCGAAGAGAAGCACCGCGTCGACGCTGGCATCCGGATAGGGCAGCGCGGGCGGGTCTGTCAGCACTCGGAAGCTGAGTGTGGGATGACGTTGGCGGGCTTTGTCGATGAGGCGGACGGATGTGTCGACGCCTTCGACATCGGCGAAGCCGTGTTGCTGCGCCAGCCCGGTGATCCGCCCGTAGCCGCAGCCGTAGTCGATGATCCGAGCCGTGGACGGCAGCCGCGAGAGCCATGCGAAGTCGATCGGGTGAGTGAAGGTCTTCGCCGCGCCGGCGGTCTCCCAGAAATGCCGCTGATTGTCCAGCTCCGACATAATTCTGATCATCTCACGCGTGCGGCTGTCATCGATGTCGGGTCTCGCGGCGGCGAGCCGGACGAGCAGGAGGTCAGTGTCGCGCGCCTGCGGCTGCAGCGCGACGGGCAGCGGCGGCTGCCGTTTTTACTGGGCAATGTCAGGGGTGTCGATTAGAATGTATGTACTAATAAAGATCCTGACCTGCAGGATTACGACTGGGAGGACGCCCGTGACCGCGCCCACCTCCACGCCCCTGACGCCCTACACCACCCTGCTCGGCTTCACCCGCTACGTCGACCGCACCGGCCCCACCAAGGCGACCTTCGTGGGCGGTCTGCGTAAGCAGCGCGCCAGCCGCTCCGGCTTCAACCCGCACGGCCAGTTCGTCAAGGCACTCAAGGCCGACATCGCCTTCCACACCGGTGGCACCCACCTGGCCGGGGTGGTCGACGTCGTCAAGCCGCGCTGGCGCCCGCTCTACCAGGCGCTGGTGCCCGGTGCCACGGCTTGGCTGCACTCCCTCGGCGACCCGGCAACCCTCGACCTGGCCCAGACCCGCGACGCCCTGGCCATGCTCGGCGACCTACCCGTGAAGATCAACCCCCACTTCGGGGTACGCCACGCCGACGGCCACGCCGACGCGGTCCGGCTGCACTTCGACGAGGCGCCGCCCAGCGAGGAATCGGTGCTCGCCACCCTGCACCTGATGGCCCGCCACATGGACGCGGTCCTTCCGCACGCCGAGCCCGTCCTGGTCGACGTCCGGCGCGGTCAGGCCCACCGCATGCCCACCGACGCCAAGCCCGAGCAGATCGAACGCTGGCTGGCCGGCGAAGCCGCCGCCTTCCGCGCCATCTGGTCCACCGCCGCCTGACCGAACCCACCCCCACCGCCGTCGCCGCCGTCGTCAAGATCCGCGCAGTTTCAGTGGTACTGCTGCCTCCCGCGATCGGGAAGCAGCAAGAACACTGAAGTTGCGCGGATCTTGGTGCGTCTGGTCCCGCGTGAGGGTTATCCACAGGGGCTGTCGGCGGGCGTGGCCGGCCGGCAGGGTGTCGACATGCCTGCTTCTCCACGGCGTCCCGCACGGTTGCAGGGGCGTGTCTTTCGCGGTTCCCGCGCCGTCGCGGACGGTTTGCTCACCCCTTCGGAACTGCGCAGCTCGGCGTGGCGGCCACTCTTTCGCGACGTCTACGCCGATGCCCGGCTGGAGGTCACCCACCGCGCTCGTTGCGTCGCCGCGGCCCAACTGGTGCTACCCCCGGGTGTGGTGATCGCCGGACGCAGCGCAGCAGCGCTCTACGGAGCAACGTCGGTCGCCGGCAACGAGCCAGTCGATGTCCTCGTGCCCAGCGGCCAGCGCTTCGGACCGGTGTCTGGATTCGTCGTCCATGCTGGCGCGATCGACGGGGCCGACGTCACGCTACGGCGGGGCATCCCGGTGACCACGCCGACGCGTACCTGTTGGGATCTGGCCCAGTGGCTGCCGACGGAGGAGGCCGTCGCGATCGTGGATCGGCTCGCCCACATGCATCTGGTGACGCTCGCACCGCTGCGGGCGGACGCCAGAGAGCGGGTCGGCGATCGAGGGTGGAAGCGCATGGTGCGGGTGGCCGACCTGGCAGACGCGGGGGCGGAGTCGGCACCGGAGTCCCGACTTCGCGTGCGGATCGTGCTCGCCGGGGTGCCGACGCCGGTCACCCAGTTCGTGGTCGAGCGGGACGGAAGGTTCGTGGCCCGTCTCGACCTGGCGTGGCCACACCTGAAGGTCGCTGTCGAGTACGACGGGCTGTGGCACGACGATCCGGAGCAGTTCCACCGCGACCGACGCCGCCTCAACCGCCTGATCGGGGAGGACTGGATCGTGCTGCACGTCACCGCGAAGCGGTTCCGCGAAGACTTCGACGGCTTCCTCGCCGAACTCCGTCGAGCCCTGCGCTCCCGCTCCCGCTGACGTCCAGCCCCACCGCCTCCGACGCCAAGATCCGCGCAAGTTCAGGGATCTTGCTGCTTCGTTGGCGTGTGAGGCAGCAGTTTCCCCGAACTTGCGCGGATCTTCAGGCACCCGAGGGCGGACGGTGGGGTCAGGTGGCGGGGATGTACTTGGCCAGGTCGTCGAGGATCTTGTTGGCGGCGCCGACGCCGATGCCGGTCATCCAGACCTCGTCGGAGACCGGGTACGCCTTGCCGGCCTTGACCGCGCCGAGGCCCTTCCAGAGGGTGCCACCGGCCACCTTGGCCTGCTCGGCGGCGGCCTTGTCGCCGTACGCGGTCACGAAGATGACGTCAGCGTCGACCTCGTTGATCCGCTCGGGGCTGACCAGGTCGAAGCGCTTGTCCTCCTTGTTGGCGAGCAACTGCCGCTCGGGGCGGCCCAGACCGGTGTCGCCGACGACGATGCCGGAGAAGGAGTCCGGGCCGTACACCCGGATGTTGCCCGGGATGAACCGGACGATGGACACCTTGCGGGCGGCGGGGTCGCCGAGGGTCGCGCCGAAGTCCTTGGCCCGCTTCTCGTACGCGCCGAGCAGGTCCTTGGCCTGCTGCTCGCGGCCGAGTGCCTTGCCGTCGAGGAGAAAGTTCTCCTTCCAGGTGATGCCCACCTTGTCGGTGAAAACGGTCGGCGCGATGGCGGCCAGTTCGTCGTAGAACTTCTCCTGGCGGAACTTGCTGCCGAGGATCAGGTCCGGCTTGAGCGCGTTGATCGCCTCCAGGTCGGGCTCGGTGAGCACCCCGACCTCCTTGATGCCGGCGAGCTTGTCCGCGCCGAAGTACGTGGGCCAACTCTTGGCCTCGCCTGCGGTGGCGGCGCCGACGGGCGTGATGCCCAGCGAGAGCGCGGTGTCGATCTTGTCGGTGTCGAGCACGACGACGCGCTTGGGTTCGGCCGGGACCTTGGTGGTGCCCATGGCGTGGGTGATCTCCCGGGTCTCCCCGGTGGCGGAGCCGGCGACCGGGTCGCTCTCACCGCAGGCGGTGAGGCCGGCCCCGAGGGCGACGGCCGCGGCGAGAGCGGCGACGAGACGACGCATCAGTGTCCTTTCGAGGGGTACGTGTCGGCGAGCGGGGTGGCCGCATCGCCGTCGGCGGATCGGGCGTCCGGTACGGACGCCGTCGAGGAATCGGGATCGCCAGGGCCAGCGGCGGGCGCAGCGGCCCCGGCAGCAGCGGCCGGCGCAGAGCCAGCAGCCGACGCAGAGCCAGCAGCCGACGCAGAGCCAGCGGCCGACGCAGCGGACCCGGCAGCGACAGGGGTCTCCAGGCCATCCACGCCAGCAAAGCCGGCGGCGGCCGCAGCGGCAGGGGCCTCCGGGCCGCCCACGCCAGCAGACCCGGCGGCCGCAGCAGAGCCGCCAGTACCAGCAGAGCCGGCGACGGGAAGCCCCGCACCGCCGGTGTGTGCGGGCACCACCAGGGGGGCGCCGGTCACCGGGCAGGGCACGACGACGCAGGCCAGCCCGAAGACGTCCCGGACCAGCTCGGCGGTGAGGATCTCCCGGGGTGGGCCGGCGGCGACCACCGCGCCGGCGCGCATGGCGACCAGGTGGTCGGCGTAGCGGGCGGCCTGGTTGAGGTCGTGCAGCACGGCGACCACGGTGCGGCCGCGCTCGACGCGGAGCCGGTGCAGCAGGTCCAGCACCTCCACCTGGTGGGCCAGGTCGAGGAAGGTGGTCGGCTCGTCCAGCAGCAGCGCCTCGGTGTCCTGGGCCAGGGTCATGGCGATCCACACCCGTTGCCGCTGGCCACCGGAGAGGCTGTCCACCGGCCGGTCGGCCAGGTCGGCGACGTCGGCCAGCCGCATCGCCTCGTCGACCGCCGCAGCGTCGGACGAGGACCACTGCCGCCACCACCGCTGGTACGGCTGTCGGCCGCGGCCGACCAGGTCGGCCACGGTGACGCCCTCGGGCACCAGCGGGCTCTGCGGCAGCACGCCGAGCCGGCGGGCCACGTCGCGGGTGGGCAGGTCACGGATGGCGGTGCCGTCCAGCAGGACGGTGCCGCGCCGCGGGGTGAGCAGCCGGGCCATCGTGCGCAGCAGGGTGGACTTGCCGCACGCGTTGGGGCCGACGATCACGGTGAACGCGTCGGTGGGCAGGTCCAGGGTGAGACCGTCGAGCACGGTCCGCTCGTCGTAGCCGACGACCAGGTCGCGGGTGGAGAGCATCACTCGACTCCTTGCAGGCGTCACGACGACCGCCGCCGTCCACGAAGCAACAGGAAGATCAGGTACGGGCCGCCGATCGCGGCGGTCAGCACGCCCGCCGGCAGTTGGGTGGGCGCGAACAGTCGGCGGCCGGCCAGGTCGGCGAGGACCAGCAGCAGCGCGCCGAGCAGTGCGGCGCAGACCAGCGGGGGACGTTCGGCGCGGACCAGCCGCCGGGCGAGCTGCGGTGCGACGAGCGCCACGAAGTCGACGGCCCCCACCTGCGCGGTGACCATCGCGGCGACGAGCACGCCGGTGCCGGCGAGCCCGATCCGGCGGGCCACCGGGCGCAGCCCGACACCACGGGCGGTGTCGTCGTCGAGGGCGGTGCTGTTCAGCGCCCAGCCGGCCCAGGCCAGCACGGGCAGCAGCACCGCGAGGGTGGCGGCGATCCAGGTGGCCTCGGTCCAGCCCTTGCCGGCGAGGGTACCGATCAGCCAGATCTGCGCCCGCAGGCCGTCGATCGGGTCGGCGGTGAGCATGACCACCTCGGTCAGCGCCCGGAAGGCGAACGCGACCGCCACCCCGGCGAGCACGAACCGTTGCGCGGCCAGCCCGTGCCGCGCGCCGAGGGCGAACAGCAGCAGCGCCGCCAGCAGGCCGCCGACCAGCGCGCTGGGTGCCACCAGCACCGCCGCCGCGCCGCTGGTCAACGCCACGGTCGCGGCGAGGCCGGCGCCCTGGGTGATGCCGATGACGTCCGGGCTGGCGAGCGGGTTACGGGCCACGCTCTGGATCAGCGTGCCGGCCACGCCGAAGGCCGCGCCGGCCACCGCCGCCAGCACGATCCGGGGCAAGCGAAGATCAAAGACCACGAGGTCGTACGGGGTGCCGGCGCCGGAGAGCGCGCGCAGCACGTCCGCCGGGGCGACGTACGGGGTGCCCAGCGACAGGCTGAGCACGACGGCCAGCAGGAGCAGCACGGTCAGTACGGCGGCCACCAGCGTCGCGCGGCGACGGATCAGCAGACTGACCGGACCGATCCGCAGCAGCGACCGCCCGGGCAGCCGCCTCGAACCGCCGCCGGCCGAGTCGGCGGGCACGGAGACCGACAGACCGGCGCGGGTCACGCGGTCACCACCCGGGCGCGGCGGACCAGGACGGCGAGCAGCGGCGCACCGATCAGGGCGGTGACGATGCCGGCCGGGATCTCGCCGGGCGGGGCGACGAGTCGGCCGACGACGTCGGCCCCGAGCAGCAGCGCGGGCCCGAGCAGGGCGGAGACGGCGAGGGTCCAGCGGTGGTCCGCGCCGACCAGGGCGCGGGCGAGGTGCGGCACGGCCAGCCCGACGAAGGCGACCGGGCCGGCGGCGGCCACCGCGGCGCCGGTGAGCAGTACGGCGGCGATTCCACCGCCGAGGCGGACCAGGCCGATGCGGTGGCCCAGGCCCCGGGCCACGTCGTCGCCGAGGGCGAGCGCGTCCAGGCCCCGGGCCACCAGGGCGGCGAGCAGCAGCCCGGCGAGGACGAACGGCACCACCTGGGCGGTGACGCCGAGATCCCGGCCGGCCAGTCCGCCCACCACCCAGAAGCGGTACTCCTCGAAGGTGCGGGCGTCGATGCTGAGCAGCGCGTACACCCCGGAGGCGAGGCTGGCGTCGAGCGCCGCGCCGACCAGCGCGAGGGTGACCGGGCTGGCGCCCTCGCGGGCCCGGCTGGCGATGGCGAAGACCAGCAGGCCGGCGGCGAGCGCGCCGGCGATGCCGAACCAGACGTACCCGGCGAGCGTGCCGATGCCGAAGACGGAGATGGCGAGCACCACGCCGAACGACGCGCCGGCGCTGATGCCGAGGATGCGCGGCTCGGCGAGCGGGTTGCGGGTGAGCGCCTGGAACAGCACGCCGGCCACGGCGAGCGCGAGCCCGACGGTGAGACCGAGCGCGGTACGGGGCATGCGCAGTTCCCGGACGATGGTGCTCGCGTCGCTGCCGTCCGGCGCGACGAGGGCGTGCCAGACCGCGCCGACGCCGAGTTGCCGGCTGCCCAGCGCGAAGCTGGCCAGGACGGCGAGCAGCAGCACCAGCGCGGCCCCGACGGTGACGGCGACCCGTCGGCCGGTACGGGCACCGGACCGGCTGCGGGCCGGTGTCGGCCGGGCGACGAGGGTGGTCACGAGACTCCTGCACGTTCGAGCTTAGGTTCGCCTAACCTTAGCCGACCTGCGGAAAGTGACCTAACTGGCGTCGGTCGATGCCGCCGCGGGGGCGTGCGGGACTCCCGCCGCGCTGCCGTCCCCGGCCGACGCGGCGCCGCGCGGTAGCACGTTCAGGGGCCGCATCATCTCGTTGTCCTCGTGCTCGAGGAGGTGGCAGTGCCAGGAGAAGCGGCCCGGCAGGTCGAAGCGGGCCTTGATCCGGGTCACCTCCCACGGGTACGCGAGGACGGTATCCATCCAGCCCCGCTCCCCCGGGCCCGGCTCCGACCGGCCCGACCGCCCACGGCCCAGCAGCTCGAACTGGGCCTGGTGCAGGTGGATGGGGTGCACGTTGCGGGTGAAGTTGCGCAGCTCCCACACCTCGGTCGCGCCGACGACGGGCTGTTCGGTCGCCGGGTCGCTCCAGCGCATCGGCAGACCCCGGCCGCGCTCGTCGAGGGTGCCGAGCAGCATCACCATCGACCCGCCGGACATCCGCTCGTTGAGCGACAGGTGCCGGACCCGCTCCGCGGTACCGAGCCGGGGGTGGGGCGGCAGTTGCAGGTGCTCCGGCGGCACGCTGGGGTCCGCGCCGACGGCCTCGTCGACCACGAACCGCAGCACCTGCCCGGTGGTCCGCGGGTCGGACGGCGGGAAGTCCACCCCGGGCCGGCCGCCCCGGTACGCCCACTCGGGCCCCTCGTTAACGAGGAACAACTCGGTGCCGGCGGGTACGCCGGTGAAGTCGACGATCACGTCGGCCCGCTGGGCGGGGCCGAGGGTGACGCGGTCGTGCGACACCGGCTCGGGCAGGAAACCGCTGTCGCTGCCGATCTGCCAGATCGGCAGCACCGGACGGGCCGGCCGCGCGGTGGCGTGGGCGGCGACGCTGAGCATCAGGAAGCGGCTGTTGCAGCCGTTGAGCAGGCGGAACCGGTAGCGCCGGCGCTGGACCGTCAGGCTGGGCCAGGTCCGGCCGTTGACGACGATGGTGGTGCCGGAGAACGCCGAGGTCCACGCCGCACCGTCGTGGTGCCCCCCGGGGTAGACCAGTTCGCCGTCGGCGCTGAAGCTGCGGTCCTGGATCAGCAGCGGGATGTCGTGGTAGTCGGTGTCCGGCGGGTCGTCGTGGCCGGGCGTCGGGCCGGGCAGCACCCCGTCGGGCAGGTCGTCGCCGCCCAGCAGGTAGAAGCCGGCCGGCCCGGCGTAGACGTTCTCCCGGGTCAGGCCCAGCGTGTGGTCGTGGTACCAGAGGGTGCAGGGCCGCTGGTCGTTGCCGTACTCGAAGGTGGCCGAACCCGCCGCCCAGCGCAGGCCGGAACCCTCGGCGAAGCGGGACCGGAACTCGCGGTACGCGCTGCCCGAAACGGCGTAGTCGGCCGGCAGGTCGCGGGCCACCGGCAGGTACCACGCCTCGGCGTGCCCGTCGCTCTCCTGCGTGCTGTGCCCGCCGTGCAGGTGGACCACCTGGGGCACCGGCCCCCGGTAGCCTCGGCGGCTGCCGTCCGAGCGGCCGTGCCGGTCCCGGTTCTCGCGGCCACCGGCCGGGTTGGCCCAGTGCAGGGTCGGATCGACGGGCAGCAGGTGCGGCAGGTAGTCGCCCCGGCTGTCGACGAGTTCGTTGACCCAGGTCACCCGTACCGGGCGGTTCACCCGGGCGACGATGCTGGGCGCCGGGTAGCCGAAGCTGTCGGGGTGGGCGGTCGAGCCGTAGCCCCACACCGTCGTACGCGGCCAGGACAGCGGCAGGATCTGCTGGCGGAACTGCCGCACCCCCACGACGTACGTGTCCCGCTCCGGATCGTTCGCCACCCGGGGCATGGCCGGGGGGATGCGCAGCGGCGCGACGTACTTCGGGATGTCGGCGGCGCGCAGCACCGTCGCGCCGGCGAGCGCGCGGCCCGCGGCCGTCGAACCCACCGGGACCAGGACCGCGGCGCCACCGGCGGCACCGGCGACGAGCACCTGTCGTCTGCTGACCATGCCGCACCTCCACTCGTATCCGACCTCGATAAGAGAATGAGTTTCGCGGACGGGGGCAAGTGGGGTGGAAGGCGGATAACACCCGTAAGAGGGACACCGAGCGCCATAGGGTGTGGGGCATGCGATTCGACCAGCACACGGTCGTCCTGCTGACCCGACCGTCGGATCCGCCGGACCTGCCGCCGGAGGCGGTGGACCGGCTGCACCACGGCCATCTGGCCCACCAGGCGGGCCTCGTGGAGCAGGGGCTGGTGCTCGCGGCCGGTCCGCTCCTGGACGCCGACGACCACGGGATGCGGGGCTTCGTCGTCTTCTCCATCGCCCCGGACGAGGTACGCGGGCTCTACGCCGACGACCCGGCCGTCCGGGCCGGCCTGCTGGCCGCGCGGGTGGCGAGTTGGCTGGTGCCCGAGGGCAACGTCCGGTACGAGAGTGTGCCGATCCCGGTCTCGATGCTGGAGGCGGCGGCCGGCGACTGACGGCGTCAGCCGGGCAGCTCCGCGAGCGGCAGCACCCGCAGGTCGTCCGGCTCACCGACGATGACCCGCAACGCCGGGAAGTAGCTCAGCAGCACCGGCCGGCACCTGTCGCACGGTCCGACGACCGTACGGCCCCGGTCGGCGACCGAGACGATGGTCTCCAGCTCGGTCACGCCCTGGGTGGCGGCCGTGCCGATCACGACCAGTTCCGCGCAGGTGTCCCCGCCGTCGTGCCGGACGTCGACGCCGGAGAACACCCGGCCGTCGGCGGTACGGGCGGCAGACGCGCCGGTGTGCCGTTGGCTGCGGCACCGCAGTTTGGCGACCGCCGTGGCGGCCTGCACCAGCGCCCGATCGGTGTCCCGCAGCTCCATCCCGGCCCCCCAGCGGCTCGACGTCGGCCGCAACTGTAGACCGCCGTCCGCGCGGCGAAGGACCCCGCGCGCGGTAACCCAGGGGCGGCCCGCCGCCGGGCTGCCTATCCTTGGGCACGACATGCAGAATCGAGCCTCCTCCGCCGCGACCGATCCCGTCCGCGACCTGCACCGCCGCCTCAGTCCCCTGATGTTCCGTGACCAGCGCCGGCTCCAGCGGCGCCTCGACGGTGCCCGCAAGCTGCGCGACCCGCAGCGCCGGGAGGCGGCGCTGACCGAGATCGCCGCCGAGCTGGACCGCGCCGAGCAGCGGCTGGCCGCCCGACAGGCGGCGGTGCCGGCGATCACGTACCCGGTGGGGTTGCCGGTCAGCGAGCGCAAGGACGACATCGCCGCCGCCATCCGCGACCACCAGGTGGTGATCGTGGCCGGCGAGACCGGTTCCGGCAAGACCACCCAGCTCCCCAAGATCTGTCTGGAGCTGGGGCGTGGCATCAACGGCCTGATCGGGCACACCCAGCCCCGCCGGCTGGCCGCGCGGACGGTGGCCGACCGGATCGCCGACGAGCTGGGCACCGAGCTGGGTGACGTGGTCGGCTACAAGGTGCGCTTCACCGACCAGGTGAGCGAGCGCAGCCTGGTGAAGCTGATGACCGACGGCATCCTGCTGGCCGAGTTGCAGACCGACCGGATGCTGCGCCAGTACGACACGCTGATCATCGACGAGGCGCACGAGCGCAGCCTCAACATCGACTTCATCCTCGGCTACCTGCGGGATCTCCTCCCCCGGCGACCAGACCTCAAGGTGATCATCACCTCGGCGACCATCGAGACCGACCGCTTCGCCAAGCACTTCGCCGACGCCGAGGGCGAACCGGCGCCGATCGTGGAGGTCTCCGGCCGCACCTACCCGGTCGAGGTCCGCTACCGGCCGCTGGTCGAGGTCGCCGAGAGCGAGGAGGACGGCGACGCCGACGAGGAGAACGTCCGCGACCAGATCCAGGCGATCGGCGACGCCGTCGAGGAGTTGGCCGCCGAGGGCCCGGGCGACATCCTGGTCTTCCTCAGCGGCGAACGGGAGATCCGCGACACCGCCGACGCGCTGGGCAAGCTGGTGCAGAAGAAGCGGTCGCTGCTGGGCACGGAGATCCTGCCGCTGTACGCGCGGCTCTCCGCCGCCGAGCAGCACCGGGTCTTCGCGGCGCACAGCGGACGGCGGGTGGTGCTCGCCACCAACGTCGCGGAGACCTCGCTGACCGTGCCCGGAGTCAAGTACGTGGTGGACCCGGGCACCGCCCGGATCTCCCGCTACTCCAACCGGCTCAAGGTGCAGCGGCTGCCCATCGAACCGGTCTCGCAGGCGTCGGCGAACCAGCGCAAGGGCCGCTGCGGTCGTACGTCGGACGGCATCTGCATCCGCCTCTACGACGAGCAGGACTTCCTGTCCCGCCCCGAGTTCACCGACCCGGAGATCCTGCGGACCAACCTGGCGTCGGTCATCCTCCAGATGACCGCGATCGGGCTGGGCGACCTGGCCGCGTTCCCGTTCATCGACCCACCGGACAAGCGCAACATCGCCGACGGCGTCAACCTGCTGCACGAGCTGGGCGCGCTGGACCCGACCGAGACCGATCCGGCGAAGCGGCTCACCGCGCTGGGCCGCCGACTGGCCCAGCTACCGGTCGACCCGCGGCTGGCCCGGATGGTGGTCGAGGGCGAGCGCAACGGGTGCGCCACCGAGATCCTGGTGATCGCCGCCGCGCTCTCCATCCAGGACCCGCGCGAGCGCCCGGCGGAAAAGCAGGCCCAGGCCGACCAGGCGCACGCCCGGTTCGCCGACAAGGAGTCGGACTTCGTCGCGTACCTGAACCTGTGGCGGTACCTGCGGGAGCAGCAGCGTGAGTTGTCGTCCAGCGCGTTCCGCCGGATGTGCAGGGCGGAGTACCTGAACTACCTGCGGATCCGCGAGTGGCAGGACATCGTCAGTCAGTTGCGCCAGGTGCTGCGTACCCCGGCCGAGGGCGACCGGCGCGGCGGGCGGCCGGCGCGGGACACCCCGGCCGACGCGGACGCCGGCCGGGGCGCGGGCCGGCGGGGCGGCGCGGACCTGCCGGAGGAGATCGACACCCCGAAGGTGCACCAGTCGCTGCTGCCCGGCCTGCTGTCGCACATCGGCCTCAAGGACGCCCAGAAACACGAGTACCTGGGGGCGCGGGGCGCCAAGTTCGCGTTGTTCCCCGGCTCGGCGCTGTTCAAGAAGCCGCCGCGCTGGGTGATGGCCGCCGAGTTGGTGGAGACCTCCCGGCTGTGGGGGCGGATCGCCGGGCGGGTCGAGCCGGAGTGGGTCGAACCTCTGGCGCAGCACCTGGTCAAGCGCAGCTACAGCGAGCCGCACTGGGAGAAGAAGCAGGCCGCGGTGATGGCCTACGAGAAGGTCACCCTGTACGGCATCCCGCTGGTCGCCTCCCGCAAGGTCAACTTCGGACGGATCGACCCGACGTTGAGCCGGGAGCTGTTCATCAGGCACGCCCTCGTCGAGGGCGACTGGCAGACCCACCACCGGTTCTGGGCCGACAACAAGCGGCTGCTGGGCGAGATCGAGGAGTTGGAGAGCCGGGCCCGCCGCCGGGACATCCTGGTCGACGACGAGACCATCTTCGGCTTCTACGACCAGCGGATCCCCGCCGACGTGGTCTCCGGCCGGCACTTCGACACCTGGTGGAAGAAGACCCGCCACGAGCGGCCCGACCTGCTGACCTTCACCCGTGATCTGCTGGTCAACGACGGCCGGGGCGGTGTCGACGAGAGCGACTACCCGGACGAGTGGCAGACCCAGGGAGTGAGCCTGCCGCTGACCTACCGGTTCGAGCCGGGCACGGCGACCGACGGCGTCACCGTGGACATCCCGCTGCCGCTGCTCAACCAGGTGCCGGCGGAGAGCTTCGACTGGCAGGTGCCGGGGCTGCGCGAGGAGTTGGTGATCGCGCTGATCCGCTCGCTGCCCAAGGCGATCCGGCGCAACTTCGTGCCGGTGCCGGACTACGCCCGGGCCGCCCTCGCCGCGATCACGCCCGGCGCGGAGCCGCTGCTGGACGCGTTGACCCGGGAACTGCGCCGGATGACCGGGGTGACCGTGCCCCGCGACGCGTGGGAGCCGGGCAAGCTGCCCGCGCACCTGCGGGTGACGTTCCGGGTGCTCGGCGACGACGACAAACCGGTCGCCGAGGGCAAGGACCTGCCGGCCCTGCAACGTCAACTGCGTCAGGAGGTACGCCAGGTCGTGGCGGCCGCCGCGCCGGAGGTCGCCCGTACCGGCCAGCGGGAGTGGAACTTCGGCACCCTGCCGCGGACCATCGAGCAGGTACGCGCCGGCTACGCGGTGACCGCGTACCCGGCCCTGGTCGACGAGGGCGCGACGGTGGGGGTGAAGGTGTTCGACTCGCCCGCCGAGGCGGAGGCCGCGCACTGGGCGGGCACCCGCCGGCTGCTGCGGCTCACCGTGCCGTCCCCGGCGCGCTTCCTGCAGGGACGGCTGAGCAACGAGGCGAAGCTGGCGTTGAGCCGCAACCCGCACGGCGGCGTGCAGGAGCTGATCGAGGACGCCGCCGGGGCGGCCATCGACCGGCTGATCGACGCCGCCGGTGGGCCGGCCTGGGACGCCGACGGCTTCGCCGCGCTGCGCGAGAAGGTCCGCGCCGACCTGGTCGACACCGTCGTCGAGGTCATGGACCGGGCCCGCAAGGTTCTCGCCGCCGCGTACGCGGTCGAGCAGCGGCTCGGCGCGACCCGCAACCTGGCCGTGGTGGCGGCGCTGGCCGACATCCGCAAACAGCTCGCCGGGCTGGTGCACGCCGGTTTCATCACCGAGACCGGGTACGCCCGCCTGCCCGACCTGCTGCGCTACCTCACCGCCATCGAACGCCGGCTGGACCGGCTCGGCGGCAACCCGCAGCGCGACCGCCAGCAGCAGGACCGGATCGCCGTGGTGCAGAAGGAGTACGACGACCTGCTCGCCGCCCTGCCTCCCGCACGCCGGCAGGAGGCGGCCGTCCGGGGCATCCGCTGGATGATCGAGGAGTTGCGGGTGAACGTCTTCGCGCAGGCGCTGGGCACCCCGTACCCGGTCTCCGAGCAGCGGATCTACCGCGCGATGGACGACGCCGAAGGCCGCTGACCCGACCGGTCGGGTCAGCGGCCCGCTCAGTGGGCCTGGACGGAGAGCGCCCGGCCGGCCGGCACGCCGCGCACCGCGCTGGTCAACGCCGAGCCGCGGGCCTCCGTGCCGGTCGGCGCCCACCAGGTCCGGTTCTCCCGGTACCAGCGGAAGACCTCGGTGAGCCCATCGGCGAACCGGATCTGCGGCTCGAAGCCGAGTTCCTCGGAGATCTTGCGGTAGTCCAGCGAGTAGCGCTGGTCCTGCACCTTGCGGTCCGGTACGTGCCGGACGCGCTCCCAGCCGACGCCGGCCAACCGCAGGATCCGTTCGGTGAGCGCCCGGTTGGTCAGCTCGATGTCGCCGCCGATGTTGTAGACCTCGCCGGCACGGCCCTTCGCCAGCACCAGCGCGATGGCCCGGCAGTGGTCGTCCACGTGGAGCCACTCGCGTACCGCGCTGCCGTCGCCGTGCAGCGTGATGTCCTGACCGGTGAGCAGGCTCGTGACGAAACGAGGAATGACCTTCTCGATGTGCTGGTACGGCCCGTAGTTGTTGGCGCAGCGGGTGATCGACACGTCCACGTCGTAGGTGCGCCAGTACGAGCGGACGACGTGGTCGCTGGCCGCCTTCGACGCCGCGTACGGCGAGTTCGGCTCCAGGACGCAGGTCTCGTTCCACGAGCCCTGGTTGATCGACCCGTACACCTCGTCGGTGGAGACGTGCACGACCCGGCCCACGCGGGCCCGCGCGCAGGCGGCCAGCAGGTGGTGCGAGCCCATCACGTTGGTCTCGAAGAACGGGGCCGGATCGTCGATCGAGCGGTCCACGTGCGACTCGGCGGCGAAGTGCACCACCGCGTCGTGTCCCGGGACCACCTCGGCGAGCAACTGTCGATCGCAGATGTCTCCCCGCAGGAACGTCAGACGGGGGTGCGCGGCCGGCAGGTTGGACCGATCACTGGCGTACGTCAGCTTGTCGATCACCGTCACGTCGCAGTGCTCGAACCCGACGTAGCGCCCGCCGAGCAGACTGCGCGCGAAGTGCGACCCGATGAAGCCGGCGCCGCCGGTAACCAGAATCCTCATGTCGAGCCTCCTGCCGGCGAAATAGCCACCGGTGAGCCGTTAAGAAATGAATGGGTGTTTTGACCCGTGCAGGATTCCACCTTAGAAGACCTGATCGGACATCGAGTCGGATATTGCGAGGTTAAGGTCGATTTAACCAAGCCCCCACGAACAGGATGATCTACGCGGACGGCTCGGTCGCCGATACGGACCGCTCGGCCGACGTCCACCGGCGATCGGGTGGACGAGGTCGTCCCGACATCCGCTCAACGAGGCTCGACACCAGGCGGTAGCTCTCCCTGGTCGATCGCCGTCTGGACGTAGTCGAGCAGGATCCGGCGCAGCTCACGCCCGGCGTGCGTCGGCACCACGTCGCGGCGGCGGGCGACCGCGATCGTCCGCGTCACGCCGGGAGCGGCCAGCGGGGTGATGCGCACCCCGGGGCGCCGGGCCAGCACGATCCCGGGTACCAGCGCGACACCGAGCCCCGCCTCGACGAAGCTGAGGACCGCGTCCATCTCGCCGCCGTCCACCGCGAAGGTGGGCTCGAAGCCCGCCTGGCGACATGCCGCGATGGTGGCGTCGCGCAGGTCGTAGCCCTCCCGGAACATCACCATCGGCAGGTCGCGCAGGTCGGTGATGTGCAGCTCACCCGTCGCCGAGGCGGTCGGCACCTCGTCCACCGAGGCCACCACCAGGCTCTCGCGCAGGATCGGGTCGACCCGCAGGCCCGGGTCGGCGCCCTGCGACGGCATGATGATCAGCGCCAGGTCGAGGTCCCCGCGCAGCAGGTCCCGGACGAGATCCTGCGAGCCACCCTCCTCGACGCGCAGGTCGACAGTGGGGTGCGCGTCGCGGAAGCGCCGCAGCACCGGCGGGGCGAGCGAGGTGGCCAGGCTCGGGGTCGCGCCGAGTCGTACCCGCCCGCGCCGCAGGCCGACCAACTCCTGCACCTCCCGGGTCGCGGTCTCGACGTCGGCGAGGATCCGGGTCGCCAACGGCAGCAGCACCTCCCCGGCCGCGGTGAGGGCGATGTTGCCCCTTACCCGCTCGAACAGCGGGGCTCCGAGGTCGGTCTCCAAGGCGTGAATTTGCTTACTCAACGAGGGCTGGGTTATGCCGACGATGTCGGCGGCTTGGGTGAAATGTCGTACTTCGGCCACCGCAACGAAGTACCGGAGCTGATGGAGCTGCATCTACATAGCTTATGGCTATCAACGCTGCGAGTTCGATGCATTGGACGACTGATCAAAGTGCTCCTAGCGTCGGTCCCGTGGTAATGACGAAAACTCGGTCGCCCATCCGCTCCAACGTCGGCCTCAAGGCCGTCATGGCGGTGACGGGCATCCTGCTGGTGCTGTTCCTGATCGCGCACATGCTCGGGAACCTGAAGGTGTTCACGGGCCAGGTGTCGTTCGACCACTACGCGCACTGGTTGCGTGACATCGGCAAGCCACTGCTGCCCGGTGTCTGGTTCCTGTGGATCCTGCGCACCGTCCTCGTGGTGGCCGTCGTCGCCCACATCTGGGCCGCCACCGTGCTCGCGCTTCGCGCCCGCGCCGCCCGCCCGGTGAAGTACGCCCACCGCAAGAAGGTCCGCGGCAGCTACGCGGCCCGCACCATGCGCTGGGGTGGCGTGATCATCCTGCTGTTCGTGATCTACCACCTGCTGGACCTCACCACCGGCACGTTCAACCCGGTCGGCAACGAGAGCAAGCCGTACGGCAACGTCGTCGCCGACTTCGCCCCGGAGCGCTGGTACGTCACGCTCTTCTACACCCTGGCGATCGTCACGCTCGGCTTCCACCTGCGCCACGGCGCGTTCAGCGCGTTCCGCAGCCTCGGGCAGCAGACGCCCCGGGGTGAGCGTCGGGCCCGTACCGCCGCCCTGGTCTTCGCCGTCGTGCTCTGCGCCGGATACCTGGTGGTCCCGTTCGCCGTACTCACCGGATTGGTGTCCTGACATGGAACTCTTCATCGAGGGCGACCCGATCGCCGACACGAAGGCGCCCGCCGGCCCGATCGACAAGCGCTGGGAGACCCGGCGCTTCGAGGCCAAGCTGGTCAACCCGGCCAACCGCCGCAAGATGACGGTGATCGTGGTCGGCACCGGCCTGGCCGGCGGATCGGCCGCCGCGACGCTGGCCGAGCAGGGCTACCACGTCAAGTCGTACTGCTACCAGGACAGCCCGCGCCGCGCCCACTCGATCGCCGCGCAGGGCGGCATCAACGCCGCCAAGAACTACCGCAACGACGGCGACTCCGTGCACCGGCTGTTCTACGACACCGTCAAGGGCGGCGACTTCCGCTCCCGGGAGTCGAACGTGCACCGGCTGGCCGAGGTCTCCGTCAACATCATCGACCAGTGCGTCGCTCAGGGCGTCCCGTTCGCCCGCGAGTACGGCGGCCTGCTGGACACCCGCTCCTTCGGTGGCGCGCAGGTGCAGCGCACCTTCTACGCCCGGGGCCAGACGGGCCAGCAGCTGCTGCTCGGCGCGTACCAGGCCCTGGAGCGGCAGATCGGCCTCGGCAACGTGGAGATGAACGCCCGGCACGAGATGCTGGAGCTGATCATCGTCGACGGCAGGGCGCGCGGCATCGTCGTCCGGGACCTGGTCACCGGCGAGATCAGCACCGAGATGGCCGACGCGGTCGTGCTCGCCTCCGGCGGGTACGGCAACGTCTTCTACCTCTCGACGAACGCCAAGGGCTGCAACGTCACCGCCACCTGGCGGGCGCACCGCAAGGGCGCGTACTTCGCCAACCCCTGCTACACGCAGATCCACCCGACCTGCATCCCGGTCTCCGGCGACCACCAGTCGAAGCTGACCCTGATGAGCGAGTCGCTGCGCAACGACGGCCGGGTGTGGGTGCCCAAGCGCAAGGGCGACGACCGCAGTCCCAAGGACATCCCCGAGGACGAGCGGGACTACTACCTGGAGCGGATCTACCCGTCCTTCGGCAACCTGGTCCCCCGCGACATCGCCTCCCGCGCCGCGAAGAACGTCTGCGACGAGGGCCGCGGCGTCGGGCCGACCAAGCTCGGCGTCTACCTCGACTTCGCCGACGCCATCGACCGGCTGGGCCGCAAGGCCATCGAGGCCAAGTACGGCAACCTCTTCGAGATGTACGAGCGGATCACCGGCGAGGACCCGTACGAGGTGCCGATGCGGATCTACCCCGCCGTGCACTACACGATGGGCGGCCTCTGGGTCGACTACGACCTCCAGTCCAGCATCCCGGGCCTGTTCGTGATCGGCGAGGCGAACTTCTCCGACCACGGTGCCAACCGGCTGGGCGCCTCGGCGCTGATGCAGGGCCTCGCCGACGGCTACTTCGTGCTCCCCACCACCATCGCCAACTACCTGGCCTCCGGCCCCCTGGACAAGGTCGACGCCAGCCACCCGGCGGCGGTCGAGGCGCGTACCGACGTCGAGGACCGGATCCAGCGGCTGCTGGCGGTCAACGGCGACCGGACCGTGGACTCGTTCCACCGGGAGCTGGGCCAGATCATGTGGGAGCACTGCGGCATGGAGCGCAGCGAGGCCGGGCTGCGCAAGGCGATCGGTGAGATCCGCGACCTGCGCGAGGCGTTCTGGCAGCGGGTCAAGGTGTCCGGCACCGGCGAGGAGCTGAACCAGTCGCTGGAGAAGGCCGGCCGGGTGGCCGACTTCTTCGAGCTGGCCGAGCTGATGTGCATCGACGCCCTGCACCGCGAGGAGTCCTGCGGCGGCCACTTCCGGGCCGAGCACCAGACCCCCGACGGGGAGGCGCAGCGCGACGACGAGAAGTTCGCGTACGTCGCGGCCTGGGAGTTCACCGCCACCGGTGAGCCCTCGGTGCTGCACAAGGAAGACCTGAAGTTCGAATACGTCCACCCCACGCAGCGGAGCTACAAGTGAACCTGACCCTGCGCATCTGGCGCCAGAAGGGCCCTGAGGACAAGGGTCGGATGGTGACCTACCCGGTCGACGACGTGTCCCCGGACATGTCGTTCCTGGAGATGCTCGACGTGCTCAACGAGCGGCTGATCCTCGCCGGCGAGGACCCGGTGGCGTTCGACCACGACTGCCGCGAGGGCATCTGCGGCATGTGCGGCCTCATGATCAACGGGGACGCCCACGGGCCGCAGCGCGGCACCACCGCGTGCCAGCTGCACATGCGACAGTTCTCCGACGGCGACACGATCGACATCGAGCCGTGGCGGGCCAGCGCCTTCCCGGTGGTCAAGGACCTGGTGGTCAACCGGAGCGCCTTCGACAAGATCATCGCCGCTGGTGGCTACATCACCGCCCCCACCGGCAGCGCGCCCGAGGCGCACTCCACCCCGGTCGCCAAGGCCAACGCGGACGCCGCCTTCGAGTCGGCGGCCTGCATCGGCTGCGGCGCGTGCGTGGCGGCCTGCCCGAACGGCTCCGGCATGCTGTTCACCGCCGCCAAGCTCACCCAGCTCTCGCTGCTGCCGCAGGGCCAGCCCGAGCGCTACACCCGGGTGATCGGCATGGTCGACGCGCACGACGAGGCCGGCTTCGGCGGCTGCACCAACGCCGGCGAGTGCACGGTGGCCTGCCCGAAGGGCATCCCGCTGAACACCATCGGCCGGCTCAACCGCGACTACCTGTCGGCCACCACGAAGGGCGGCAACACGCCCGGCTCCTGACCCTCCCGGCTCAGGCCACCCTGACCGCCGCGCTCCGATCCTCGGACGCGGCGGTCAGGCGTTGAGGGCCCACACCGCCCGCAGCGGTCCGCCCCGGTCCGGCCGACCCCCGGCCCGCCCGACCAGGCCCTCGACCGGCCCGACCTGGCGCGACCAGCCCGGCCCGACCCGCGACAGACCCGGCCCGGCCCACGACCGGCCCGGCCTGACCTGCGACTGGCCCGGCCTGGCCGCGACTGGCCCGCGCCGGCAAGATCCACTCCACATCGGCGAGGTGGCGGTGTCCCGGCGCCGGGATACCGCCACTTCGGCGCAATGGAGTCGATCAAGCGGCAAGCGGCGCTCGGCGTGCGTGCCGATGCGGCGGAGCACCGTGGGCAAAAGGTGCGTTGCGCGCGACTCGCACCGCTTCTCGGGCCCCGTCAACGGGCGACAGGGCAAGACCAACTCGGCATCCAGGAAGTCGGCCCGTCCAGCGGCCCACCACACCCCGACTTCCTGCAATCCGAGTCGATCAACAGAGCCACCCACGAGCGGCCACGCCGATCGTCCGGACGGCGACCAGCGCGGGGCTGGGGGCGGCCGTGCCCGGCGCAGGGATCAAGCCTGACCGCCCGGAGCCGGGCACGGTCGCCCCCAGACCCAACCGCAACCACCCACAAGCCGGGCACGGTCGCCCCCAGACCCAACCGCAACCACCGACAAGACCGGACCACCGGTTCAACTCCCCCTGCCCGGGTAGCAGTCAGGCAGGAGCGAGGGAGGGCAGCCGGACATGAAGGCGTTGACCTGGCAGGGCAAGCGGGACGTACGGGTCGAGGAGGTGCCCGATCCCCGGATCGAGGAGGCGACCGACGCGATCGTCAAGATCACCTCGACGGCGATCTGCGGGTCGGATCTGCACCTGTACGAGGTGCTGGGGCCGTACCTCAAGCCCGGGGACATCCTGGGACACGAGCCGATGGGGATCGTCGAGGAGGTCGGGTCGGAGGTGACCGGCCTGCGGCCCGGCGACCGGGTGGTGGTGCCGTTCAACATCGCCTGCGGCGACTGCTGGATGTGCCGACGTCAGCTCTACGCCCAGTGCGAGACGACCCAGGTGACCAGTGAGGGCAAGGGCGCGGCGCTGTTCGGCTACACGTCCCTCTACGGCTCGGTGCCCGGCGGCCAGGCCGAGTACCTGCGCGTCCCGCAGGCACACTTCGGGCCGATCAAGATCCCGCAGACTGGCCCGGACGAGCGCTACCTCTACCTCTCCGACATCCTGCCCACCGCCTGGCAGGCGGTGAAGTACGCGGACACCCCGCCCGGCGGCACCCTGGCCGTCTTCGGACTGGGCCCGGTCGGCCAGTTCTGCGCCCGGATCGGCCGCCACCTGGGCGCCGGACGGGTGATCGGGCTGGACCTGGTGCCCGAGCGGCTGGAGCTGGCCCGCCGGCACGGCGTCGAGGTGCTCGACGTACGCGAGTTGTCCGACGTGCCGGGCGCGCTGATCGACCTGGTCGACGGGCGTGGCCCGGACGCTGTCATCGACGCGGTCGGCATGGAGGCGCACGGCTCGCCGGTCGGCAAGCTCGCCCACGCGGCCGTCGGGCTGCTGCCGGACAAGCTCGCCCAGTCGATGACCGACCGGGCCGGCGTCGACCGGCTGAGCGTCCTGCACGCCGCGCTCAAGGCGGTCCGGCGCGGCGGCACCGTCTCGCTCTCCGGTGTGTACGGCGGCGAGGCCGACCCGATGCCGATGATGGAGATGTTCGACCGGGGCATCCAACTGCGGATGGGACAGTGTCACGTGCGCCGCTGGGTCGACGAGATCATGCCGCTGCTCGCCGGCGACGACGACCCCCTCGGCGTGGAGGATCTGCGTACCCACCGGCTGCCGTTGAGCGACGCGCCGCGCGCGTACGACATGTTCCAGAAGAAGGAGGACGGCTGCATCAAGGTGGTCCTGGAGCCGTGAGTCGGGTGGTGGTGGTCGCGGGCGCGACCAGCGGGATCGGCCGGGCGACGGCCCGGGCGTTCGCCGAGCGCGGCGACCGCCTGGTCCTCGCGGCCCGCGCGCCGCAGACCCTCGCCGAGGTACGAGCGGAGTGCGCGGCCGTCGAGGTCCTGACCGTGGCGACCGACGTCACCGAGGCGGGGGCGCTGGACGCGCTGGCGCAGGCGGCGATCGAGCGGTTCGGTCGCATCGACGTCTGGGTGCACACCGCGGCGGTGATGGCCTACGGGCGGTTCGACGAGCTGCCGGAGCGGGTGTTCGACCAGGTGGTGCGCACCGATCTGCTGGCCGCCGCCGGGGCGGCCCGGGTGGCGCTGCGGCACTTCCGGGCGACCGGCGCCGGCACGCTGATCCTCACCGGTTCGGTGCTCGGGCACATCACCGCCCCGTACATGAGCGCGTACGTGGCCAGCAAGTGGGGCTTGCAGGGGTTGGCCCGGACGGTCCAGCAGGAGCTGCGGGACAGTCCGGGCATCCGGCTGTGCCTGGTCAACCCGGGCAGTGTGGACACACCGGTCTACCAGCAGGCGGCCAACTATCTCGGTCGCGTCGGCCGCCCCCCACCGCCGGTCGCCGGGCCACAGCGGGTGGCCCGGGCCATCGTCGACTGCGTGGACCGTCCGCGCCGGGAGGTGTCGGTGGGCCGGTTGAACGTGCTGCTGCGGGCGGGCTTCACGGTGCTGCCCGGCGTCTACGACGTCCTGGTCGGCCCGTTGATGCGGCTCGCCGGTCTCAGCGGGCGGCCGGTCGCGGCGCACGACGGCTCGGTCTTCGCGCCGAACCCGGCCGGCGAGGCGGTCCGTGGCGGCCACCTGCCCGACCTGCGAGAACTCGGCCGAGTGGTGTCCGGGCCGGCCGGGCAGCTCCGCGTCGCGGCGGCCGGCGCGATCGGCGCCGCGCTGCGCCGACGGCCCGGGTGAGACTGTTCGGGGGTGTTCGGGACCGTTCGGAATCCTTTTCGGGGGCAACATGGATAGATCAACTCGCCTAGCGTGGGGGGCCGGCAGGCGCTCCGGCGCCCCACGACGGGAGAGACGATTGACCATCCGACTGAACCGCAGGACCGCCCTCGGACTGGGCACGGTGGCCACCGCCGGTACGGTGCTCGCCGCGACCACTCCGGCCAGTGCCGCCGAGGCGACACCGACCAATCCTGCCCAGGCGGCCCGGCGGGTCGCCGCCGTCTTCGGCCGGCACCGCGCCGAGGCCGGCGGCAACTGGCAGGCGTACGTCAGCGTGGCCGACCCGGCGGGCGCGCCGGTGGTGGCGGTGGCGGCCGAGGCCGACCGGCGGATCGAGGCGTACAGCGTCAACAAGATCGCGGTCGCCACGGCGGTGTTGGACAAGGTCGACCGTGGACTGCTGACGCTGGACCAGCGGGTCGAGGTGACCGAGGCGATCGTGGTGCCGGGTGGTGACGGCATCTTCAGCCTGGACGGCGCGTACCCGAGCAGCGTGACGCTGGGCCACGTGCTGGCGAACCTGCTCACCGTCTCGGACGACACCGCCGTACGGCTGTGCGGGCTGGTCGCGCCCGCCGCCGAGATCAACTCGATCCTGGTCGCCAAGGGCTTCCCGAACACCCAGGTCGAGCCGGTGGCCAACCCGAACCGGTTCTTCCTCGGCACGAGCACCCCATCCGAGACCCACGACCTGCTGCGGGCCCTGGTCGCCGGCACGCTGCTCTCGCCGGCCTCGACGGCGCACCTGCTCGGGCTGCTGCGCTCCCCGGTGGCCTTCACCGACGGCATCCGGCGCACCATGTCCTCCGACGAGCGGGCCCGCATCGCCACCAAGGCCGGCTGGTTCGCCGACGCCCGGCACGAGGCCGGGGTGATCTTCGACCGGTCCGGCGCTGCGGTGCTCACCTACGCGCTCTTCGCCGACGGGCAGGCCGACCCGGACAACTTCGGCGCGACCCACCCGGCGGTGCGGGCGCGGGCCGCCATGGGTCCGAAGTTCCTCGCCGCAGTGGACCGCCTCGGGGGCACGGGCACCACGTACCGGACGACCGTCCAGCGGCCCAGCAACGGCGGCTGACTCCGCTGCCGGGCCGGTCGTGGGGGGACGACCGGCCCGGTGCCGGCGACCGCCGGGGCGGGAACCGTCCGGGGGAACTACCGTGTAGTGCGGGACACGGCGGAAGGACGGCGATGACGCCAGCGGGACGTACGGACGGGCAGGGGTCACTCGGGCGACGGATGCGGGCGACCGCGGGACTGGCCGCGCTGGCCGGCCTGGCCTGGGTGGCACGGGACGTGCCCGCGGCGCTGGGCGGCCGGCTCGCCGGGGCCCGGGCCGAGCGGGCGGCCCGCTCGCCGCAGTTCCGCGACGGCACGTTCCACAACCAGGCCGACGTCCGCACCATGGTCGCCGCCGAACCGGGTCGCAACCTGGTCCGGGAGCTGATCTTCGGCAAGCAGAAGCGCCGCCCCACCGCGCCCGTGCCGCTGTTGCGGCCCGGCGCCTCGCCGGCCGCCGACACCACCGACGAGCTGAACATCGTCTGGTACGGCCATGCCTCGGCGCTGATCGAGATCGAGGGCCGGCGGGTCCTGCTCGACCCGGTGTGGAGCGACCGCTGCTCGCCGTCCGGCGCGGTCGGCCCGCGCCGGCTGCACGAGCCGCCGGTGGGCCTGGACGAGCTACCGCCGCTCGACGCCATCCTGATCTCCCACGACCACTACGACCACCTGGACATGCCGACCGTGCGGGCGCTGGTCGCCGGGCAGTCGGCGCCGTTCGTGGTGCCGCTCGGCGTGGGGGCCCACCTGGATCGGTGGGGGGTGCCCGCCGAGCGGATCATCGAGCTGGACTGGTCCGAGTCGCACCAGGTCGACGGGCTGGAAATCACCGCCACCGCCGCCCAGCACTTCTCCGGTCGCGGGCTGCGCCGCGACGGCACGCTCTGGAGCTCCTGGGTGGTGGCCGGAGCACGGCGCAAGGTCTTCTACACCGGTGACTCCGGCTACTTCGCCGGGTACGCGGCGATCGGCGCCGAACACGGTCCGTTCGACGTGACGCTGATGCAGATCGGCGCGTACGACCGGGCCTGGCCGACCATCCACATGTTCCCCGAGGAGGCGGTCGACGCCCACCTCGACCTACGCGGCGGGCTGTTCATCCCGGTGCACTGGGCGACGTTCAACCTGGCCCTGCACGACTGGTCGGAGCCGGTGAACCGGCTGTGGGCCGAGGCGAAGGCCCGCGACGTGCGACTCGCCGTGCCGCGCCCGGGCGAACGGGTGGTGGTCGACGACCCGCCGGCCGTCGACGGCTGGTGGCAGTCCGTCGCCTGACCTCGGGCAAAGGCGAGCAGCGCCTGCGGCGGCCCCTCAGAGCACGAAGGCGTCGGTCCAGAGCGCGCCGGAGCGCCCGGAGAGCGCGTCCAGCATGGCGACGGCCTGGCCGTCGGTGAGCTGCGCGACGAAATCCACGATGGCGCGTCCCCGAGCGCGGCCGATCCGGTGCGGCGTACGCGGGTGCAGCTCCGCCTCGGCCAGCTCGACCAGGTCGTGCAGCCGGCGGGGCAGCCGGGACTCCTCCTCCGGGTCGAGCAGCCACTCCCACAGCGCCTCCACCAGGGTGCCCAGCAGCCGGGCCTGACCACGCTGGTGCAGGGCCAGGTCGGGGCGGGCCAGCACGAACCGGTGGTGGACGAACTTGAGCACCTGCACCTCGTGCCACTGGGCGCAGCCGAGCAGCACGTGACCGGAGCGCACCGACGGCTGGTCGGTCACGGTGATCGCCTCGACGAAGCGGGTGGACCAGCGGGCGGAGAACCGCGCCACGTACTGCTCCGCCTCGATCGAGCCGTCGAACGGCATCGCCAGCAGCCCGTCCACCAACTCCTCGCGGACGTGCTCGACGGCGGCGGCGAACGCGTCGTCGTCGGCCACCCAGGCGTCCTTGCGGTGCAGTTGCCGGCGCAGCCGCTCGATGGCCGCGCCGGGCCGCCGGGCCGAGGTGGCCAGCGCCGCGTCCGTGATCGCCCGGAAGTGTCCGCTCTCGCGCTGCCAGGCGATCAGCTCGGCGGACACCGCGCCCTGCTGGAGCACACCGACCCGATAGAAGTCCTCCACGTCGTGGATGGCGTACGCGATGTCGTCGGCGGTGTCCATGACGGACGCCTCGACGGTCTGCTGCCACTCCGCAATGCGGCCGACGAACGGCTCCCGGGCCTGCCGCAGGTCGTCCAGCTCGGTCCGGTACGCCCCGAACTTCAACGACCCGCTCTCCGGGTCGTCGGGTGGCGGGGTGGCGCCCCGCGGCGGCGGGTCCAGCAGGCGCGGGTGGGGGTCGGGGTAGTCCAGCCGGGTCCACGGGTACTTCAGCAGCGCCGCGCGGACCGCGGCGGTCAGGTCCAACCCGGTGGTGGCCGCGCCCCGGATCTCGGTGCTGGTGACGATCCGGTACGACTGCGCGTTGCCCTCGAAGCCGTCGGCAAGGCCGAGACGCTGGCGGGCCAGCCGGTCGAGTACCCGCTCCCCCAGGTGGCCGAACGGCGGGTGACCGAGGTCGTGCGCGAGCGCGGCGGCCTCCACCACGTCCGGGTCGCAGCCGCCGAGCTTGTCCAGCAGGTCACGCCACCGGTCGTCGGCCGTCAGCCGCTCGGCGATGGCCCGGGCCACCTGGGCGACCTTGAGGCTGTGGGTGAGCCGGTTGTGCACCAGCAGGCCGGAGCCGACCGGGCTGATCACCTGGGTGACCCCACCGAGCCGGGCGAAGAACGGCGAGCCGACGATCCGGTCCCGGTCGGCGCGGAACGGGTTGGCCGCGAGGTCGCCGAGGGCCCGGGCGCTGCCGCCGAAGAGCCGCCGGGCGCGCGGCTCCGCAGGTGATTCCATGATCGCCACGCTAGCGCAGGCCCGGTAGGGCCGTCGCCGGGTCGCCCGGCCGGGTGCGGCGACAGTGGCCGGGGACGCCCGGCACAATGCAGCGGTACCCCACTTTCCGAAGGCGGATCGAGATCGTGACCCAGTCTGTTCATCAGCGGATCGCCGACGAACTCGGCGTGGCCGAGCGTCAGGTGCGGGCGGCCGTGGAGCTGCTCGACGGCGGCGCCACCGTGCCGTTCATCGCCCGCTACCGCAAGGAGGCCACCGGCCTGCTCGACGACACCCAGCTGCGCACCCTGGAGGAGCGCCTGCGCTACCTGCGGGAGCTGGACGAGCGGCGGGCCGCCGTGCTGGAGTCGATCCGCGGCCAGGGCAAGCTGGACGAGGCCCTGGAAGCGCAGATCATGGCCGCCGACTCGAAGTCGCGGCTGGAGGACATCTACCTGCCGTACAAGCCGAAGCGGCGGACCCGGGCGCAGATCGCCCGCGAGGCCGGTCTCGCGCCGCTGGCCGAGACGCTGCTGGCCGACCCGAGCCAGGACCCGCGGGCCACGGCCGCCGGGTACGTCGACGCGGGGAAGGGCGTCGCGGACGCCGCCGCCGCGCTGGAGGGCGCGCGGGCCATCCTCATCGAGACCTTCGCCGAGGACGCCGACCTGATCGGCACGCTGCGCGAGCAGATGTGGTCGCGGGGCCGGCTGGTGTCCCGGGTACGCGAGGGGCAGGAGACGGCCGGCGCGAAGTTCGCCGACTACTTCGACTTCTCCGAGCCGTACCCGAAGCTGCCCTCGCACCGGATCCTGGCCATGTTCCGGGGCGAGAAGGAGGGCGTGCTCGACCTCACCATGGAGCCGGACGAGGCGGGCGAGGCCGACGCCGTACCGACCGGCCCCAGCCGGTACGAGGCGATGATCGCCGGCCGGTTCGGGGTGTCCGACGCCGGCCGTCCGGCCGACCGCTGGCTGGCCGACACGGTCCGCTGGGCGTGGCGTACCCGGGTCCTCATCCACCTCGGCGCGGACCTGCGGATGCGGCTGTGGCAGGCGGCCGAGGAGGAGGCCGTCCGGGTCTTCGCCACCAACCTGCGTGACCTGCTGCTGGCCGCGCCGGCCGGTACCCGGCCCACGATGGGCCTGGACCCGGGTCTGCGGACCGGGGTCAAGGTGGCCGTGGTCGACGCCACCGGCAAGGTGGTCGCCACCGACACCATCTACCCGCACGAGCCCCGTCGGCAGTGGGACGCGTCGATCGAGACCCTCGCGCGGCTGGCCGGCGCGCACGGCGTGGAGCTGGTCGCGATCGGCAACGGCACCGCCTCCCGTGAGACCGACAAGCTGGCCGCCGACCTGATCAAGCGGCACCCGCAGCTCAACCTGACCAAGGTGATGGTCTCCGAGGCCGGCGCGTCGGTCTACTCCGCGTCCGCGTACGCGGCCCAGGAGCTGCCCGGAATGGACGTGTCGCTGCGCGGCGCGGTCTCCATCGCCCGCCGTCTCCAGGACCCCCTCGCCGAGCTGGTGAAGATCGACCCGCGCTCGATCGGGGTCGGCCAGTACCAGCACGACCTGTCCGAGGTGAAGCTCTCCCGGTCGTTGGACGCCGTCGTGGAGGACTGCGTCAACGCGGTCGGCGTGGACGTCAACACCGCCTCCGCGCCGCTGTTGACCCGGGTCTCCGGGATCGGGGCCGGGCTGGCCGAGAACATCGTGCTGCACCGGGACGCCAACGGGCCGTTCCGGTCACGGACCGAGCTGAAGAAGGTGGCCCGGCTCGGGCCGAAGGCGTTCGAACAGTGCGCCGGCTTCCTGCGCATCCCCGACGGGGACGACCCGCTGGACTCGTCAAGCGTGCACCCCGAGGCGTACCCGGTGGTGCGGCGCATCCTCGCCAGCACCGGCCAGGACCTGCGCGCGGTGATCGGCAAGAGCGCGATCCTGCGCGGGCTGCGGGCCACCGACTTCGTCGACGACCGGTTCGGCCTGCCCACCGTCACCGACATCCTGGCCGAGTTGGAGAAGCCGGGCCGTGACCCACGGCCGGAGTTCCGTACCGCCACCTTCGTCGAGGGCGTGGAGAAGATCAGCGACCTGACGCCGGGGATGGTGCTGGAAGGCGTGGTCACCAACGTGGCCGCGTTCGGCGCGTTCGTCGACGTCGGGGTGCACCAGGACGGCCTGGTGCACGTGTCGGCGATGTCCCGGACCTTCGTGAAGGACCCCCGCGAGGTGGTCAAGTCCGGCGACGTGGTCAAGGTCCGGGTGCTCGACGTGGACGTACCCCGCAAGCGGATCTCCCTGACCCTGCGCCTGGACGACGGCCCCACCGCCACCGGTGGTGGTCGGACCAGCCAGGAGGGACGCGGCGGCCCGGCCCAACGCGGCCCGCAGGGCGGTCGCGGCAGCGGCGGGCAGGGCGGCAGCGGCGGGCAGGGCGGTCGCAGCGGCCAGGGCGGTCGTGGTGGGCAGGGCGGTCGTGGTGGGCAGGGCGGTCGCGGCGGCCAGCAGCGGCAGGGCGCGCCGGCGCCGGCCAATGACGCGATGGCGGAAGCCCTGCGCCGCGCCGGCCTGGCCTGATCCGCCTACCGGCGTGATCGCATACACACCAGGCCCTCGGCGGGCGCTGTAGAGTTGCCCCATTTCTGGGGCAGCTCTACAGGCTCCGTCGGCGGGAGACGAACGGAAATCCGTTCGCGTGCCGGCGGAACCGGAGTGATGATCTCGCGATGCGGATGCATGCCGATCAGGTGGACGTGAGCGTGGACGTGGTCACCGCGCTGGTGGCCGAGCAGTTTCCCCGGTGGCGGGCGCTGCCGGTGCGACCGCTGTCCTCGACCGGCACGGTGAACGCCCTGTTCCGGCTCGGTACGGAGATCGTCCTGCGGTTTCCGCTGCGGCCTTGCGCCGACCCGGAGCTCCGCGCCGAGCTGCGGCGGGAGCAGGAGTACGCCGTGCTGCTCGGCGCGCACCTGCCGGTCGCGGTGCCCGAACCGCTCGGTATCGGCGAGCCGGGTGAGGGGTACGCCGGGCCGTGGGCGGCGTACCGATTCATTCCCGGGGAGACGGCCGAGCCGGACCGAATCGCCGACCTGGACACCTTCGCCCGCGACCTGGCCGAGGTGGTCACCGCCCTGCGCGGCATCGACACCGGCGGCCGGTCCTGGGCGGGGTCCGGTCGAGGTGGACCGCTGGCCGACCACGATGCCGGTGTGCGGGCCGCGCTCGCGGCCAGCGCCGGGCTTACCGACACCGCCCGACTCGCCACCGTGTGGGACCGGTGCCGGGAGGCGCCCCGGCACGATCGCGCCGACGTGTGGATCCACGCCGACCTGATGCCGGGCAACCTGCTGGTCCGCGACGGTCGGCTGGTCGCCGTCATCGACCTGGGCACGGTGGGCGTGGGCGACCCGGCGGTGGACCTGGTACCGGCGTGGCACCTCTTCGACGCCGGCTCGCGCCAGACGTACCGGCGAGCGCTGGGGGTGGACGACTCCACCTGGGAACGCGGGCGCGGCTGGGCCCTGGTGCAGGCGATCAACGCGCTGCCGTACTACGTCGAGACGAACCCGGTGATGGCCGACAGCGCCCGGCGTACCCTGCGGGCCGTCCTCGACTGAGCCGGTCGCGTACCGTCGGCTCGTGGGTGAGGACGACGGCCTCCAGTGGCGGGAGCGGCAGCGGCAGGCGGTGCGGGCGCACGCGGACGCGGACGCGCGGCGGCGTGCCGCCGAGCAGGCCGAGGCGGCGGAGCTGGTGGCCTGGTTCGTGGCGGAGGCGACCCGGCGAGGGCTGCCCACCACGCGCCTGGTGGCCCGGGGTTACGACGGACGCGGGCGTTACCGGACCCGGCTCACCGGCTGGTACCTCGACCGGGCCGGCACCCGGGCGGTGGACGTGGCCGGCCGGTTCCATCTGCTGACCGTCCCGGGCGGCCTGCGGGCCCGGCTGTTCGGCGTCGACCCGCAGCCCAGCCCGGCGCCACTCGTCGTCGGGGCGGGCGGCCGCGACGGCGAGTCCATCCCGTTGCGGACGCTGCTCAGCCGGCTGCTGGACGACGCGCCCGGCGGGTCCGCCGCGCCAGGTTCCACCACCACGCCTGCTGCACCAGGAGAGTGAGCAGTCCGGCGAGCACGATCGCGGCCACGTTGATGACCAGTTGGAGGGCGGAGCCGGCGGCCTCGTCCCACACCCCGTAGGCGGCGGCCACCGCGACGTTCGCCGCGGCCGGCACGGTGGTCACCGAGATCAGCACCCCGACCAGGCTGCCCGACTTCTTCGAGGTCAGAGAGAGCATGCCGGCCACACCGGCGAGCAGGCCGACCACCCAGGACAGCGCGTCGGGCCGCCAGATGAAGTCGGTGAGCGGGCGTGGGGCGAGCAGCATCTCCCGACTGACCAGGTCGGCGGCGGTCAGCGCCCAGGTGCTCAGCACGGTGACCGCCATGGCCGCGAGAAAGCCGACGCTCAGGGCCAGGACCGAACGGCCGATCACGTCGAAGCGACGACGCAGCAGCGCCACGCAGAGCGCGGCGAGCGGGCCGAACTCCGGACCGACCACCATCGCGCCGACGATGAGGATCGGTTGGTCCAGCAGCACACCGATACCGGCGATCATGGTGGCCACGACGATCAACACCAGGTAGGTGCCGGACAGCTCGGTCTGCTCACCGGTCTTCGCCGCGATCTCGTCCCACACGACCGCGTCGGCGCCACTGCCAGGAGCCTCCACCGCGGCCTGGTCGGCCGACGCGGAGATGGTCAGTTCGACATCGTCGGCGGCGATGCCGCCGCTCGTCTCGACCCCGAGCTGCCGCAGACCGTGCAGCACGCCGTCGGCGCTCTCCCGGACCACGTCGCAGAGGATCAGGTCGCCCTGCGGTTGGCGGGCCGCGCCCGGCAGCACGGCCAGGTGCGTCACGCCCGCCTCGCCGGCCAGCAGGTCGACGACCGCCGCGGATCGGTCCGCCGGGGCGATCACCCTCAGGTGCAGCACTCGTTCTCCCAGGTGTCGGTGACGCGCGGTGCGACCGGCAGCACTGTAGTCGGCCGAGTCATGGCCGGCCGATGCGGCACGGCGACCCGGACGGCAGGGGCGGACAAGCCCAATCGACGCGGATTTGCCGAAACCACTCACACGCCCTCATAGACCCTGTTACAACCAATCTGGTCTTTTGTCACGTCCGATCGGAGGCATCGTCCGTGGACCTGATCCAGCACCGTTCGCCCGTGGCGCCGCGCAGCGGCGGCCCGGCAGTGACCGATCCGGTTTACCTGTCCCCACCGGACATCGGTGAGCTGGAAGAGGCCTGTCTTCTGCGCGCGATCCGAGGCGGCCGTTTCGACCCCGAGGGGCCGGAGTTGGGCGCGTTCGAGCGGGAGGTCGCGGCACGGGTCGGGGTCGGGTACGCCCTGGGCCTCTCCTCCGGTACGGCCGCGTTGCACATGGCGTTGCTCGCCGTGGGAGCCGGCCCGGGGAGCGTGGTGGTGGTACCCACGCTCACCTTCGCCGCCACCGCCAACGCGGTGATCTACACCGGCGCCGAACCGGTCTTCGTGGACTGCGAGGCGGCCACCGGCAACCTCGACGTCGACCTGCTCTCCGACCTCCTCGGCCGGCTCGCCGACGCCGGCCGGCGGGTCGCCGCCGTGCTGGCCGTCGACATCAACGGGCGCTGCGCCGACTACGACCGGCTGCTGCCGCTCTGCGCGGCCACCGGCGTCCCGGTGGTGGAGGACGCCGCGCAGGCGCTCGGCTCCACCTACCGGGGGCGGAGCGCCGGCACGTTCGGCCGGGTCGGCATCTACTCGTTCAGCCACAACAAGATCATGACCACCTCGGCCGGCGGCATGCTGGTGTCCGACGACGCCGGACTCGTCGCGCGCGCCCGCCACCTCGCCACCCAGGCCCGCGAGCCGGTGCCGCACTACGAGCACCGCGACGTCGGCTACAACTACCGGCTCAGCACGCTGCTGGCCGCGCTGGGCCGGGCGCAGCTCGGCCGGCTGGACGCGATGATCGCCCGCCGGCGCACGCTGCGCGACCGGTACGAACGCCTCTTCTCGGCGGTGCCGGGCACCCGCATCCTCGGGGCCGGCGACGCCGGCTCGAACTGCTGGCTGACCTCCGTCGTGGTCGAGGCCGAGCGCGCCGGCTGGCACGCCGAAGACCTCGGCCGGCACCTCGCCACCCGCGGCGTGGAGACCCGGCCGATGTGGAAACCGATGCACCGCCAACCGGTGTACGCCGACCGGCAGGTCGCCCTCACCGGCGTCGCCGACGATCTCTTCGCCAGCAGCCTCTCCCTGCCCAGCGGCTCCGCCCTCACCGACGAGCAGGTCGACCGGGTCCTCGACGGGATCGTGGAGTTCCTCGAGGGCCGCCGATGAGCCGCCGCTACGACACGGTGAAGCGGATCCTGGACGTGCTCGTGGCCGCCGTCGCGCTGCTGGTGGCCACGCCGGTGCTCGCCGCCGTGGCGCTCGCCGTCCTGGTCACGATGGGCCGCCCGGTGCTGTTCCGGCAGGCCCGACCGGGCCGGCACGGACGCCTGTTCGAGCTGGTCAAGTTCCGGTCGATGACCGTCGGCGGCGAGGAGGGCGCACCGGCCAACGACGCCGCCCGGCTCACCCCGTTCGGCCGCTGGCTGCGCACCACCAGCCTCGACGAGCTGCCGCAACTGTGGAATGTCCTGCGCGGCGAGATGAGCCTGGTCGGGCCGCGCCCGCTGCTGCCCGTGTACCTCGGCCGGTACACCCCCGAGCAGTTCCGCCGCCACGACGTCCGGCCCGGCATCACCGGCCTGCAACAGGTGTACGGACGCAACGCGCTGAGCTGGGAGGAGCGCTTCGACCTCGACGTGCGGTACGTGCGGCAGCGCTCACTCGGACTGGACCTGCGCATCCTGTTGCGGACGGTCCGCACCGTGCTGCGCCGCGAGGGCATCACCGCGGCGGGTGCGGCCACGGCGCACGAGTACCTTGGCCCACCGGAGCTGGCTGTGGCCGCGCCGGCGACGGCAGAGGCCCACCCGTGAGCCTGGACCTCGTCATCGTCGGCTGCGGCGGGCACGGCCGGGAGGTGCTGGGCATCGTCCGGGCCGTCAACGCGGCCGCCGCCGACGGGCCGGTGTGGCGCGTACGGGGCTTCGTCGACGACCGCCCGAGCGAGGTCAACCTGAAGCGGGTGCACCAGCTCGACGTGCCGTACCTGGGTGTCAGCAACCGTCTCGGCGACCAGCCCGCCGGCACGTACCTTGCGCTGGGCATCGGCGACCCGGACGCCCGCCGGGAAGTGGACGGCCGGCTGGCCGGGTACGGGCTGCCGGCCGCTGTGCTGGTACACCCGGACGCCACCCTCGGCCCGGACGTCGTCCACGGCGAGGGCCTGATCGCGTTCGCCGGCGCCCGGGTGACGACAAACGTCACGCTCGGCCGCCACGTACACCTCAACCAGAACAGCACCGTGGCACACGACTGCGAGCTGGGGGACCACGTCTCGGTCAACCCGCTGGGCGCGGTGTCGGGCGACTGCCGGTTGGGTGACGGGGTGCTGATCGGCGCCGGGGCGGTGGTGTTGCAGAAGCTGCGGGTGGGCGCCGGCGCAATCGTCGGCGCGGGAGCGTGCGTGGTCCGGGACGTGCCGGCCGGCACGGTGGTCAAGGGAGTACCGGCCCGGTGAGCGGTCCGGGCGTGGCTCACCCGCTCGGCGTGCGTCCCCTGCGCGTCGTGGTGCTGGTGAAGACGAACGCGGGCGGGTTGTGGTTGCTGCCCCAGGTCGAGGAGCTGCGCCATCGGGGCCACGAGGTGACAGTCGTGCTGCCGGCCGGCAACGGGCAGCTCACCGACGAGTTGGCCCGGCGGGGCTTCGAGGTGATCGCCTCCCCGTACGACTTCACGCTGGGTCCGTACGCGCCGGTCTGCCTGGTGCGGCTGCGCAGGCTGCTGCGGCGGCTGCGCCCCGATGTCGTGCAGTACCACCTGATCGCCTCGGCGTACGCGGTGCGGCTGGCCACCCTGGGACTGCCGGTGCGTCGGGTGCACATGGTGGCCGGCCCGGCGTACCTGGAGTCCCGCCTGGTGCGGTCCGTGGAGCGGTTCATGTGGCGACTCGACGACGTGGTGATCTGCGGCTGCCGCTACGCCTCCGCCCGCTACGGCGAGCTGGGTTGCCCGCCGCAGCGGCGGCCGGTCGCGGTGTACGGCGTGGACACCGACGCGTTCAGTCCGGACACCACCCGTGGGGACCAGCGGGCGAAGGTCCGCGCCGAGCTGGGCATCGACCAGGGCGCGTTCCTCGCGGTGATGGTCTCCTACGTCTACCCACCCAAGCGGCTGGTCCACTCGGGTCGGGGGGTGAAGGGGCACGAGGTGCTGCTGGCCGCGTGGCGTACCTTCCGTCGCCGGCATCCGGACGCGCATCTGCTGCTCGTCGGGGGCGGCTGGACGGCCGCCGGGGAAAGCTACCGGCGGCAACTCGGCGAGCGCTTCGGGGTGACCGACGATCCCGGGACGACCTGGGTGGAGTCGGTTCCGGACGTGCGGCCCTGCTACGCCGCGGCCGACGTGAGCGTGTCGCCGTCGCTCTGCGACAGTCCGGGCGCGGCGGTCGAGGCCGGTTCGATGGGGGTGCCGAGCATCGTCAGTGCGGCCGGTGGGCTGCCCGAGGCGGTCACCGACCGTTCCGGCTGGGTGGTGCCGCCCGGTGATCCGACCGGCCTGGTGGACGCGCTCGAGGCGGCGTACAAGGGTTGGCGGGCCGGGACGCTCACCCTGCGCGGACGGCTCGCGCGTCAGCACGTACTGGCCTCGTTCGACGATCTGCGGGCGGCGGCCGAGGTGGCCGACATCGTGGAGGACGTGGCGACCCGTCGTCGGTGAGCACGACGCGGGCGGCCGGTGGCCGGTCCCGCCGGACCACCGACCGCCCGCGCTGGCGGCTCAGTGGCGGATACCCGCCCAGTCGTGGTGCCGCCGCACGGTGGAGAGGATGAAGTCGACCACCCGTCGGGAGGTGTCCGGCACCTGGTAGTCGACCGGGCACGGCACCCCCTGCGCGGCGACCTGCGCCACCGTCACCTCGACGGCCTCGACGACGCCCTGCGGGTCGAGGCCGGTCATGATGATGCCGCCCGCGTCGAGCGCCTCGGGGCGTTCGATCGACTCGCGCAGGGTCACCGCCGGAAAGCCGAGGATGGCGGCCTCCTCGCTGATCGTGCCGCTGTCCGACAGGGTGCAGTAGGCCCGGGTCTGCAGGTGCACGTAGTCGAGCAGGCCGAACGGTTCGTGGAAGGCGATGCCGTCCAGCGCGGTGGCGTCCGGCGCCAGCGCCTCCAGCCGCTTGCGGGTGCGCGGGTGGGTGGAGACCAGCACCGGCAGACCCCACCTGTCGCGGACCGCGACGAGGCAGTCCAGCAGCCGCTGGAGCCGCTCGGGCCGGTCCACGTTCTCCTCCCGGTGCGCGCTGACCAGGAAGTAGCCGCCCTGGTCCAGTTCGAGCTGGCGCAGGATGGTGGAGCTGGCGATCGGCGCCCGGTAGTGCTCCAGCACCTCGCGCATCGGTGAGCCGGTGTGCAGGATCCGGCGCGGGTGCAGGCCCTCGGCGAGCAGGTTACGCCGGGCGTGCTCGGTGTAGACGAGGTTGAAATCGGCCACATGGTCGACCAGGCGCCGGTTGGTCTCCTCCGGCACGTTCAGGTCGAAGCACCGGTTGCCGGCCTCCATGTGGTAGACCGGCACCCGCATCCGGCGGGCCATCAGCGCCGCGATGCAGCTGTTGGTGTCGCCGAGGACGAGCAGGGCGTCCGGCCGTACCTCGGCGATCGCCGCCTCCATGCCCACCAGGACCCCGCCGAGCACCCGACCCAGCGACGAGGTGTCGACCCGCAGGAACCGGTCGGGCTCCCGCAGGCGCAGCTCGGTGAAGAACACGTCGGAGAGGGTGGTGTCCCAGTTCTGCCCGGTGTGCACCAGCGTGTGGTCGACGGTGTCGTCGAGCCGGCTGAGCACCCGGGACAGTCGGATGATCTCGGGACGGGTGCCGACGACGGTCATCACCCGGGTCATGTGCTCTCCCTCCGCAGGTCTGTCACCGGACGCCGGCCGGCACCCGGTGCACCTCACCGACCGGTTCCGGCCACGTGTCGGGCCGTTCCGGGTCGAACAACTCGTTGGTCCAGAAGAGGGTGAGCAGCTCGTCCGGACCGGTGTTGGTGATGTTGTGCGCCCACATGGTCGGCATGTCGATCACGACCGGCTCGTCGCCGCTGACCGGGAACCGGACGATGTCGGTGTCGCCGACGCGACGCAGGCTGATCTCGGCGGTACCGCGCAGCACCACGAACCGCTCCACCTTGGCCAGGTGGAAGTGCTCGCCCCGGGTGATGCCGGGTCGGGTGGTCGAGCAGAACGTCTGCCCCGCTCCCCCGTGCGTCTTGACCGTCTCGACCAGCGCACCCCGGGCGTCGGCCCGGACGGGAAGGGCCAGCGGGTAGTGCGCCGGGAAGCAGTGCGAGCGGTAGGTGTTGAACAGCCGCACGTCGTGCCGGTCGCGCAGCGGCGGGATCTCTCCGGTGCGGTAGCTGCCGGCGTAGCTGGTGAGCTGGTCGGCCAGGTCACGGACGCCGATCCGCAGCGCCGGCAGGTCCGGGTCCCAGGAGCCGCCGGCCGGGACGCCGGCCAGCCGGGCCGCCGCGTCGGTGACGTGCACCAGGTCCAGCTCCCGGTCGCCGTGCACCTCCGGCTGTCCGCCGTCGGCGAGCAGTCGGCAGAACGTGGCGACCGCCGAGTTGTAGAAGGGTCGGCCGTGCTCCCCGTACAGGTTGGGCAGCAGCAGATCGTCAAGCGGCACGCCGGTGTCGGCGAGGATGCCGGCGGCGGTGGCCTTGGCGTCGCCGTACGGGGTGCCGTTGCCGGCCTGCACCGAGTTGGCGAAGACGACCTGCGCGGGCGGCTCCGGGCAGGCCCGCAGGCCGGCGGCGAGCTGGGCGGCGAGCTGCACGTTGCCGGCGGCCACGTCGGCGGGCTCACCGCGGTTGACCCCGGCCAGGTGCAGGACCCGGTCCACGCCGGCGAGCTTGCCGGCCACCACCGCCGGGTCGGTGAGGTCGGCGCGGCTCACGACGGTCGGCTCGGGCCAGCCGAGCGCGTGCAGCAGGACCCGCACGTGCCAGCCGAGGAAACCGCCGGCGCCGGTGACGGCGAGGCTCAGCACGCCAGCACCGGGTCGCGCAGCGCCAGCTCCGCCCGGATCTCCGGCAGCGTCTTGAGCAGCTCGACCACCTCGGGTACGCCGAGTCGCCGCGCGTTGGCCGAGTTGAAGTCCTCGCGGGGCACCTCGCCCAGCTCCCCCTCGGAGACGTAGAGCGCGTAGTTGAGGTCGCGGGCGTCCAGCGGCACCCGGAAGAAGTCGCCGAAGTCCTCGGCCTGGGCCAACTCCTCCCGGCTGGCGAGGGTCTCGTGCCACTTCTCGCTGTGCCGTACGCCGATGACCTCCAGCTTGAACGGCACGTCGAAGAGCTGGCAGACCGCCTCGGCGAGGTCGCTGATGGTGCAGGCGGCGGCCTTGCGGATGAACACGTCGCCGGGGTGTGCGTGGTGGAACGCGTGCTCGACCAGGTCGACCGAGTCGGCGAGCGACATGAGGAACCGGGTCATCATGGGGTCGGTGACGGTGAGCGCCCGGCCCGCCTTGATCTGTTCGACGAAGAGCGGGATCACCGAGCCGCGCGAGTACATCACGTTGCCGTAGCGCACGCAGGAGACGGTGGTGGAGCTGTTCGGGTTGTTGCGGGCGTACGCCTGGGCGACCTTCTCCATCAGCGCCTTGCTCATGCCCATGGCGTTGACCGGGTACACGGCCTTGTCGGTGCTGAGCACGACCACCGAGCTGACCCCGTTGTGCGCGGCGGCCTCGACCACGTTGCCGCTGCCGAGGATGTTGGTACGCACCGCTTCGAGCGGGAAGAACTCGCAGGAGGGCACCTGCTTGAGCGCCGCCGCGTGGAAGACGAAGTCGACGCCGCGGGTGGCCCGCAGCACGGTGTCGACGTCCCGGACGTCACCGACGTGGTAGCGCACCCGTTCGTCGCCGAGCGAGCGGCGCATGGCCTCCTGCTTCGCCTCGTCCCGACTGAGGATCCGCACCTCGGCGACGTCCCGGTCGAGCAGGCGGCGGGCCATGGTCTGTCCAAAGGATCCGGTCCCGCCGGTGATCAGCACCCGACGACCCGCGGTCATTGCGCTCATTGCTTCTCCCGTTTCAGCCTCTGACGGGCGGTTGCCACCCGCCAGCCCGGGTGCAGCGCTGCGCGCTGTCACACGGGCGCCGGTCCCCCGGCCAGACGAAGCCCCACCTGGTTACGGCACCCAGGTCAACGAAGGGCCGGAAGGCCCGGATACGCGTTTGGCCCAAACACCCCAAACAAGGGGTAGGAGGTGCAAAATCGCGGCAGAAAGGTCCGTTTTTGTCGGGTGAATTCGCCACTTCACCGTTCTGTAGCTGATAAAACGGTTCCGTGCCGCTCCCTCTCTCCGCCGGCCGCGGGCCGAACGCGTACCCCGGGCTCGATCGGTGACCGCGGCACCGCCGCGGACCGGCCCGCGCCTGCACGTCCGGGCGACCGACCGGGTGATACCGCCGCCGCGCCGTCGCCGACCGACCACCGCGCGTCCCGGAGCCCGGCCCTCCGGCCCCACCGGGAGTCTCCCCGCCGTCCTGCTGCTCTGCGCGGTCGCCTTCGTGGCCGCGCGTCCGCCCTGGTGGTCGTTCAACTACGCGGCTCCGCTGGCGCTGCTGGCCATCGGGTTGAGCGGCCGCCTGCCCCGGCTGCGCGCCGTCGACACGCTCGCGCTGCTGCTCGTGTTCTGGGCCGCCGTCAGCCCACTGTGGAGCAGCCGTACCGATCTCGCCCTGCCCGGCGCGTACCGCTACATCTCGGTCGGCCTGCTCCTGGTGGCCTGCCGGCACGTCGTCCGGGGCCGGCGGGACCTCCTGCTGGTCGGTTGGGCGTACCTGGCCGGCTGCGCCATCGTGGCCGTCGAGGTGGCCACCGGCGCCCGCTCCCAGGGCGACGTGCTGCTCTTCGCACACCGTTACGGCGTCGACGGCCGCGAGGTGAACCTCACCGCCTACACCCTTGTCGTCGGGGTGGTGCTCGCCCTGGTCCTCGCGCTGGCCGGCGCGCACCGGCGAGCGGTGCGGCTGGCGTCGCTGCCGCTGATCGCGCTGCTCGGGTACGCGGTGCTGCTCACCGGTTCCCGCGGGGCCGCCATCGGCATGGTGCTCGGACTGCTCGCCGCCCTCGCCGCGTACCTGCTCCCCCGGTTCGCGGGGATGACCGTCGCGGGGATCGCCGCCGGCGCGGTGCTGGTCGTGCCGTTCGGGATGACCCCGCAGAACGAGATGCTCTGGCTCGACGGGCTGTACGGCCGCCCCACCGGTGACATCTCCGGGCGCCTCTCCATCTGGCCGTACGCCCTGTCGACCTGGTGGGAGTCCCCCCTGACCGGGTCCGGTGCCGGCGTGTTCATCTCCACCAACCCGTTCGAGATCGGGCCACACAACCTGCTGCTCACCGTCGGCAACGACCTGGGGCTGATCGGGGTCCTGCTGTACTTCGGCACGATGGCCGGCGCGCTGGTCACCGCGGCCCGCACCGGCCGGACGGCACTCCTGCTGGTCTGCGCCTTCACCGCCGCCACGCTGCCGATCTGGTTGACCGGTCAGTGGGAGACCGCGCTCGGCTTCTGGCTGGTCCTCGGGCTGCTCACCGTGGTGCCCCGCGCCCTGGGTCCGGCCCGGTCCCGGGGTGTCGCACCCCGGCACGCCCGCACCCTGCTGCGCCGGGCGACGTCGGCGCCGACGGTCAGCGTCGGGACGTCCCCGCGCCGCTGACCGTCGGCCGGGCGCCGGTCAGCCGGCGTCCACGCCCCGCAGGGACACACCGCCGGCCCGGGGCGCCGGTGGCCGGACCCGGCGGTGGGCAGCCTCCCGCAGCACCTCGGCGAAGCGGGCCGCCACCCGGTCCGTACGGTGGTGCCGCAGCGCGTACGCCAGCCCCTGCCGACCCAGCCGACTCCGCAACTCGGCTTCGGCGCAGAGCGTGCCGACCGCGTCGGTCAGGGCGGCATCGTCGTCGACGCCGACGACCACGCCCGCCTCCGCCTCCGAGAGGTGGGCCATCGACGCGAGTTCGGCGGGACCGAACCCGAGCACCGGTCGGCCCGCCGCCAGATACTGCGGGATCTTCGTCGACAGCGAGTAGCGCGTGTACCGCCGGTGCTCCTCGGCGAACGCCTCGACATGCACCAGCACGTCGGCCTGCCGGAGCGCGCCGGGTACCTCGCTCGCGGGCAGCGACCCGCCCATCCGGACAGCCGGCAGTCCCGCCAGCCGACCGCCGTACCGTCCGAGGTCGGCCGCCGGGGCGTGCACGGTCAGCCGGACCGGGACTCCCCGTCCCGCCAGGCGCTGCACCGACTCACCGATCCGACGCAGCGACCGCCACCGGTCGAGGTGCAGCCCACCGACGTAGACGAGATCGACCGTCCCGTCCTCGCGACGCGTGGCCGCCGGGGCCGAGGGGTCGGCGAAGTCCGCCGGGGACACGCAGTTGCCGAACGCGGCGAAGGGCAACCCGTACCGGCTCTCGAACTCACGGGCCATCGCCTCGCTGATCCCCATCCCGTACGACGAGTGCCGCAGCACCTCCCGCACCCCGGCGAGAACCGCCAGCCGGGGAACGCCGAGCAACTGCCCGCCGGCGTACAGGGTGCTGGGCCAGTCGTCCATGAAGTGCGGCACCAGCGGCGCCTCGCACTCCTGGGCGGCGGTCACCGCGAGGCGCATCATCCGGATGCTGCCGAGCGTCGCGTACACCACGTCCGGTCGCTGCTCCCGCAGCCAGCTCCGGACGTCGGTGGGGACACGGACGGGGCTGACGTCGACGAAGGCCCGCAACTGCGAGCGCAGCCGGGCACGCGCCGGGTTTGGCGGCGCGTCGGCCGGAGCGTCCGTCGGGGCCGTCCGGCGCGTGCGCTGGCGGAGCCGGAACAGGTGGTACTCCACCGGGGCGTTGCGCGGGGCGAACCGGTTGAACGTGCCCCGCACCTCCGCACCCGGGGTGGCGTCCTCCGTGTACAGCTGGGAGAGGCGGTCGGCGGGCCAACCGGCGAACAGGTTGGACAGGGTGATGCCGGTGCCGGTGGAGCGGTCGAAGACGGCGGCGCTCACCACCAGGACACGGGGGTACTCCTCAGCGGACAGCATGCGTGGCGACTCCCTCTTCCTCGATGACCGGACGACGGTGTCGACGCAGCGTCCGGTGGTATCCGTAGAGCGCGGCCGGGACGACGGTCACCGCGTACCCGGCGGCGCCCACCCAGGGCACGGCGGCGACACCGAGCCGGCCGGCGGCGTACCACTTGCCGAGCGCCGACAGCGCCAGGAACGCCCCCCAGCCGACGAGCTGCGGGACGATGACACCGCTGGCGTTCTGCACCATGAACCGTGGCGACAGCGCGGCCTGCGCGAGCCACCAGAGACCCAGTCCGGCGAGCAGCCAGCGGTCGTCGCCCATGGGCACCGGCAGCCAGGCGGCGAAGAGCCGGTCGCCGAAGAGCACCAGCGCGGCGGCCGGCAGGCCGGCGGCGAGGACCGACAGCACGGTCATCCGGCGGGTCGTTCGCCGCACCCAGTCCAGGTGGCCCTGGGCCAGGGCCTCGCCGTTCGCGGGCCAGAGCGGCACGTTGACCAGGACGACGAGCTGGCCGAGCTGGGAGAGCAGCTTCGCCGGCACCGCGTAGCCGGCCACCGCGGACAGTCCGAGCACATGGGCGATGATCAGCGTGTCGGCGTTGGTGGCGATCGAGATGACCACGGTCAGCAGGAAGAAGAGCCCGCTCAGCCGGGCCAGCTCACGGGCGGCTCCGGGCTGGACGTCTCGCGGTGTCGGCCGTAGCCCCGGCTCCTGCCGGCCGAAGAACCACAGGGTGTTGAGCAGATTGACCAGCAGGGGTGCGGCGACGGACACCGCGATCACCAGGATCGGCGACCCGCCGGCCCACACCACGGCGAGGATGGTGGTGAGCGCGGCGACACTGCCGCCGGTCTGCCAGACGTTGCTGAGACCGACCTGCTGGTAGGCGTACTGCACCCGGGCGATCAGGGACAGCGGCACGTTCAGCGCGAACGCGGTGAGACAGATCAGCGGGACGAGCCGGGTCTGCTCCGGGCTGACCTGGCCGGACACGTTGAACAGCGCCGGCCACGGTACGGCGTCGGCGGTCAACCACAGCACGGCGGTGAGCGCGACCGCCAGGATCGTCAGGGTCAGGTAGGCGCTGGAGATGTACCGGCGGGCGCGGGCGGTGTCGCCGGACGCGTAACAGGGGGCCAACTTCGTCATCAACCCGCTGCCCAGGCCCAGGTCGGCGAAGGCCGCCATGCCGGCCAGCGAGGCGACCGCCATCCACAGCCCGTACAGGTCGTTGCCGAAGTACGGCAGTGTCACCGGCACCAGCACGATCGGAACGACCAGCCCCGCGGCCCGACTGAGCAGAGCCGTGGTGACACCGGCGACCAGTCGGCGGCCACGCCCCGAACGGCGGTGTCGCCCGCCCGACGTGCCGGCTCGCCGGGCCCGTTCGGCGACCCCGGACGACATGGGCGCGGCCTACTGGCCGGTGAGCACGCGATCGGACATCCAGGACACCGTCTGCTCCAGGCCGGTGCGCAGCGGTACCGGTCGTACCGAGGGGAACAGCTCCCGCAGCCGGCCGCAGTCGGCCTGCGAGTCGCGTACGTCGCCGGGGCGGGGTGGCTCGTGCACCACGGGCAACGGCCGGCCCATGATGTCCTCCAGCTCGGCGATGATGTCGAGCAGCGAGACCCGCGCGCCGAAGGCGAGGTTCACCACGTCGGTGGTGGACACCCTGCGCACGATGGCGTCGACGATCACCGAGGTGACACTGCCGACGAAGGTGAAGTCGCGGGTCTGTCGGCCGTCACCGTGCACCCGCAGCGGCTCTCCGGCGAGAGCGGCGGTGACGAACCGGGGCAGCACGGCGGCGTACGCGTGGTGCGCCGCCTGCCGTGGCCCGAAGACGTTGAAGAACCGGAACGGCAGCACGCCCAGGTCGTAGCAGGAGGCGTAGGCGACCGCGTACGCCTCGGCGGCGAGCTTGGAGACCGCGTACGGGGACACCGGGATCGGGCGGAGCCCTTCCTGCCGGGGCAGCACCGGGTTGGCGCCGTAGACCGACGAGGACGACGACAGGATCACCTGTTGGACATGGTGACGGCGAGCGGCCTCCAGCACCATCAGGGTCCCGGTGGCGTTGGCGTGGTGACTGGGCAGCGGCCGGTCGATGGAGCGCGGGACCGAGCCGAGGGCGCCGAGGTGCACCACGCTGGCCGCGCCGCTGAACGCCTCGTCGAGCAGGTCGGGGTCGAGCACGGTGCCCCGGCACAGCCGGACCGGCTGGTCGTGCAGGTTGTCGAGCAGGCCGGTGGACAGGTCGTCGACGACCACGATCTCGGTCACCTGTGGGGTGTCGTCGAGCGCCCGTACCAGGTTGGCGCCGATGAACCCGGCTCCCCCGGTCACCACTACCTTCACGAGGTCTCCCCTTCGGCCCGTCGGCGGCGGCCGAGCGGCCGGCTGCCAGTAGGTCAACGAGCGCTTGCGGCCCAGGTCACGGCGCGGAGCGTGTCCTCCGATCCGTTCCGTCCGTTGTCAGCCCTGATGAGCGAGTTGGGGGTAGTGACCCGTTTGATGTGGTGAGCTGACCCCGCGGACAGACGCCGGTACGAATCCCGGCCGAGCCGAACGGGAGCGCCGGAGATGCGAATCGGACTGATCAGTCAGTGGTACCCGCCGGAGAGCACGTTCGTGCCCGGCCAACTGGCGACCGAGCTGGCCCGGCGTGGGCACGAGGTGCGCGTGCTGACCACCTTCCCGAGCCTGCCGCTGGGCCGGACCTACCCGGGCTGGCGACAGCGCTGGAACCACCGGAGCACCGAGGCCGGGGTCCGCGTGCGGCGGGTGCCGGCGTACCCGAGCCACGACCGTTCCGGGTTGCGCCGGGCGGCGAGCTACCTGTCGTTCGCGGCCACCAGCACGGTGGCCGCCCCGCGACACCTGCGCGGCGTCGACGCCCTCTACGTCTATCACCCGCCGCCGACCTCGTACGCCGCCGCCGGCCTGCTGCGCCTGCTGCGGGGCGTACCGGCGGTGCTGCACGTACAGGATCTGTGGCCGGAGTCCGTGACGGCCTCGGGAATGGCCCCGGCCGGGCTGGCCGGACGCGTGCTGGACCGGGTTCTCACGGCCGCGATGCGCCGGATCTACCACTCGTGCGCCGGAATCGCGGTGATCGCACCCGCGATGGCGGAGCAGGTGGTCGAGCGTGGGGTCGACCCGGGAGCGGTGCGCACGGTGTTCAACTGGACCGACGAGGCGCTGTTCCGGCCTGTGCCGTGCACCGACGCGGCGCGGGCCGCGATCGGTCATCGTGGGCGGACCACGGTGATGTTCGCCGGCAACCTGGGGCTGTTGCAGGGCGTCGACGTGGCGATCCGGGCCGCGGCCGCCGCGCGGGACGCGGTCGACCTGGTCTTCGTCGGCACCGGCCTGGGCGCGGAGCAGGCCCGGAAACTCGCTGAGGAGCTGGGCGCCTCGAACGTACGGTTCCTGGGCCGCCGTCCGGCCGAGGAGATGGCCGAGCTGTACGCCGCCGCCGACTACCAGTTGGTCATGCTGCGTGATCTGCCGTGGCTGCGCGGGACGGTGCCGTCGAAGTTGCAGGCCGCGCTCGCCTGTGGCGTTCCGGTGCTGATGTCGGCCGACGGTGACGCCGCCCGGCTGGTCGAGGCCGGCGGCGCCGGCCTGGTGTGCCCGCCGGACGACTGGCGGGCGCTGGCCGACCAGTTCGTGGCCGCGGACAAGGTGTCCGCCGAGCGACGGCTCGCGATGGGCGCTCGGGGTCGACAGCTCTACCTGGACCGGATGTCGCTGCGGGTCGGTGTCGACCAGATCGAGGACCTGCTCGGTAAGGCCGCGGCACGCGGGCGTGGCTGATAGACATCAGCGCAATGCCCGATTTGCTCCTTATGTTGACTAAACCGCAGGTACGCCCCTCAATCTCCACCTAGGCTCGTTGCGGCACGGTACGGCGCCCGCCGGCCGGATCACCGCTCGGCAGGAGGAGAGCCCGTGGCTCAGGGGTACGGCGCAACCCGGTCCATCGTGGAGCACCAACCCCGACGTCCGGGAGGCGCCACGCCGACCACGCGCCGGATCGACAAGCCACGGGCCGTCGATCCGATGACCGGCCCTCGCTGGAACCTGGCCAGGTTGAGCGTGCTCCCCATCTGCCTCGCCGCGTTCCTGGCCCCGCTCAGCCCGAACCTGGTGTACCGGGGTGGGCTCTGGATCGCCGCCGCCGCGCTGGTCACCAGTGGTCGCATTCCCCGCACCGGACCGGCGGACTACCTGGCCATCCTCATCTGCTGCTGGGCCAGCACCACGCTGATGTGGACCCGGGACATCGAGAGCAGCCAGATCGCGATCCGGGCCTGGTGGACCGTCGCCCTGCTCCTGATCGCGGCCCGGCACGTGCTGTCCAGCCGACGCCGTCTGCTGCTGGTCGCCGGCGCCTACCTCGCCGGTGCGGGCTGGACCACGGTCCAACTGATCCGTGCCAGCCGCCTCGACGCGACCGCGCTGCGCATCTCGCTCGACGGGGTGGGCGTCAACTACACCGCGTACTGCCTGGCCACCGCCGCCCTGGTCGCCGTCCTGCTGCTGGTGGCGCGGGTCGGCAACCGCCTGGTGCGCACCGCCCTGTGGCTGCTGCTGCCGCTGTTCGGGTACGGGACGATGCTCACCGGCACGCGCGCCAGTCAGATCGCGCTTGCCGCCGTCGCGGCGTACCTGGTCATCGACCGGCTGGCCGGGCGGACCTGGGCCTTCGCCGCTGCCGGCTCGGCTCTGCTGCTGGTCCTGGTGCCGTTCGGACACCTGACGCGCTACCAGCCACAGTGGCTGGAGAACGTGTTCAACCGCCCGCTGGACGATCTCTCCGGACGGCTGGCCGTCTGGCCGATCGCGGAGGCGTCGTTCTGGGACTCACCGCTGGTGGGCATCGGCGTGGGCGCCTTCCCGAGCACCAACCCGTACTACGGGGTGGGTGCCCACACGCTCCTGCTCACCCTCGGCAACGACCTCGGCCTGATCGGCATCGCGCTGTTCGTCGCGCTCATCGGTTTCCTCCTCCGGGACGCGGCGCCCCGGCTCGGTCGCCGGCACGGGATGCTGGTGGGCGCGCTCATCGTCGGATGGACGCCGATCTGGCTCAGCGGGCACTGGGAGATCTCGCCGGTGGCCTGGCTGATGCTGGCCCTGTGGTCCCGGCTGCCGGTGGCGCTGCCCGATACGGCCGCCGAGCCGCCGCCGGTGGCGTCGGTCGACCGGCCCCGACGACCGCTCGTCGGCCTGGTGCGCTGAGCCGGCCGTCAGCCGACCCGGTCGGGAGTCAACGCGGCGGAGTCGGCCGCGGCGGTGGACCCCACCAGCTCGGCCAGGAAGTCGTGCATCCGGTGCCCCTGGGCCGTCGGGTTGCGGGTCTCCCGGACGAACCGCGCGCCGCCGACGCCGAGTTCCCGGGCCGCGTGCTCGGACAGGCCCAACACCTGATCGATGGCGCTCCGCAGCCCTTCGGCGGTGTCCGGCTCGGCGAAGGAGAGCCAGGGGGTGTAGTCCGGCGGGATCCCCGGCAGCCGGGTGCTCACCACCGGCACGCCGGTGGCCAGGTACTCGATGATCTTCGACGGGAACGACCAGCGGACGAAGTCCTGATCCACCGGGCGGGGGTTCACGAGCACCCGCGCCCGGGACAGCCGGGGCAAGAGCTCACCGCGGGGCAGCAGTTCGGGGGGCCGGATGCGCCAATCCAGGGCGGCCTGGTCCCGCAGCCAGCCCTCCAGCTCGCCGCGCCCGTACACGCACAGCCGCAGGTCGTCACCGGGCAGCGCGCGGAACGCCTCGACGAGCCGGTCCACGCCGTAGGCGCGGCTCAGGCCGCCGGCGTAGACGATGTCGCGGGTGTTCGTGGGGCCGGCCGGCAGGAGGCCGTCGACGGCGCAGATGCCCTCCATGACCAGTCGGGGGCGGCCGGGGGCGAAGTCGTCGGCGAGCGCGGCCGTCAGGGCGATCACCCCGGAGCAGCGCGCGAGGGCGGCCCGGACCAGCGCCACGTCGAGCCCGCGCAGCACCCGGACCAGCCGACCGTCGGTGGGCAGCGCGACGCCCGGCGGGTCGGTGAGCACCGGAACCACCCGTACGCCCCGACGTCGGGCGCGCAGCACGCCGAACCACAGGAACGGCGAGTGCACACCGTGCACCAACAGCACGTCGGTCTCCCGCTCGCGCAGCACGCGGCCCCCGACGCGCCAGGCGGCCACGAACCGGGTGAGGTGCTTGAGCCCGAGCAGGTTCACGAACGGCAGCAGATCCCCGTCCACGCCGTCCTGCCGGAACCGACCGGCGCGGAAGCGGACCTGGCGGTTACCCGGCCAGCTCGACACCGGCGCGGCCGAGAGCAGGTGCACGGGGCAACCGGCGGCGCGCAGGCTGCGTACCAGGCCCCAGGCGAAGGTGTGCGTCTGGGTGGGCAGGATGGTGTCCCGGGCGATGATCTCGGCGAGCAGTTCGTCCGGAACGGTAAAGCCCAGCAGGCCGACCCGTGGGCTGCGGTGTGCTGCCATCCTCACTCCCCGAGGATTCGCTGGTAGACCCCGTCCAGCGCGCCGAGCATGACGTCGAGGCTGTAGCTCTCGGCCACCACCTTGCGGGCCAACTCCCCCATGTGTCGTCGCTCGGCGGGGTCGTCGAGCAGCGGCGACAACGCCCCGGCCAGGGCCTGGGGATCACCCGCCGGCACCAGCCGGCCACCGCCGGAGCGCAGAACCTCCACGTTGCCGCCGACCGCCGACGCGACGACCGGCAGCCCGTACGCCATCGCCTCCAGCAATGCGTTGGAGAGGTTCTCGTGCAGGGTCGGGAAGACGAACAGGTCCGCCGCGGCGAGCAGGTCCGGCACGTCGAGCCGGTTGCCGAGCAGGCGTACCTCGACGTCGCCGGCGGCGGCCAGGGCGGCGGCGATCCCGGCGCGGTCGGGGCCGTCACCGGCGACCAGCAGGACGCGACGGACAGTGGACGGCTGCGGCCGGCGCACGGTGGACGGGGGCAGCCGGCGTAGCGCTTCGGCCAGAACGCCGTACCCCTTCTCCCAGGTCAGTCGTGAGACCGCGATCATGACCACGTCGTCCGGATCGAGGCCCAGCTCGGCGCGGGTCCGCTGCCGCGCCTCGCGGGGATCCTCCGGCAGCGGCACCCCGTTGGGGATCACGCCGACGAACTTCCCACCGAGGTCGCGCAGGAAGTCGCGGCGGGCCGCATACTCGCAGACGGTGCCGACGTGGCTGGCCAGCCGCAGCGTCGCGGGCTCGGCCCCGCGCACCAGCAGCCGGCGACGCCAGAGGCGACCGGGTCCACGCAGGTCACGGACGGTGCCGTGCACGGTGACCAGGATCCGGGGGCAGCCGGCGAGGCGCGCGGCGAGCACCCCGTGGAAACCCTCGTTCTGCAGACCGCGTACGTGCACGAGGTCGGGGCGGACCCGTCGCAGCAGCCGCACCCACTCCCGCAGCAGCGGCACGTTCAGGCTGCCGTTGCCCGCGCTCTGGTGCATCCGGACGAACTCGTACTCCTCGGCCAGGTGCGAGGCGAGCACCCGCTGCACAGCGGTCAGTGGACCGTTGGCTCCCGGAAGGCCGGCCGAGTGCTGCACCACCACCGGCCGGGTCACTTCGACTCGCTGCATGAACCCTCGTTTCAACGATGACCCGGCGGGCCGGAGCGCACCACCGGTGGTAACGGCGACAGCGGCGGCGAAGTGACGGCGCGCCGACCGCCTCACGGCGTCACGACCGGCACCGCCGCCGGGGGCGTAACGCCCGCGCCGGCCAGGACACGGCGGTAGCCCACGACGGCGGCCGGCAACACGGTGAGCCCGTAGGTCACCGCCGAGGCGAGCGCCACCCCGGGCAGACCCACGCGGTGGGCCAGCACGACCTTCAGGGGTACGGCGAGCAACAGGCAACCGGCCCAGCCGACGAACTGGGGTCGCAGCAGTCCCACGCTGTTCTGCACCATGAACAGCGGGGCCGCGACGGCCAGCAGCACCGACCACAGGGCGAGACCGGCGAAGAGCACCGGCGACACGTGCGGGAGGTCGGCGGCGCGTACCCAGAGCCGCAGCACGTCGTTGCCGACCAGCACGAACGCGACCCCGGGCAGACTGACGACCAGGGCGGACAGCCATACCATCCGTGCCGTGACGCGCCGTACCCAGGGCAGGTCCCCGCGGGCCAGGGCCTCGCTGTTGGCGGGCCAGAGCGGCAGGTTCACCAGCGTAATGAAGAGGGTCAGCAGGGCGAACATCCGCAGCACGACCGCGTACGTCGCCGCGGCGCTCAGGCCGAGTACCCGGCTCACGAGGAAGCCGTCGAGGTTGAGCACCACCGAGGCGAGCACCGAGAGCAGGAAGAACCGGGCGCCCAGGCGCAGCAGTCCCCGGGCCACCCCGGCACGGACGTGTCGCAGACGCGGCCGCAGTTCGCGGTCCTGCCAGCCGAAGTAGCAGAGCGAGTTGGCCAGGTTGACCGCCGGCACGGTGAGCACCGCGGCCGCGATGACCAGCACGTGCCCGGCCGCGTTGGTGACCGCCAGGTACACCAGGGCGACCGAGATCAGGCTGCCGCCGGCCTGCCAGAGGTTGCTCTGGGCGACCTGCTGGTGGGCGTACTGGACTCGCTGGATGAGGGCGATGGGAATGTTGGCGATGAAGGCGCCGAAGCAGAGCAGCACCACCGGCCGGACGTCGGCCGCCAGCGGAGGTGCCGTGGCGTTCAGCAGCGCCGGCCAGGGCACCCACCACAGGCTCGCGACCAGCGCGGTCATCAGCAGCGCGGACAGCGCACCCAGCAGGGCGTACGCGCTGGACACCTCGCGGGCCGCCGCCTGCCGCTCACCGGTGCCGCGCAACCTCGCCAGCCTGGTCAGCAGGCCGTTGCCGAGCCCGAAGTCGGCGAAGAGCGCCATGCTGGTGAGCGAGGTGACGGCCATCCAGAGGCCGTACCGTTCGGCCCCGAGGCTGCGGAACGCCAGCGGCGTGATCAGCAGCGGCGCGGCGAGGCCGACCATCTTGCCGGCCAGTGAGGACACGATGCCGCCGACGAGCGCCCGGCTGCGGGACCTGCCTGAGCCCGGCGGCACGGGTGGGCCCGGCGGCGCGGGTCGGTCGGCCACCGCCGGTTGGTGTCCCCCGACGGCCGGCGCCGCCGTGGTGATCGGTAGTCGCATGCCGTGCCGCCTCCGCGCCCCCGCCGACAGGTCACCAGGTACAACGAGAACGATCGGCCATAGTTGCTCTGAGTAGCTGCGTGATTACGATCAGCTCGCGGCGGCTTCGCTTCATCCCCCGACACGAGTCCACGCAAGCCGTCTCGGCGAGGACCACACCCTAGACTTACCGGCCATAAGGGCCAAAAAACGTATATCTCTCGAGGGGACGGACCGTGGGCGAGTCCACCACCATCGCCGGCCAGCGCCGACATCTGCGACCCGCCGCCGCCACGCCGCAGGTGTTGGCGCTGGCCGCGTACCGGTTTCCACACGGCGACGCGATGTCCAACCGCCTCCTGCAACTGGCCCGCTCGGCCACCCCGCCGGGCGGCGTGACCCTGGTGGTCAACGACTGGCCCGAGGACGGGACGCGCCCACCCTCCGCGCCCGACCTGCCACCCGGCGTACGTCTCATCACGCTGTCCCGCGAGCGCGCCGGCGGTGGCGTTGCGGGCCGGTGGCTGCACCGGTCCACCCGTCCGCTGCGGGTGATCAGCGCACTGCGCCGCGCGGGCGTACGCCCGAAGGAGCTGACCGCCGTCTACCTGCCACTCGGCCTGTGGAACCTGCTGACCTGGCTGGTGCTCCGCACGGCGGTGCGCTGCCCGGTGACCGTGGACGTCCTCGAACGGCACGACGCGGCGCAGTTCCCGCACGGTTGGTTCACACCGTATTTCGCCCGGCACCGGTGGGCCTTCTTCCTGGCCGGCCGGCTCGCCGATCGGATCATCGCGATCACCGAGGCGCTGGAGCGACACTTCGTGGGGGTGGGCCGCCCCACCCTCGTGGTCCCTCCGCAGGTGGACTGCTCCGACTACGACGCTCCGGCTCCGCCCTCGCTGAACGACGGGCTCCGGCTGCTCTACGCGGGGTCGGCCGGGACCAAGGACCAACTCGCCGTACTCCTGGAGGGCATCCGCGCCCTCGCCCCCGACGAGCGCGCCCGGGTGCGCCTGACCATCGCCGGGATCAGCCGGGAGCAGGCCGGCAGTCTCTCCGATCTGGACGAGGCCAGTCCCGAGGACCTTGACGACCAGGTGAGCTTCCTCGGTCGCGTGCCGCGCGACCGGGTGCTCGCGGAGCTGCGCCGGGCACACTTCTCGGTGCTCGTCCGCCCTACGGTCGGGTACGCGCAGGCGGGCTTCCCGTCAAAGGTCCCGGAGAGCCTCGCCGCCGGCTGTCCGGTGTTGCTGAACTACACGAGTGACCTGCGGCGCTACATCGTGGACGGCCGCGAGGGCATCGTGCTCGACGGTTCCGGGGCGGACGACGTCCGGCGTGGGCTGGAGCGAGCGCTACGTCTCGACGACCCGGGATGGCGGGCGATGAGCCGCGCGGCACGGGAGCGCGCGCACTGCTTCGACTACCGGGCCTGGACGCCGGCGGTCAGCGACTTCGTGACCGCCGGACGGGGCTCGGGCACCGGCAGCCCGGCCAGCGCGGCCAGCGCGGCCGAGGTGAGCCGGCGCTCCGGCGGGTAGAGCCGACGCTCGTGCTCCGCGACGGTCTCCACCGACCAGCGCAGCCGGATCACCCGGGCGGGGTTGCCGGCGACCACGGCGTACGGCGGCACCGAGCGGGTGACGACCGCGCCGGCCCCGACCACCGCGCCCCGACCGATGGTGACCCCGTGCAGGATCACCGCCCGGGTGCCCACCCAGACGTCGTCGCCGATGGTCACACCCCGATCGTGGGTGTCGTCGCCGGGCTCCTTGCCGACCGCGATCATCGGCACACCGACCTGGTCGATGCGATGGTTACCGCCCCGGATGGTCACCTCGGGGCCGAACATGACGTTGTCGCCGATCCGGATCCGCGCCCGCGCCGCCATGAGGATCGGCCGGTACCCGAGGTCCACGTTGCGTCCGACCTCGATCGTCTCGCAGGTGTAGACACCGTCGGGGTCGAACGTGAAGTTGTCGCCCCGGGCGGCGAACCGTCCGGCCAGGGCGAGACCTCGCACGGCCCGGCGGGCGCGGCTGACCGCGTGAGCGAGTCGGTCCAGCGTCACGACGAGCGGACCGAGCAGGGGCCCGGGCCGGCCGGCCACCACCCGCATCAGAACCCCGCCCGTGCGGCGCCGACCTGCTCGGGAACCCCGTAGATCTGCCGGATCACGGCGGCCTTCTCGGCGGCCGGCAGGTGCCCGCAGCCCAGCGAACGGGCGCGCATCCGGTCGAGATAGTCGTCGGTGCTGCGGATCACCCGGGCCGGTACGCCGGCGGCGACGCTGTTGTCGGGGATGTCCCGGGTCACCACCGAGCCGGCGCCGATGATGCACCGATCGCCGATCGTCACGCCGGGCAGAACGGTCGTCCGTACGCCGAGGTAGACGTCGTCCCCGACGACGATCGGCGCGGTCCACTCCAGATCCGGCACCTCCCGGCGCAGGATCAGCGTCCCGCCGTCGTGGGTGATGAACTGGACTCCGGCCGTGACGTAGACGTTGTCGCCCAGACTGACGAGCCACGGCTCGGATCCGAACATCGCCCGGTCGATGCCGTAGAAGCGGACCCGGCCCCGCAGGTTGACACCGAGTGACCGGGCGAAGCCCTCGGGATCGCGGGCAGCCGCGCGCCGGTCCCGCAGGGCGGATGCCACGCCGCGAACCATGCTCAGCAACACTCTTTCCCCGTTCTCGTGGTGCTGGTGGATGTGGTCATGCGGTCCGAAGTGTAGATCCGACAGTTCTCCACATTGCCACAATCTCCAAAATTGCCTACAAAAGCGACTCAGGTCGCTCCCATCGACCTATTGACATCGATCACCCCGCACCGAAGGCTCGCGCCTACAGGTCCTTCACCCAAGGAGGCGCGATGAGACCGAGACGACTGGCGATCGCCGGCGTGGTCACCCTGCTCGGAGCCTTGGCACTGGCCCCACCGGCGAGCGCGCGGCCACCGTCGGATCCGGGCGCCCGCGAGGGCCTCGAGGTGTACGTCGGCACGGTCGACGGCAAGCAGCGCGACCTGCTGCGCGAGGCCGGTGTGGACCTCGGCCACGACGCCACGGCGGACTCCGCCGGACGCACCGCCGTCGAGACGGTCCTCACCCCGCGACAGGCGAAACGACTGCTCGACCGGGGCGTACCCCTGCGGGTGAAGAAGGTCCGCGGCAAGGACGCGTCGCAGGCCCTGCGGGAGCAGGCCGCCGCGGGCTGGTCGGCGTTCCGCCCGTACAGCGAGCCGGGTGGCCTGCGCGACGAGATGACCGCCACGGCGGCCCGGTTCCCCAAACTGGCCAAACTGGAGACGATCGGCCGGACCCAGCAGGGCAAACCGATCCTCGCGGTCAAGGTAACCAAGGACGCCCGCAAGGTCCGCGACGGCCAGCGACCGGCGGTGCTCTACTCCGGCGCCCAGCACGCCCGCGAGTGGATCACCCCGGAGATGACCCGCCGCCTCATGCACCACGTCCTCGACAGCTACGGCACCAACCGGGAGATCACCCGCCTGCTCGACACGACCGAGCTGTGGTTCCTGCCGGTCGCCAACCCGGACGGCTACGACTACACGTTCACCCCCGGAAACCGCCTCTGGCGCAAGAACCTGCGGGACAACGACGGCGACGGCCAGATCGGCTCCGGTGACGGCGTCGACCTGAACCGCAACTTCGCCTTCAAGTGGGGGTACGACAACGAGGGCTCCTCGCCCGACCCCAACAGCGACACCTACCGGGGGCCCCGGCCCTCCTCCGAGCCGGAGACGAGGGCCCTGGACGGGCTGTTCCGCCGGGTCGGGTTCGAGTTCTACGTCAACTACCACTCGGCGGCCCAACTGCTGCTCTACGGCGTCGGCTGGCAGGTCAGCACACCCACCCCCGACGACGTGATCTACCAGGCGATGGCCGGTGACGACGCCCATCCGGCCGTGCCCGGCTACGACCCGGACATCTCCGCCGAGCTGTACACCACCAACGGCGACACCGACAGTCACGCCACCGTCAAATACGGCACGTTGGGCTTCACCCCGGAGATGTCGACCTGCGAATCCGCCGCGTCCGTCGACCCGGACGACCAGTGGCGGCCGGAGGACTGCGTCAGCGACTTCATCTTCCCCGACGACGAGACGCTGATCGCCGGGGAGGTCGCCAAGAACCTGCCGTTCGCGCTGGCCGTGGCGAAGTCCGCGGCCGACCCGGACGACCCGGTGTCGGTGGTCGGCCGCAGCACCCCCGACTTCGTGGTGGACGCCTTCGACACCTCGTACGGGCGCACCCAGCAGGTCGCCTCCATCACCCGTCGGGCCCTGAAGAACGTGCGGATGCACTACACGGTCAACGGCGGTCGACCGAAGACGGTGGGGGTCCGCGAGTGGCGCGGCGGCGAACGGTACGGCGACACCAACGACGACTACTACGCCGAACTGCGCGGCACGGTCACCGGCACGAAGCCCGGCGACCGGGTGGAGGTCTGGTTCACCGGCGTCAAGCCACGCGCCGGGGTGGTGGCCAGCGAACACTTCACCTACCGGGTGCACACCGACATCGGCGGTGACGTGCTGGTCCTCGCCATGGAGGACGTCACCGGGCTGAGCCCGGCGCAGACCGGCACCACCGCCAGGTACGCCGACGAGATCGCCGCGTCGCTGACCGCCGCCGGGCGCACCAGCGACGTGTACGACTTCGACGCCATGGGGCGTACCGCCCCGCACCCGCTGGGCGTGCTGTCGCACTACAAGGCGGTGGTCTGGGAGACCGGCGACGACGTCATCCTGCGCTCCCCCGGCCAGGTCGCCGGCACCACGGCCAAGGCGGCGCTGGACACCGAACTGGCCGTGCGTGACTACCTCAACGAGGGCGGCAAGCTGCTCGTCAGCGGCCAGTACGCCCTCTACGCGCAGGGCGCCAACGGCGCGTACGTGTACCACCCGGACGCGCCGCCGGAGTGCACCGACGGGGACGACGCCGCCTGCCTGCCACTGCTCAACGACTTCCAGCAGTACTGGTTGGGCGCGTACACCTACGTCAGCGACGGCGGCACCGGGACCGACGGGCCGTACCCGGTCCAGGGCGTCGGCGGGGCGTACGCCGGCCTGTCCGGCACCCTCAACGCGCCCGGCTCGGCCGGCAACCAGGCCCACACGGCCTCGTTCCTGACCACGTCGAGCTTCCTGCCGGTAGACGACTTCCCGCAGTTCGCCAGCTCCGCTCCGGTGGGCTGGGTCCGTCCGGGGGCGGCCCCGTTCGACCCGCGCACGGGTGACTGGTACCTGTGGAGCGGGCAGGCCGACGAGTCGTACAAGCGGCTCACCCGCACCGTCGACCTCACCGGGGCCACCAGCGGCGAACTGCGGTTCGCCGCCTCGTACGACATCGAGACGAACTGGGACTTCCTCGTCGTCGAGGCGCACGAGGTGGGCAGTGACGACTGGACCACGCTGCCGGACGCCAACGGCCACACCGGCCGGGAGACCGGGGACAGCTGCGCCTCAGGGTGGCGGACCATCCACCCGTTCACCGAGCACTACCAGGGCGCGGACTGCTCGCCCACCGGCACCACCGGTGAGTGGCACGCCGCCACCGGCGCGTCCAACGGCTGGCAGGACTTCTCGATCGACCTGTCGGCGTACGCCGGCAAGCAGGTCGAGGTGTCGATCTCGTACGTCTCCGACTGGGGCACCCAGGGACTGGGCGTCTTCCTGGACGACGCCCGGGTGCTCGTCGACGGGGCCACGGCCACCGAGACCTCGTTCGAGACCGAGGACCTGGGCGGCTGGACGGTGGCCGGTCCGCCCGCCGGTTCGGCCGGTAACGCCACCGACTGGTCGCGCAGCCAGCAGGCGTTCGAGGAGGGGTCGGCGGTGGTCACCGCGGACACCGTCTACCTGGGCTTCGGGCTGGAGGGCCTGGCCCCGGCGGTCCGCGACGACCTGGTCGCCCGCTCCCTCACACACCTGACCGGACGGCCGCGCCGCTGACGGCACGAGGTGGGGGGGGGGGGGGGGG
>NZ_JBYIRN010000019.1:0-146375 GCF_057708145.1 Micromonospora sp. bgisy143
GGTGGGGGGGGGGGGGGGGCGGGGGCTGGGCCGTCCCTCCCCCCCCCCGCCGGTGTGGTGCAGCTCAGCTGTCGCCGCTCGTGCCGCTGTGCGCGGTGACGCCGGCCTCCGCGCGCTGGGCCGTGGCCGGGTCCTTCCAGACGTGCACCCGCTGCGGCGGGCGCTGCTCCAGGCCCCGGAGGCCGGCGGTCGCGCCCAGCGCCTCCGCGTACACCTGGTCGGCGTCGAGGCGGCGCAGCTCCTCGGCCAGCTCGTCACCGAGCGGCCGACGGACCAGCGGCAGCGTCCGGTCCTCCTGGCCGGTCCGCCGGAACACGGCCAGGCTCTCCTCGCGGGTCAGCGTCAGCTTGTCGCCGTTCGCGCAGGTCAGCTGCACCTCGCGCATGCGGGGGAACTCGTCGCTGTCCACCCGGCGCGGGGTGATGCCGAGCCGGCTGGACAGCCAGCCGGCCATCAGCGCCGCCGTCGGGTCGGTGGGCGGCGCGACGATTGTCGCCTCGGTGACCTTCGCCTCGGTGGTGTCGAACGCACCGGCCACCAGGGTCCGCCACGGGGTGATCCGGGTCCACGCCAGGTCGGTGTCGCCCGGGGCGTAGTCCCGGGCCCGCTGGCGCAGCGCCTCCACCGGGTCGGCGGCCTGCGCGGTGTCGGTGATCCGCCGGTCGGCGACCACGCCGAGGAAGTCGGTGGCGATCTCCGCGGGCGGCTCACCGTGCCACCAGGTCACCACCGGTACGTCCGGCACCAGCAGCGGCATCACCACCGACTCGGCGTGCAGGGCGAGCCGCCCGTACATCCGGGTGACCACCGCCTCGCACGGGCCGAGCCGACCACCGACGACGATCTCCGCGTCCAGCCGGTTACGGTCCCGCTCGATGTCCGAGCGGACCACGACAACCAGCCGGCAGGGGTGGGCGGCGGCGGCGATGGTCGCCGCCGCCTCCGCCTCGCGGACCCGCTTCTCGTCCACCACCACGATGAGGGTGAGCGCCATGCCGCTGGCCACACCACCGGCGCTACGCCGCTCGGCGGCCAGCGCCTTGACCACCTCGTTGCCGGTGGTGTCCCACAGCCCGATCATGCTCTTCTCCAAGCGCGGCCCTCGCGGGCCAGCATCTCGTCGGCCGCCCGCGGCCCCCACTCGCCGGCCCGGTACGGCTCCGGCGTGGTGCCCGCCCAGGCGTGCTCCAGCGGGTCGATGACCTGCCAGCTCTGCTCGACCTCGGCGGCGTCCGGGAACAGGGTGCGGTCCCCGATCAGCACGTCCAGCACCAGGCGCTCGTACGCCTCGGGGCTGGACTCGGTGAACGCCTCGCCGTACTGGAAGTCCATCGCGATGTCGCGGACCTCCATGGTGGTGCCCGGCACCTTCGAGCCGAACTTGAGCACCACGCCCTCGTCCGGCTGCACCCGGATCACCAACTGGTTGTTGCCCAGCGACTCCATGTCGGCGTCGTTGAACGGCAGGTGCGGCGCCTTCTTGAACATGATGGCGACCTCGGTGACCCGCCGGGGGAGACGCTTGCCGGCCCGGATGTAGAACGGCACCTCGGCCCAGCGCCGGTTCTGGATGCCGAGGCGGACCGCCACGTACGTCTCCGTGGTGGAGTCGGCCGGGACGTCCTGCTCCTCCCGGTAGCCGACCGCGCGCTCGCCGCCCACCCAGCCGGGCAGGTACTGGCCCCGGACGGTGTCCCGGGCCACGTCCTTCGGCAGGGTGATCGCCTTGAGCACCTTCAGCTTCTCGGCGCGGATCTCGTCGGCGTCAAAGCTGGTCGGCTCCTCCATGGCCACCAGGGCCAGGAGTTGGAGCAGGTGGTTCTGCAGGACGTCGCGGGCCGTGCCGACGGTGTCGTAGAAGCCGGCCCGGGTGCCGATGCCGACGTCCTCGGCCATGGTGATCTGCACCGAGTCGACGTACTTCGAGTTCCACAGCGGCTCGAACAGGTTGTTGGCGAACCGCAGGGCGAGGATGTTCTGGACCGTCTCCTTGCCCAGGTAGTGGTCGATCCGGAAGACGTCCTGGCGGGTGAACACGTCGTCGACGAGGTCGTTGAGCGCCTTCGCCGACGGCAGGTCGTTGCCGAACGGCTTCTCCACCACGACCCGCCGCCACCCGCCGGACTTGTCGTTGTCGGCCATGCCGGTGCGGGCCAACTGCTTGAGCACCACCGGGAAGGCGGCCGGGGGGATCGAGAAGTAGAACGCCGCGTTGCCGGCGATGCCGTGGCTCTGCCGCAGCTCGTCCAGGGTCGAGGCGAGCTGGTCGAAGGCGGCGTCGTCGTCGAATGAGCCGCCCACGAACTTGATGTTGCCGGCCAGCCGCGCCCACACCTCGTCCCGCCACGGCGTACGGGCGTGCTTCTTGGCCGCCTCGCAGGCCAGCGTCTCGAAGTCACCGTCGCCCCAGTCACGACGCGCGAAGCCGAGCACCACGAAACCGGGTGGCAGCAGCCCCCGGTTCGCCAGGTCGTAGACCGCGGGGAGCAGCTTCTTGCGGGCCAGGTCGCCGGTCACCCCGAAGATCACCAGAGCGCACGGCTCGGGGATCCGGGGCAACCGGCGGTCCTGCGGGTCACGCAGCGGGTTCGTCGAGCCGCCTTCTGTCACAGCGTCCATCCTCACGCCCGCAGCTCACCGGCCGCGTCGAGTAGTTGGGCGACGCCGGCTGCCCGGTCGGTCAGGTGCAGCCGCAGCACCGGCCGCTCCCGGCCGGCGAGGGCCTGCCGGTCGCCGGCGGCCTGCGCCGCCTGCAACTCGCCGAAGGTGTACGGCTTGCCCGGCACGTCCAGGTCCTCCGCGACCGCGCCGGTCACCTGCAGGTAGCTGCCGACCTGCGGACCACCCTTGTGGTACTGGCCGGTGGAGTGCAGGAACCGCGGCCCCCAGCCGAAGGTCACCGGCCGTCCGGAGGCACCCGCCAGCAGCGGGCGCAGCCGAGCCGCGTCGGCGTCGGCGAACCGGTCGAGGTACGCCATGACCGCCAGGTAACCGTCCTCGCCCAGCCCGTCGAGCAGCCACCGCAGCACGCCGGCCAGGTCACCCGGGGCGCCCTGCGGCGCGTACACCTCGATCGCGCCCTCGGTGAACGACGGCGTCTCGGCCGGCAGCCCCGAGGCCAGGATCTTGTTGGTGTTCTCCTTGGACTCGGTGACGTTCGGCTGGTTGAACGGATCGATGCCGAGCACCACGCCGGCCACCGCGGTGGCGTACTCCCAGGCCAGGAACTGCGCGCCGAGCGGGCCGTTGACGGCCACGTCCGGGTTGCCGCCACCGCCCGGCATGTCACCGGCGGCCAGCGCGCCGCCGTAGCTGACGGTCAGCACGTCGGGCCCGGTCGCGCCGGGGCTCTGCGGTGACTCCACGACCACCGGCAGGATGCCCACGCCGGCCTTGCCGGTCGACTCGGCGATGAGCTGCTCGGCCCAGTCGCCGAGGCCGTCGATGCCGGTGCCGTCGGACACCAGGGCGACCTTGTCGCGGGCCAGCGTGGCGGCGGCGCCCAGGGCGGCGCCCAGCGCCAGCGCCGGGTTGTCCTGGTCGGCGGCGAGCGACCGGGCCAACGCGTCGGCCTGGTCGATCAGCTCGGACACGTCGACGCCGGCCAGCGCGGACGGCACCAGCCCGAACGCGGTCAGCGCGGAGTACCGGCCGCCCACGTTCGGGTCGGCGAGCACGGTGAACGCGCCCATCTCCGACGCGGTCGTCTCCAGCGGCGAGCCGGGGTCGGTGACGATGACGAAGTGTCGGCCGGCCTCCGCCTCGGTCATCCCGGCGTCCAGGAACGCCTGCCAGTAGGCGCGGCGGTGGCTGTCGGTCTCGACCGTCGAGCCGGACTTGCTGGCGACCACCACGACGGTGCGTTCCAGCCGGTCACCGAGGGCCGCGCGGACCTGGCCCGGGTCGGTGGTGTCCAGCACGGTCAACGGCCGACCAAGGGTCCGCGTGATCACCTCGGGGGCGAGGGACGAGCCGCCCATGCCGGCGAGCACGACGTGGTCCAGGTCGGCCAGCTCCGCCTTCAGTTCGGCGAGCTGCGCCAGCAACTCCCGGCTGCGCTGGTGGGTGTCCACCCAACCGAGCCGGATCTTCGCCTCGGCCTCGGCGTCCGGACCCCACAGGGTGGCGTCCTTGGCGGCCAGCCGCCCGGGGACACCGGCCTTGACCAGCGCCTCCCGGGTCGAGGCGGGCGCGGCCTTGTCGACCGCGTCCGCGCCGTACACGGCGAGCCCGGCGGCAGCCTCTACCGGTCCCGCGAGAAGGTCGCTCATGCCGTCACTCCGCTTCGCTGCGTGCTGATTCGGTCGCTCACGCGCCACCGGCCTTCTCGGCGGCCTTGGCGTTGTCCTTGGCCGCCTTGTTCGGCGCACCGTTGCCGCTGCCCGCCGCCTTCAGCGACTTGCTGACGCCGTCGAGCAGCTCCTGCCAGCTCGCCTCGAACTTCTCCACGCCCTCGCGCTCCAGGGTGGCGATCACGTCGGCCATGTCCACCCCGACCGACTCCAGGTCCGTGAAGACCTTGCGGGCCGCGTCGTAGGACCCGGTGACGGTGTCACCGCGGGTCTCGCCGTGATCGGCGTACGCGTGGATGACCGACTCCGGCATGGTGTTGACCGTTCCGGGGGCGATCAGCTCCTCCACGTAGATGACGTCCCGGTAGTCCGGGTTCTTCGTCGAGGTGGACGCCCACAGCGGGCGCTGCGGGTGCGCCCCGGCCGCCTCCAGCGCCTTCCACCGGTCCGAGGAGAAGACCTCGGTGTAGCGCTCGTACGCGAGCTGCGCGTTGGCCACGGCGGCCTTGCCGCGCAGCGCCTTGGCCTGGTCCGAGCCGATCTTCTCCAGCCTCTTGTCGACCTCGGAGTCGACGCGGGAGACGAAGAACGACGCGACCGAGCCGATGGTGGACAGGTCGTGACCGTTGGCCTTGGCCCGCTCCAGACCGGTCAGGAAGGCCTCCATGACCGCCGAGTAGCGGTCCAGACCGAAGATCAGCGTGACGTTGACGCTGATCCCCTCGGCGAGCGTGTCGGTGATCGCCGACAGGCCCTCCTCGGTGGCCGGGATCTTGATGAAGAGGTTGGGCCGGTCGACCAGCCACCACAACGCCTTGGCCTCGGCGACCGTCTTGTCGGCGTCGTGCGCGCTGCGCGGGTCGACCTCGATCGAGACCCGGCCGTCCACGCCGGCGCTGCCGTCGTACGACGGGCGCATCACGTCGCAGGCCCACCGTACGTCGTACGTGGTGAGCATCCGGACGGCCTCTTCCACGTCCACGCCACGAATGGCCAGGTCGCGCAGCTGCCAGTTGTACTCGTCGGCGTCGCTGAGCGCCTTCGCGAAGATGGTCGGGTTGGTGGTCACCCCGGCCACGTGCTTCTCGCGGCGGAGCTGGTCCAGTCCGCCGGAGCTCAGCCGCACCCGGGAGAGATCGTCGAGCCAGACCGCCACACCCGCGGCGGTGAGCTCATTCAGCTTGTCGGTCATGCCGTCCACGCTCCCTCAGTTGCCGGTCGTGAAACCGGTGATGTCGCCCACCCGGGCCAGCGAGGCGTGCGCCGCCGCCACGATCCGGTCGGGGGTGAACCCGAACTGCTCGAAGAGCACGGTGTGCGGGGCGCTCGCGCCGTAGTGCTCGATGCTGACGCTCTCGCCCAGGTCGCCGACGATTCCGCGCCAGGACATCGCGATGCCCGCCTCCACGCTCACCCGTGCCTTTACCCCGCGCGGGAGCACCGACTCCCGGTACGCCTCATCCTGCTCGTAGAACCACTCCTGGCAGGGCATCGAGACGACCCGGGTCGGGGTGCCGTCGGCCTCCAGCCGCTCCCGGGCGGTCAGCGCGAGCTGCACCTCGGAGCCGGTGCCGATGATGATCACCTGGGGCTTGCCGTTGGACGCCTCGGCCAGCACGTAACCACCCTTGGCCACACCTGACGCATCGCCCAGAACCTCCCGGTCCAGGGTCGGCAGCGGCTGGCGGCTCAGCGCCAGCGCGGTCGGCCGGTCGGTGTGCTCCAGCGCCTGCCGCCAGGCCCACGCGGTCTCGTTGGCGTCCGCCGGACGGACCACGTCCAGGCCCGGAATGGCCCGCAGCGCGGTCAGGTGCTCCACCGGCTGGTGGGTCGGGCCGTCCTCGCCCAGGCCGATCGAGTCGTGCGTCCAGACGTACGTCACGGGCAGCTTCATCAGCGCGGCCAGCCGCACCGACGGGCGCATGTAGTCGCTGAACACCAGGAACGTGCCGCCGTAGGGGCGGGTGCCGCCGTGCAGGGCGATGCCGTTCAGGATCGCGCCCATGGCGTGCTCACGGATGCCGAAGTGCAGCGTGCGGCCGTACTCGTGGCCCGGGAAGTCCTTGGTGGCGTGCGACGCCGGGATGAACGACGGCTCGCCCTTCATGGTGGTGTTGTTGCTCTCGGCCAGGTCGGCCGAGCCGCCCCACAGCTCCGGCAGCACCGGCGCGAGCGCCTCCAGCACCTTGCCGGACGCGGCCCGGGTGGCCACACCCTTGGCGTCGGCGGGGAAGACCGGCAGCGCGTCGGTCCAGCCGTCGGGCAGCACCCGACCGGCGAGCCGCTCGTAGAGCGCCGTGCGCTCCGGGTTGGCCTTCTTCCAGGCGTCGAACGACGCGGTCCACTCCTGCTCGGCGTCCGAGCCGCGACCCATCACGGTACGGGCGTGACCCAGCACCTCCTCGTCGACCTGGAAGGTCTGCTCCGGGTCGAAGCCGAGGATGCGCTTGGTGGCCTTGACCTCGTCGGCGCCGAGCGCCGAGCCGTGGATCTTGCCGGTGTTCTGCTTGTTGGGCGCGGGCCAGCCGATGATGGTGCGCAGCGCGATGAACGAGGGGCGGGTGGTCTCCGCCTTGGCGGCCATGAGCGCGTCGTAGAGCGCCTCGACGTTCTCGTGGTAGTCACCCTGGTCGGCGTCGCCGGTGCGCCAGTCCACGGTCTGCACGTGCCAGCCGTACGCCTCGTAGCGCGCCGCCACGTCCTCGCTCTTGGCGATCCGGGTGTCGTCCTCGATCGAGATCTCGTTGTCGTCGTAGATCAGCGTGAGGCTGCCCAGCTGCTGGTGACCGGCGAGGGCGCTGGCCTCGTGGCTGATGCCCTCCTCGATGTCACCGTCCGAGGCGATGCACCAGATGTTGTGGTCGAAGACCGACGTGCCCGGCTCGGCCTCCGGGTCGAACAGGCCACGCTCGCGGCGGGCCGCCATGGCCATGCCGACGGCGTTGCCCAGACCCTGTCCGAGCGGACCGGTGGTGGTCTCGACGCCCGGCGTGTGCCCGTGCTCCGGGTGGCCCGGGGTCATCGAGCCCCACTGGCGCAGCGACTTCAGGTCGTCCAGGCTCAGCGGGTAGCCGGACAGGAAGAGCTGGATGTAGAGCGTCAGGCTGGAGTGGCCGGCGGAGAGCACGAACCGGTCCCGGCCGGGCCAGTTCGGGTCGGCCGGGTTGTGCCGCATGACCCGGTTGAACAGGAGATAGGCCGCGGGCGCGAGGCTCATCGCGGTGCCCGGGTGGCCGTTGCCGGATTTCTCCACGGCATCCATGGCCAGCACGCGGACGGTGTCGACGGCCCGGCGATCGAGGTCGGACCAGTTGAGTGCGGAGTGCTCGGGTCGGTTGGCAGCCACGATGGTTGTGCTCCTCGGCAGATGGGCGGAACCCTCACTGGTGACCCTATCGAGCGTGACTAAACGTCCGCCCGGGGATCTCGCATGGTGTGCGGTACGTGATGGTCGGCCAGGTGGTTCAACCCGGGGGTTCGACCCGGTGGTGTGACGGCCCGCACCGTTGTCGGGTCGGCCGGGCAGCCAAAACGACAACGCGTAGTGTGTGGGTCGGTGTGCGGTCCCCGAGCGGGCCTCGCCGGTCCGATCTCCCCGTGCCGATGCCGGAAGGTGGCAATCCGTGAGCATGATCACCGAGCGCCCCGCGAGCAACCCCGCCGGGCAACCCCCGGCACGGGCGGCCGAGGGTCCGGTGGCGCGGCGGGACGTACGCGCGATCGTGTCGGCGTACGTGGCGCTGACCAAGCCGCGCATCGTCGAGCTGCTGCTGGTCACCACCGTTCCGGCGATGATGCTGGCCGAGGGCGGCCTGCCCTCGCTGTGGTTGATGGCCGTGGTGCTCATCGGTGGCTCGCTCGCCGCGGGGGCGGCCAGCGTCCTCAACTGCTACATCGACCGGGACATCGACCAGTTGATGCGGCGCACCAAGCGGCGTCCGCTGCCGGCGCACACCGTGTCGCCCCGGAGCGCGCTGGTCTTCGGCCTGGTGCTGGCGGCGGTCTCGATCGTGCTGATGGCGGTGTTCACCAACCTGCTCGCCGCCGGGCTGACGCTCGCCGCGATCGTCTACTACGACGTCATCTACACGTTGTGGCTCAAGCGCTCCACCCCGACGAACACCTTCTGGGGCGGCGCCTGCGGAGCCGCCCCGGTGCTCATCGGCTGGGCGGCGGTCACCGGCGGGCTCGCCCCGGCGGCCTGGGCGCTGTTCGCGGTGGTCTTCTTCTGGCAGATGCCGCACTTCTACCCGCTCGCCATGAAGTACAAGGACGACTACGCCCGCGCCGGCATCCCGATGCTGCCCGTGGTGGCCTCGACCCGCCGGGTGAACGCCGAGATCCTGATCTTCGCCTGGCTGACCGTGCTGACCTCCCTCGCTGTCTGGCCGCTGGGGCTGAGCGCGATCTACGGCGTGCCGACCCTGGTGGTGGGCGCCATCTTCATCGTCGAGGCGCACAAGCTCTGCCGGCGGGCGACGCGCGGCGAGGCGGTCAAGCCGATGCGGCTGTTCCACTGGTCCACGACGTACCTGACGATCGTGTTCGTGGCCGTCGCGCTCGACGCGCTGATCTGAGCCGGCGCTGCGACGCGACTCGCGTCGCGGCGGAACTCTGGACCAATCACCACCGTGGATGAGTTGTCCCGGTTTAACGTCACATCAGAGTAACTTTCGGCATGAGTCGGATCGGCTCAACCTGCGAGGGTCCCGCGCTGGTTTGCACCAGCGGTTACGGCGGGAAAGTCCTGATTTAAGCGGACAAAAAGTCTGTGCTCGCCCTTAAACCCGTAGGTAATTGGCATCACAAAAGGTTCATGGTTCTCGCCCGCGCGAGTGGAACTCTGCTTAGGCTTCGCGTCATGGCAGATGGTTCCGATACGACGCTGACGGCCGAGCAGACCTCCGGCGAGCGGGCCCCGCAGGGTCTGGTCGCGGGTCTCAAGTCGTTCGCCGCCGCGCACGGCGGCGCGAAGGCCGTCATCGAGTACGTCGGTAAGCGCGGCGCACGGATCGTCCTCGTGGGCGGCGACGGTGAGTGGGGCGACCAGTTCGCCGAGGACACCGTCACGGCCCGGGAGGCGTGCGCCACGGCGGGAGTCACCGTCGAGAACGCCTGGGAGCGTGAACTGATGGACCAGATGCGACCGAGCAACGACCTCTGGCGGTCGATGGCCCGGCGCACGATGGCCCGCTGAGATAGATAGCTGAAATTGACCAACCACCACCAGTCGACCCGGGGGAAACCCCGGGTCGCTCTCGTCACCTGCTCCCGCCTGGCCGACCTCGACTCCGACGACCGCCTCGTCCTCGACCCGCTCGCCGCCCGGGGGATCACCGCCGAGGTCGCCGTCTGGGACGACCCGGACGTCGACTGGTCCACGTACGACCTGGTCGTGCTCCGCTCGCCCTGGGACTACGCGCTGCGCCGCGACGAGTTCGTCGCCTGGGCCGCCACCGTGCCCACCCTGGTCAACCCGGCCGACGTGGTGCGGTGGAACACCGACAAGCGCTACCTCGGCGAAATGAGCGCCGCCGGAGTGCCCACCGTGCCGACCTCCTGGGTCGAGCCGGGCCAGACCTGGTCCCCGCCCGCCGACTCCGGCGAGTACGTGATCAAGCCGGCGGTCAGCGCGGGCAGCCAGGACACCGGCCGCTACGACCTGGCCGACCCGGAGCACCGCACCCTGGCCGAGGCGCACGTACGCCGCCTCTCGGCCGCCGGCCGGACGACGATGGTCCAGCCGTACCTGCGCGCCGTCGACACCGAGGGCGAAACCGCACTGCTCTTCCTGGCCGGCCCGGACGGTCTCGCGTTCAGTCACGCCATCCGCAAGGGCCCGATGCTGACCGGCCCGGACCTCGGTCCGGACGAGCTGTACAAGGACGAGGAGATCAGCCCCCGTACCGCCGGGGACGAGCAGTTGGCGGTCGCGGAGCGGACCCTCGCCGCTGTGCCCGACGGCACCCGGCAGCTCCTCTACGCCCGGGTGGATCTGATCCCCGGCCCGGACGGCGACCCGGTCCTGGTCGAGGTGGAACTCACCGAACCGTCGCTCTTCCTCGGGTACGCCGACGGCGCCGCCGACCGCTTCGCCACCGCCATCGCCACCCACCTCGCCCGCCCGGCCTGACCCCGCACCGTCGCGCCGGCCGGCCCCGGGTGTGTGCCGCCTGGCCGCCCGGCCTCGGGCGGGTGCCGCTCGGCCTCGGACGGGTGCCCCCCGGCCTCGGGCGTGTGCCCCAAGACCCGCGCAATATCGGGGATGTTGCTGTCTCCCGGGCGCGGGAAGCAGCAACATCCCCGATGCTGTGCAGATCTTGAGCAGGAGCACGGGCCTCCCTGCCGTACTCGTGGCCGTCGTCGCCGGGTCGGCGGGTCGGCTCACCCACGTCTGGGCGTGCCCGCGCTCCGGCTCGCCCGCGCTCCGGCTCGCCCGCGCTCCGGCTCGCCCGCGCTCCGGCTCGCCCGCGCTCCGGCTCGCCCGCGCTCCGGCTCGCCCGCGCTCCGGCTCGCCCGCGCTCCGGCTCGCCCGCGCCCGGCTCGCCCGCGCCCGGCTCGCCCGCGCCCGGGCATGATCGTGCTCGATCCAGGATCGAGTGGTCTCGGTGCGCGGTGGAGGCCACTACTTCATGGTTCGTGCGCGATCTTGACGTCGCCCCTCCCCAACGCGCCCTCTCCCCAACGCGCCGATCTTGCAGTTTCTGTGGCGACGAAAGGTGCAACTTCGCCGATTTCGTCATCCGAAAGTGCAAGATCGCCGGCGTGGGGCGTGGGGCGTGGGGCGTGGGGCGTGGGGCGTGGGGCGTGGGGCGTGGGGCGTGGGGCGTGGGGCGTGGGGCGTGAGGTGTGAAGTGTCGGGCGTGGGGGTGTTAGGCGGGGGCGGGGACTGCTGTGGGTTCGTGGGCTTCGGCTTGGGGTGCCGGGGTTGCCGGGTGGCGTTCGCGGGTGGACCACTGGACCGCGAGGGCGGCCAGGAGCACCAGGCACGAGCCGAGCATGTGCGCGCCGACCAGGAGTGCCGGCACGTGGGTGAAGTACTGCACGAAGCCGATCAGCCCCTGGCCCAGCTCCACCGCCAGCAGGACCACTGCGGCCCGGGTGGCGCGTCGTGCGCCCACCGCGCGGAACGCGAAGACGAGCGCCGCCGACAGGCCGATGAGCAGGAAGACCCCGTCGGCGTGTACCTGGGAGATGGACTCCGGGTCCAGGCCGTTGCGGGCCGCGCCGTGGTCCCCGGCGTGGGGTCCGCTGCCGGTGACCCAGGTGCCGATCACCAGTACCGCGACGGTGACGCCGGTGGTGACCCGGGCCAGCGTGCGCAGGGGAGTGGGCACCACGGCGACCGTCGGGCCGTCCGGGTCGCCGATCCGCCGCCAGAGGGCGTACGCGGCGGCGATCACCGCCATCGAGGCGAGGAAGTGCAGCCCGACCACCCACGGGTTGAGGTTGGTGAGCACCGTGATGCCGCCGATCACCGCCTGGGCGGGGATGCCCAGGAACACGGCGACGGCCAGGGCGAGGAGCCCGGGTCGGCGGGGCCGGTGGGTCAGCACCGCCAGCACGGTGGCTAGCGCGATGAGGCCGACCGCGAAGGTCAGCATCCGGTTGCTGAACTCGATCACCCCGTACACGCCCATCTCGGGGGTGGTGACGTACGAGTCGTCGGTGCACCGGGGCCAGGTGGGGCAGCCGAGGCCCGACGCGGTCAGCCGGACCGCCCCGCCGGTGACGACGATCGCCACGTTCGCGATGATCGAGGCGAGCGCGAGGCGGCGCAGCAGGACGCCGGATACCGGACGGACGATTCGGTTCACGGCGCAAATCCTACGCACCGTAGTGATCGAGGTTCGTCCGACTCCGCCGGCTCGGTGGTTCGGATCACCGGGGCCCGGGTTTGCCACCCTCCGGGCAATTACGTAACGTTGGCGTTGTGAAAAACGCGGCGGCGCTCTCCGGGCACCAGTCGGCGGCCGTCCCGGCCGTCGGCGCGTCCGCGTCCGCCCTCGTCGGGGCCGCGTCGTCCGTCCTGGGCGGGCCCGCGACGGAGACCTCCACCCGGGACCGGGTCACCCAGTTGCTGCTGGAGCGGGGCGCGACGACCGCCGCGCAGCTCGGTCTGGCGCTCGGCCTCAGCCCGGCGGCGATCCGCCGGCACCTGGACGCGATGCTCGCCGACGGTGACGTGGTCGCCCGCGAGCAGGCGGTGCAGGGCAGCCGTGGCCGGGGCCGTCCGGCCAAGGTGTTCGTGCTGACCGAGGCGGCTCGCGGCCGCTGTGGCACGCACCACTACGACAACATGGCCACCGCCGCGCTGCGCTGGATCGCCCGCAGCGGCGGTCCGGACGCGGTCGAGGCGTTCGCCGCCGAACAGGTCTCCGCACTCGAGTCGCGCTGCCGGGCCGCCATGGAGGACGCCGGCGACGACCCCCTCGCGCGGGCCGAGGCACTCGCCGGAGCGCTGACCGCCGAGGGTTACGCTGCCAACGCGACCACGATCGCCTCCGGCGGCCAGCTCTGTCAGCACCACTGCCCGGTGGCGCACGTGGCCGCCGAGTTTCCCCAGCTGTGCGAGGCCGAGACCGCGGTGATCTCCCGTCTGGTCGGCACCCACGTGCAGCGCCTGGCCACCATCGCGCACGGCGACGGGGTGTGCACGACGCACATCCCGACCCAGCCGGGCCGTGCTCCATCCGGTAATCCCGTCACCACTGTGAGGACAGATAGATGACCGAGCAGATCGTCCAGCCCCTGACCCAGGAAGAGCAGCTCGCCGCCCTGGGTCGCTACGAGTACGGCTGGTCCGACCCGGACGTCGCGGGGGCGGTCGCCCAGCGCGGCCTCAACGAGGCGGTGGTGCGGGACATCTCGGCCAAGAAGAACGAGCCGGCCTGGATGCTCGACCTGCGCCTGAAGGGCCTGCGGCTGTTCGGCCGCAAGCCGATGCCGGCCTGGGGCGCGGACCTCACCGGCATCGACTTCGACAACATCAAGTACTTCGTGCGGTCCACCGAGAAGCAGGCCACCAGCTGGGAGGACCTGCCCGAGGACATCAAGAACACGTACGACCGGCTGGGCATCCCGGAGGCGGAGAAGCAGCGGCTGGTCGCGGGTGTCGCGGCGCAGTACGAGTCGGAGGTCGTCTACCACAAGATCCGTGAGGACCTTGAGGAGCAGGGCGTCATCTTCCTCGACACCGACACCGCGCTGCGGGAGCACGAGGACATCTTCAAGGAGTACTTCGGCACGGTGATCCCGGTCGGCGACAACAAGTTCGCCGCGCTGAACACCTCCGTGTGGTCCGGTGGATCGTTCATCTACGTGCCGAAGGGCGTGCACGTGGAGATCCCGCTGCAGGCCTACTTCCGGATCAACACGGAGAACATGGGCCAGTTCGAGCGGACGCTGATCATCGTCGACGAGGGTGCGTACGTGCACTACGTCGAGGGCTGCACCGCGCCGCTCTACTCCTCGGACTCGCTGCACAGCGCGGTCGTGGAGATCATCGTGAAGAAGAACGCGCGCTGCCGCTACACGACCATCCAGAACTGGTCGAACAACGTGTACAACCTGGTCACCAAGCGCGCCGTCTGCCACGAGGGCGCGACCATGGAGTGGGTCGACGGCAACATCGGCTCGAAGGTGACCATGAAGTACCCGGCGGTCTACATGACCGGCGAGCACGCCAAGGGCGAGGTGCTCTCGGTGGCGATGGCCGGCGAGGGTCAGCACCAGGACGCCGGCGCCAAGATGGTGCACGCCGCGCCGCACACGAGCAGCACCATCGTGTCGAAGTCGATCGCCCGTGGTGGCGGCCGGACCTCGTACCGGGGCCTGGTGCAGGTGCTGGAGGGCTCGCACCACAGCCGCAGCACGGTCAAGTGCGACGCGCTGCTGGTCGACACCATCTCGCGCTCGGACACCTACCCGTACGTCGACATCCGCGAGGACGACGTGTCGATGGGGCACGAGGCGACCGTCTCCAAGATCAGCGATGACCAGCTCTTCTACCTGATGAGCCGGGGTCTGAGCGAGGACGAGGCGATGGCCATGATCGTGCGTGGCTTCATCGAGCCGATCGCCAAGGAGCTCCCGATGGAGTACGCGCTGGAGCTGAACCGGCTCATCGAGCTCCAGATGGAGGGCGCGGTCGGCTGACGCCGCCCGTACCACCAGACACCGTCGTCGCAGCAGAGAACAGACCAAGGAAGAGATGACTACCCAGGCTTCCGCGCCGCCGCCCAGCACCAAGTCGCAGGCGCTGCGCTCGTACGACGTCGCCGACTTCCCGGCCCTCACCGGCCTGGAGGAGGAGTGGCGTTTCACCCCGCTCAAGCGCCTCCGCGGCCTGGTCGCCGAGGCGCCGGCCACGACCGGCACGGTCCGGCACGAGTACGGCGACCTGCCCGAGGGCGTCTCCGTCACGCGGATCGGCCGGGACGACGAGCGGGTCGGCAGCGTGCTCACCCCGGTCGACCGGGTCAGCGCGCTGGCGTACGGCGCCGCCACCGACGCCCTGCTGGTGCGGGTGACCCCCGACGCGGTGCTGGGCGAGCCGGTGAGCCTGCGGGTGGTCGGCGCGGGCGCCGAGCAGCCGGCGTTCGGGCACACGTTCGTCGAGGTCGGTCGTTTCGCCGAGGTGACCCTGGTGCTGGAGCACGTCGGGTCGGCCACCCTGGCCGACAACGTCGAGGTGGCCGTGGCCGACGGCGCGAAGCTGACCCTGGTCACGGTCGCCGACTGGGCCGACGACGCGGTCCAGGCCCAGCACCTGAAGGTCAAGCTGGGCCGGGACGCCAAGGTCGTCCACATTCAGGTGTCCCTGGGCGGTGACCTGGTCCGGCAGTTCACCTCGGTGGAATACACCGGCCGGGGCGGCGAGGCCGAGCTGTACGGCGTCTACTTCGCCGACGGTGGCCAGCACCTGGAGCACCGGCAGCTCGTCGACCACAACGTGCCGGACTGCCGCAGCTACGTCGGCTACCGGGGCGCGTTGCAGGGCGCGGACGCGCACACCGTCTGGGTCGGCGACGTGCTGATCCAGGCCGAGGCGACCGGCACCGACACGTACGAGATCAACCGGAACCTGCTGCTCACCGACGGCGCGCGCGCGGACTCCGTACCCAATCTGGAGATCGAGACCGGCGAGATCGCCGGCGCGGGCCATGCCAGCGCGACCGGCCGCTTCGACGACGAGCAGTTGTTCTACCTGATGGCCCGGGGTATCCCGGAGGGTGAGGCCCGGCGCCTGGTGGTCCGCGGCTTCTTCGCCGAGGTGATCAACAAGATCCCGGTCGAGGAGCTGCGCGAGCGCCTGGGCGACGCGATCGAGGCCCGGCTCGCCAAGGCCGGCGCCTGATGATCCGGATCTGCTCCACCGAGGACGTGCCGAAGGGCACCGCCATCCGCGCGGAGGTCGACGGCACGCCGATCGCCCTGGTGCACGCCGAGGACGGTCAGTTCTACGCCGCCTACGACGAGTGCTCGCACGCCGCGGTCGCCCTCTCCGAGGGTGAGGTCGACGGCTGCACGCTGGAGTGCTGGTTGCACGGCTCGCGCTTCGACCTGCGCACCGGCGCGCCCAGCGGCCTGCCGGCCACCGAACCCGTACCCGTCTATCCCGTCGAAGTCCGCGACGGCGACATCTACCTGAGCCTGACGCCGAGTAATGGAGTGACCCGATAATGAGCACCCTGGAGATCCGCGACCTGAAGGTGTCGGTCAAGCTGCCCGAGGGTGAGCTCAAGCCGATCCTGGCCGGCGTCGACCTGACCGTGAAGTCGGGGGAGACCCACGCCATCATGGGCCCGAACGGCTCCGGCAAGTCCACCCTGGCGTACTCGATCGCCGGTCACCCCAAGTACGAGATCACCGGCGGCACGGTGACCCTCGACGGCGAGGACGTTCTCGCCATGACGGTCGACGAGCGCGCCCGCGCCGGCCTCTTCCTGGCCATGCAGTACCCGGTCGAGGTGCCCGGCGTCTCGGTGGCGAACTTCCTGCGGACCGCCAAGACCGCCGTCGACGGCGAGGCGCCGAAGCTGCGCACCTGGGGCGGCGAGCTGCGCGGCGCCATGGAGCGCCTCCAGATGGACCCGGCGTTCGCCCAGCGCAACGTCAACGAGGGCTTCTCCGGCGGTGAGAAGAAGCGGCACGAGATCGTCCAGTTGGAGCTGCTCAAGCCGAAGATCGCCATCCTCGACGAGACCGACTCGGGTCTCGACGTCGACGCGCTGCGCGTGGTCAGCGAGGGCGTCAACCGGGTCCGCGACACCGGTGACACCGGCGTGCTGCTGATCACCCACTACACGCGGATCCTGCGCTACATCAAGCCGGACTTCGTGCACGTCTTCGTGGCCGGCCGGATCGTCGAGCAGGGCGGCCCGGAGCTGGCCGACAAGCTTGAGGCCGAGGGCTACGAGCGGTACGCCGCCGGGGCCGGCACGGCCAAGGCCTGAGCGGGGAAGGCGCTGCCGAGATGACCAGCATCGCGATCCCCGAGGGGATGCCGCAGTACGACGACGTGCCGCGTTTCGACGTGGCCCGGGTGCGCGCCGATTTCCCGATCCTCGATCGGGAGATCAACGGGCACCCGCTGGTCTACCTCGACAGCGCCAACACCTCGCACAAGCCCCGGCAGGTGCTCGACGTGCTCGACGAGCACTACGCCCGGCACAACGCCAACGTGTCGCGCTCGGTGCACACGCTGGGCACCGAGGCCACCGAGGCGTACGAGGGAGCGCGGGCCAAGGTCGCCGCGTTCATCAACGCGCCGAGCGTCGACGAGGTGGTGTTCACCAAGAACTCCACCGAGGCGATCAACGTCGTGGCGTACGCCTTCTCCAACGCCTCGCTGCGTCCGGACGGCGACCCCCGGTTCCGGCTCGGTCCCGGCGATGAGGTGGTGATCTCCGAGATGGAGCACCACTCGAACATCGTCCCGTGGCAGCTGCTCTGCGAGCGTACCGGCGCGACCCTGCGCTGGTTCCCGGTGACCGACCAGGGCCGGCTGGACGAGTCGGGCCTGGAAGACCTGGTCACCGAACGGACGAAGATCGTCTCGCTGGTGCACGTGTCGAACATCCTCGGCACCGTCAACGCGACCTCCCGGATCACCGCGCGGGTCCGCGAGGTGGGCGCGCTGCTGCTGCTGGACTGCTCGCAGTCCGTGCCGCACCTGCCCATCGACGTGGTCGACCTGGACGCCGACTACATCGTGTTCACCGGGCACAAGATGCTCGGCCCGACCGGCATCGGCGTGCTCTGGGGGCGCGGTGAGCTGCTGGCGGCCATGCCGCCGGTGATGGGCGGCGGCTCGATGATCGAGACGGTGACCATGGCCCGGTCGACGTTCGCCGCGCCGCCGGCCCGTTTCGAGGCGGGCACCCCGCCGATCGCCGAGGCGGTCGCGCTCGGCGCGGCGGTCGACTACCTCACCGGCATCGGCATGGCGGCCGTCCAGTGGCACGAGAAGGAGCTGACGGCGTACGCACTGGACGCCCTCGGCTCGGTGCCCGGCCTGCGGATCTTCGGCCCGACCGTACCGATCGGCCGGGGTGGCACCATCTCGTTCGCCCTGGGCGACGTGCACCCCCACGACGTGGGCCAGGTGCTCGACTCGCTGGGTGTGCAGGTGCGGGTGGGGCACCACTGCGCGAAGCCGGTGTGCAGCCGGTTCGGCGTACCGGCGATGACCCGGGCGTCGTTCTACCTCTACACCACCACGGGGGAGATCGACGCCCTGGTGGGCGGTCTGGAGCAGGTACGGAAGGTGTTCGACTGATGGTGCAGCTCGACCAGCTCTACCAGGAGATCATCCTGGACCACTACAAGCACCCGCACGGGCGTGGCCTGCGCGACGCCGAGGACCCGGCCGACCAGGTCGCCGAGGCGCACCACGTCAACCCGACCTGCGGCGACGAGGTCACCATCCGGGTGGCCACCGACGGCGACGTGCTGCACGACATCTCGTACGACGGCATGGGCTGCTCGATCAGCCAGGCGTCGGCGAGCGTGCTGCACGAGTTGCTGCGCGGTCGGGGCGCCGGGGAAGCATTCGAGGTGCACGAGGCGTTCGTCGAGTTGATGTCCGGACGTGGCCAGGTCACGCCGGACGAGGACGTACTCGGTGACGGGGTGGCTTTCGCGGGTGTGGCCCGCTATCCCGCCCGGGTCAAGTGCGCGCTGCTGCCGTGGATGGCGTTCAAGGACGCCGCGGCACGCGCCGGTGTGGGCGTGAGCCCGGAGGTGAAGGCATGAGCGAGCGTCAGCGAGCGAATCAGTGGTTCGGCGCGGTGGTGCCTCATGGCGTCACGGAGCGAAGCGGAGAGACGGCATGAGCAGCGAGAACACGGCTACTGCGGCGACGCCGGAGGCCGACGAGACCGTCGCGGCGCAGACCGGCGCGGTGAGTGGCGACGCCACCGCCCCGGCGGGCGACGCGGCCGTCCCGACGGGTGGCGCGGCCCCGGCGGGTGGCGCTGCCTCGGCGGGCGACGCTGCCTCGGCGGGCGACGCTGCCTCGGCGGGTGGCGTCAGCAAGGCCATGATCGCCGACATCGAGGAGGCGATGAAGGACGTCGTCGACCCGGAGTTGGGCATCAACGTGGTCGACCTGGGCCTGGTGTACGGGGTGCACGTCGACGACGAGAACGTCGCGACCCTGGACATGACGCTCACCTCGGCGGCGTGCCCGCTGACCGACGTGATCGAGGACCAGGCCCGGCAGGCGTTGACCACCGGCCCCGGTGGCGGCCTGGTCAACGACATCCGGATCAACTGGGTGTGGCTCCCGCCGTGGGGTCCGGACAAGATCACCGACGAGGGTCGGGACCAGCTCCGTTCCCTCGGCTTCAACGTCTGACCTCGTCTTCACCGCTCGTCGAGCGCGGCACCCCGTCGGGTGCCGCGCTCGACTTCGTTCAAGGTGAATCTTTTAGTGGAACGGATCATTCCGGTCTGGTAAGCTGAACTCAGAACGGAGCGGAACGTTCCGTTTCACGAGATGACTCGACGGGTCGGTGGAGAGGGTCGGGACAATGAACGAGACGGCAGTGGGGCAGTGGAGGATCGTGCTCGACGAGGCGTACCGGGTGCTGCGGACGACCGCCGAGGGGATCCCGACCGATGCCTGGGACCTCTCCACCCCCTGCGAGCGGTGGGCGGTCACCCAGGTGCTCCAGCACGCGACCGGCGACCAGCTCGCCTACGTCGCGGCGATCACCGGCGGGTCGGGGCCGGAGGAGGACCCGTTCGCGCCCTCCGGGCGGATCGAGGGGGACAAACTGACCGGCGTGTACGCCGCCCTCGACGCGTCCGCCCGCGCCTGGGCGGGAGTCGCCGACGACGAACCGCAGGTGCCGACGCCGCTGCCGCACGGTGCGCTGCCGGCCCACCTGGCTGCCGTCGCCGCCGCCCTCGACGCGGCGGTGCACGCCTGGGACATCGCGGTGGCCACCGGCCAGCCGTCCCCGTTGAGCGACGACCTGGCCCGACCCCTGCTCGACGTCGCCCGGCAGATCGTCGAGCCGCTGCGGAACTACGGCGCGTACGCGGCGGCGCTCGACCCGGGCGCGGAGGCCGATGACGTCACCGCGCTGCTCTCCTACCTCGGCCGGGACCCCCGCTGGACCGGGGCGCGGCACTGATCGACCCTGATCCAGCCAAGATCGTGCTCGATCATGGATGTAGTGGCCTCGGCACATACCCGAGGCCACTACATCGTGGTTCGAGCACGATCTTCAAACCGGCACCCGGCCCGCTCGCCCGGTCCGCCCGCCGGCCAGGCCCACCGGGCGGCCGGCCCGGCAAGATCTGCACAACTTCACCGATGTTGCTGCTTCCGGCGCGTCTGAGGCAGCAATATCGGTGATGTTGTGAGGATCTGGGCGCGGGGCGCGGGGCGCGGGGCGCGGGGCGCGGGGCGCGGGGCGCGGGGCGCGGGGCGCGGGGCGCGGGGCCTTCCCACGCCGATCTTGCACTTTCTGCGCGGACTTATTTCGGGAAGATGGACATGTCGGCGTCAGTAAGTGCAAGATCGGCGCGAGGGCGCGAGGGCGCGAGGGCGCGAGGGCGCGAGGGCGCGAGGGCGCGAGGGCGCGACCGGCGCGGCGGGAAACTTCGTTGCGGGGGGTGGGTGTCGGCGCGGAGGATGCCGATGTGATTGAGGCGTACGCGATGCGGGTTCTGGTCCCTGCGACGACTGCCGGTCGTCGACAGCGGCCGGTGCCGGGGCGGGCCTCGATCCGACGCCGACGGCCATGAGCGGGGCGTTCCTCGCCGGCCTGGTGGCCGGCTACGGCGTCGCCATCCCGGTGGGCGCGATCGCGATCCTCATCCTGGGGCTCAGTGCCCGTACCTCGTTCGGGGTCGGCGCGGCGGCGGCGCTCGCGGTGGCGACGGCCGACGGGCTCTACGCGGCGGTGGCCGCGTTGGGCGGCGCCAGCCTGGCGGAGGTCATCGCGCCGGTCGCCGGTCCGCTGCGGGTGATCGCAGCCGTGGTCCTGTTGGCGCTCGCTGTGCACGGCTTCTGGCGGATCTGGGCCGCCCACCGGGCGCGGGAGACGCCGACGGCGCGGGGCGGGCGGGGCATGAGCACTCCGGGTCGGGCCTACGCGGCGCTGCTCGGGTTGACCCTGTTGAACCCGACGACGGTGCTCTACTTCGTCGCGCTGGTGCTCGGTCGTCCGGACACGGCCGACGCGGGACTGTTGCCGGCGGCCTCCTTCGTGGCCGGCGTGTTCTTGGCGTCGGCGAGCTGGCAACTGCTCATCGCCGGTGGCGGCACGGTGGTCGGCCGGGCGCTGACCGGTCCGCGGGGACGGCTGATCACGGGTGTGCTGTCCAGCGTCCTCATCGCCGCGTTGGCGGTGGCCGCGCTGCTGCCCGGCTGACGACCTGCCCGCTGCGTGCGGGCGAGGCCGGGTTGGTCGTCGACCCGAGCTGGCCGTGTACGGTCGGGCGGTGACCAGTCGACCCGCCGCCGGGGGAGGCCGGTGGGTCGAGGTCGACCCGGCCCGCGTCGGCCGCTGGGTCGAGGGCTTCGCCGACCGGCACGGCCCGCCCACCACCACCGTGCAGGGGTACGGGCTGCTGCTCACCGCCCCCGACGGAGCCACCGCCGAACTGCACACTCCGCCCGGGTCGCCCGCCAGCGCCGATGTGGCCGCCTTCGTGGCCGCCGCCGGCACTTCGTACCGGATCGGTCTGCTGTTGGCCCGCAAGGGCGCGGTGGCGATCGGCGTGGCGCAGGGCACGGAGCTGGTGGTCTCCAAGGTGGACACCCGGTACGTGCAGGGGCGCACCGCGGCCGGGGGTTGGTCGCAGCATCGGTTCGCCCGGCGGCGCGACAACCAGGCGAAGGCGGCGCTGGGTGACGCGGCGGACCTGGCCGTACGGCTGCTGCTGCCGGAGGCGGCGAAGCTGGCGGCCCTCGTCTGCGGCGGTGACCGGCGGGCCGTGGACACGGTACTCGCGGACCGGCGGCTGGCCCCGCTCGTGCCGCTGCGGGCCGAGCGGTTGCTCGACGTGCCGGAGCCTCGGCACGCGGTGCTGGTCGCGGCGGTGAGCGCGGCCCGGGCGGTACGGATCCGGCTGCGCGACCCGGCCCCGGACTGACCGCGACGGCCACCGCCCGGCCGCCGGCTGGTCGGCCGGTCGAGTCCGGAGCGGAGACGGCCGCCACCCGATCGGGGGTTCACGGCGTGGTGCGGCGCGGGTGGTCGGAGGATGGGCGGGTGGAGTTCCTGGTGGACATGGTGACGACGGTGCCCGACGGCACGTCGGAGGACGGGGTTGCCGAGATGCGCGCGCGGGAGGCGGCGCGCTCGGCCGAGTTGACGGCGCAGGGCAGTCTGCTGCGGCTGTGGCGGCCGCCGCTGGCGCCGGGGGAGTGGCGTACCTGGGGGCTCTTCGCGGCCGCCGACGCGGACGAGTTGGAGGCGGTCCTTGCGTCGATGCCGCTGCGCGCCTGGCGGCGCGAGACCGTCACGCCGTTGACGCCGCACCCCAACGATCCGGGATGGCCGGGGAGGTGACCGTGGCCAGCAGCGAGGAGGAGATCCTGCGGACCGTCCTGGAGCGGTGGCGGTCGGCGGTCGACGCCCACGAACCGGACCGCGTCGCGTCGGTCTTCACCGATGACGCGATTTTTCAGGGCCTGCACCCGTACGCCGTCGGCCGGGAGGGGGTCGCCGAGTACTACGCCGGGCAGCCGCTCGGCCTGACGGCCGCCTACGAGATCCGGGAAGCTCGACGGCTCGCCGCCGACGTCGTCCTCGGCTATCTGGAGGTCGAGTTCGGCTTCGTCGACCGGCCGGCGTTGACCGTGTACCTCGGCGTGGTGGTCCGCCGGGTCGGCGACGCCTGGTTGATCGGGCACTACCAGGTGTCGAAGCTCGACTGAGCGCCGAAACGACGATCGTGGCAGGCCCGCCGAGGGCCTGCCACGATCGAGGTGTACGGGTGTCAGAGCTGGTCGGTGCCGAAGGTGTCGCAGGTCTTCGGGTCGCCCTTGTCGTAGCCCTGGCTGAACCAGCGCTTGCGCTGCTCGGACGTGCCGTGGGTGAACTGGTCCGGGTTGACCCGCCCGCCCGAGCGCTCCTGGATGCTGTCGTCACCGATCGCCTCGGCGGTGTCGACGGCCTGGCTGATGTCGGTCTCGGTGATCGACTTGAACAGCGGCTCCTTGCCGCTCTTGTCCCTGCTCTCGGTGGCGTGCCTGGCCCAGGCGCCCGCGTAGCAGTCGGCCTGCAACTCCAGTCGCACGGAGGCGGACTTGGGGCCGCTCTGGTCGCCCTGGCCGGCCTTCGCGTTGGTGCCGAGCAGGTCCTGGACGTGGTGGCCGTACTCGTGGGCGAGCACGTACGGCTGGGCGAACTCGCCCTTGGCGCCGAACCGGGTGGCCAGCTCGTCGTAGAAGCTCAGGTCGATGTAGACCTTCTGGTCGGCGGGGCAGTAGAACGGGCCGACGCCCGAGTCGGCCTGCCCGCAGCCGGTGTTCACGGCCTGCTGGAAGAAGTTCGTGGTGGTCGGCTCGTAGTTGCCGTTGCCCAGCTCCGGGTACGCCTTCTCCCAGTAGTCCTGGATGCTGTTGACGTAGAGCAGGTTGCGGCAGCGCGCGTCCTGGAGGCGGTCCGGGTTCGCGGTGGAGCACACCTGGTCGAGGTCGTCACCGCCGGCCTGGCCGCCCTCGTCGCCGTTGGTCATCGCGTTCAGACCGAAGCCGCCGCCGAGCAGGGCGATGATGACGGCGACCACGATGCCGATGATGCCGCCCCGGCCGCCGCCTCCCGGGATGGGGATGCCCATGCCGCCACCCCCGCCGCCGCTGCCGCGGCCCAGGTCGTTGGCCTGGGAGGTGTCGAGCTCGGCCCGCTCGTTGAGTTCCATGCTGACCCCGATCGCCTGAAGTCGGTGAATGTCGTGTGTGTGTCGTTTCGTCGCCTGAGTGCCGGACGGGTCCGGACAGGCGTTCCGGTACCCGATGATCTTGATCGGTAATCCGAGCGGGTCGCACACGGGCGCCCGGTACACTTGTCGCCGTGCCGCGCTGCGAAGGCTGAACCGCCCCGCGCCGACGGGCCCACCGCCCGCCGGCGCTTTCGCGTGCCCTGAGTCAGCCTTCCAGACCCCGAGAGCGAGTCCCACGACATGATCACTGCAACCGGCCTGGAACTGCGCGCCGGCTCCCGGATCCTGCTGTCCGACACCACCCTGCGCGTGCAGCCCGGTGACCGGATCGGCCTGGTCGGCCGCAACGGCGCCGGCAAGACCACCACCCTCAAGGTGCTCGCCGGTGAGGGGCAGCCGTACGGCGGCCAGATCGACCAGCGCAGCGCCATCGGCTACCTCCCGCAGGACCCGCGCACCGGCGACCTGGAGGTCACCGGCCGCGACCGGGTGCTCTCCGCCCGCGGCCTGGACGTGCTGATGGCCCAGATGAAGGAGCTCGAGGAACGCCTCGCCGAGGACGCCGACGAGAAGCTGGTCCGCCGCTACGGCGCGCTGGAGGACCAGTTCGCCGCCCTCGGTGGGTACGCCGCCGAGGCCGAGGCCGCCCGGATCTGCGCCAACCTCGGGCTGCCGGACCGCGCGCTCGCCCAGACCATCGGCACCCTCTCCGGCGGTCAGCGCCGCCGCATCGAGCTGGCCCGGATCCTCTTCCGCGACGCCGGTGAGAACGGCGGCGGCATCCTGCTGCTCGACGAGCCGACGAACCACCTGGACGCCGACTCGATCACCTGGCTGCGCGGGTTCCTCGCCAACCACAAGGGCGGGCTCATCGTGATCTCCCACGACGGCGCGCTACTGGAGTCGGTGGTCAACAAGGTCTGGTTCCTCGACGCCACCCGTTCCGTGATCGATGTCTACAACCTGGGCTGGAAGGCGTACCTGGAGGCCCGCGAGACCGACGAGCGTCGCCGCCGCCGCGAGCGGGCCAACGCCGAGAAGAAGGCCGGCGCGCTGATGGCGCAGGCCGACAAGATGCGGGCCAAGGCCACCAAGACCGTCGCCGCGCAGAACATGGCCCGCCGGGCCGAGAAGCTGATCTCGGGCCTGGAGGAGGTACGCGTCGCCGACCGGGTGGCGAAGGTGCGCTTCCCCAGCCCCGCCCCGTGCGGCAAGACGCCGCTGACCGCGACCGGCCTGTCCAAGTCGTACGGCTCGTTGGAGATCTTCACCGACGTCAACGTGGCGGTGGACCGGGGCTCCCGGGTGGCCATCCTCGGGCTCAACGGCGCCGGGAAGACGACCCTGCTGCGGATGCTCGGCGGCCTGCTCAGCCCGGACACCGGCGAGGTGCACGCGGGTCACGGCCTGCGGTTGGGCTACTACGCGCAGGAGCACGAGACGCTGGACGTGGAGCGGACGGTGCTGGAGAACATGCGGGCCGCCGCCATCGAGCAGTCCGACACCGACCTGCGCAAGATCCTCGGCGCGTTCCTGTTCTCCGGCGACGACGTGAACAAGCCGGCCGGGGTGCTCTCCGGCGGCGAGAAGACCCGGCTGGCCCTGTCCACGCTGGTCTGCTCGGGCGCCAACGTGCTGCTGCTCGACGAGCCGACAAACAACCTCGACCCGGTCAGCCGCGAGCAGGTGCTCGACGCGATCGCCAACTATCCAGGCGCGATCGTGCTGGTCACGCACGACCCGGGTGCGGTGCTCGCGCTCAAGCCGGACCGCGCGATCCTGCTGCCCGACGGTGACGAGGACGCCTGGAGCGACGACCTGCTCGAACTGGTCGAGCTGGCCTGACGCCCCGGGACCGTCGAGCTGGCCTGAGCCTCGGGCCGTCGAGGCGGCCTGGCTGTCGGGCGTCAGCCCAGCAGGTCGACCAGGTGGCCCAGCACGCCGGAGCTGACCAGGATCACCACGCCGATCGCGACGAAGATCGCCGGTACCAGCCAGTGCCCGGCCCGCTCCACCAGCGCGACCACCCGCCGGTGGCCGCCCAACCAGGCCGCGGCGGCGCACCACAGGCCGATCAGCACCACGAAGATCAGCAGGAACACCGCGCTGTCGGCGGGGCCGAGCGCCCGGAACACGGGTACGTAGACGGCCACGTTGTCGGCGCCGTTGGCGATGGTCACCCCGGCCACCCCGAGCGTGCCGGTGACGACGGTGGCGGGCTCGTCGTCGTCGGCGCTCCACAGCGCGCGGACGCCCAGCGCGATCGGCAGCAGGCCGAGCAGCCCGGTCCACGGGTCCGGCACGACCAGCAGCCCGGCGGCGACCACCGCGCTGGCCACCGCGAGCGCGCCGATGCCGAGGTACTGACCGGCGACGATCTGCCAGGTGCGGGGCCGGCCGGTGGTCCGGGCCGCGACGAAGAACAGCGTGAGGATGACGATGTCGTCGATGTCGGTGGCGGCGAAGACCACGGCCGCGCCGGCCGCGGTGCCGAACAGGTCGATCACGCCCGGGAGCGTACGGGTGGAGGCGGCACCGCGCCGAAGTGCCCTCGTGCGGGACCGTTGGGAAGGATCACTCTATCGGGAACCTGACATTGCATAGCGTGTCGGTTGGCGAAGAGTTGATATCTGGCGCATGATCGTTCGAGGCGGTCTAATAGGTGGGACCGTATCCGAACCGCACAGTCTGGGACGTGAGGACACAGCATGGCAGCCACTGGCACAGCCACCAGCACTGAGAAGGGTCGCCGGATCGTCGGAGCCGAGCGTCAGACGCTCGCCAAGGACCTGGTAAAGCGGTACACCTCGGGGGAGAGCATCCGCGCGCTGGCGGCCTCGACCGGCCGTTCCTACGGGTTCATCCACCGAGTGCTCACCGAGTCCGGGGTTCAGCTGCGTCAGCGCGGCGGTGCCCGGCGCCGCAAGAAGGCGTGATCCGCCCCTTCGCGTCGTTGACCAACGCCGCGCCCCGGGGAGTCCGGTGACCACCGAGGCGACCGGGGTTCGGCTGACCTGCGACGGGCCGGTTGCCACGGTGACGTTGTGCCGGCCCGACGTGCTCAATGCCCAGACGCCCGCGATGTGGCGCGCGATGAGCGAATTCTCGCGCGACCTACCCGGTGACGTACGGGTGGTGGTGGTACGGGGTGAGGGGCGTGCGTTCTCCGCCGGCCTCGACCTCGCGGTGGCCGGCGCGTCCGGTCCGGGGTCGTTCGCCGAGCTGGCCACGCTTCCCGAGGACGAGTGCGCGGACCGGATCGCCGAGTTCCAGGGCGGCTTCACCTGGCTGCACCGGCCGGACGTCATCTCGGTGGCGGCGGTGCAGGGGCACGCGATCGGTGCCGGCTTCCAGCTCGCCCTCGCCTGTGACCTGCGCGTCCTCGCCACGGATGCGAAGTTCTCGATGGCCGAGGTGACACTCGGGCTGGTGCCCGACCTGGCCGGTACGAAGCGTCTCGTCGAGCTCGTCGGCTACTCCCGGGCACTGGAGATCTGCGCGACGGGCCGCCGGCTGGACGCCGCCGAGGCGGACCGGATCGGGCTGGCCACTCTCGTCGTACCCCCGGCGGAGCTGGACGACGCGGTCCGTGACCTGACGGCGGGCCTGCTACCCGGCGCGCGCGACGCGGTGGTGGAGATCAAGGCGCTGCTCGCCGGTGCGGCCGGGCGGTCGCACGCCGACCAGCAGCGAGCCGAGCGTGAGGCGCAGACCCGCCGCCTCCGCGACCTCGCCGGCCGGGGCGAATAGTAAGGACCACGCGGGAAGATCCGGGTTACGACCGAGGTTGTCACACCTGTCGGGAGAATTGACCTGACGGTACGGTCCGCCCGACGACCCGGAGGTGAGTGGTGTCCAACCCGATGTCCGGCGGTGGCATGGCCGGGTGGAGCATGCTCCGGTCGATGCGCAACCGCGACGAGGTCTCGGCCCACCGGCTCAAGCGTGGGGTGGCCCGCCGCATCGTCGCCTTCGCCCAGCCCTACCGGCGCGACATCGTCGTCTTCCTGGCCACCGTCGTGCTGGCCGCCATCATCGGTGTCGCCACGCCGGTGCTCGCCGGCGACGTGATCAACGCGATCAACCGGGGCGGCACCGAGGCCGGTCAGCTCGTCATCCGGCTGGCCCTGTTCATCGCCGGGCTGGCCGTCGCCGACGCGCTGCTGTCCCTGGCCCAGCGGTGGTATTCCGCCCGCATCGGCGAGGGCATCATCCTCGACCTGCGCACCCGGGTCTACGACCACGTGCAGCGGATGCCGTTGCAGTTCTTCACCCGCACCCAGACCGGTGCTCTGGTCAGCCGGCTCAACAACGACGTGCTCGGCGCCCAGCGGGCGTTCACCTCCACCCTGTCCGGCGTGGTCAGCAACGTCATCCAGCTGGTGCTGACCGCCGCGGTGATGTTCACGCTGTCCTGGCAGATCACCGCGCTCTCGCTGGTGCTGCTGCCGATCTTCATCATTCCGGCGCGTCGGGTCGGTCGGCGGCTGGCCGACATCACGCGCGAGGCGTACAACCTCGACGCCAAGATGAACGCGACGATGACCGAGCGGTTCGGGGTGGCCGGCGCGCTGCTGGTGAAACTCTTCGGGCAGCCCGAGATCGAGGCCCGCCGGTTCGCCGGCCGCGCCGAGCGGGTCCGCGACATCGGCATCCAGTCGGCCATGTACTCGCGGACGTTCTTCGTGGCGATGCTGCTGGTTGCCTCGCTGGCGCAGGCACTCACCTACGGTCTCGGCGGCTGGCTCGCCGTCACCGGCGGCGTCAGCGCCGGCACGGTGGTGACCCTCGCGCTGCTGCTCACCCGTCTGTACGGGCCGCTCACCGCACTCTCCAACGTCCGGGTGGACGTGATGAGCGCACTTGTCTCCTTCGACCGCGTCTTCGAGGTGCTGGACCTCCAGCCCGGCATCGTGGAGAAGCCCGACGCGGTGCCGGTGCCCCGGGGCGCCGGCCGGGTCGACTTCCGCGACGTGCGCTTCCGCTACCCGAGCGCCGCCGAGATCTCGCTCGCCTCGCTGGAGGAGGTCGCCACCCTCGACCGGACGGTCAACGAGCCGGTGCTCAGGGGCGTCTCGTTCAGTGTCGAGCCGGGGCAGATGGTCGCCCTGGTCGGGCCGTCGGGCGCGGGCAAGTCGACGCTGTCGATGCTCGTCTCCCGGATCTACGACGTCACCGACGGCCAGGTCCTGGTCGGCGGAGTGGACGTCCGCGACGCGACGCTCGCCTCGCTGCGCGACGAGATCGGCGTGGTCACCCAGGACTCGCACCTGTTCCACGAGACGATCGCCGAGAACCTGCGCTACGCCAAGCCCGACGCCACCGACGACGAGATCTGGGCCGCGCTCGCCGGTGCCCAGGTCGCCGACCTCGTCCGGTCACTGCCCGACGGGCTGGACACGACGGTGGGGGAGCGCGGCTACCGCTTCTCCGGCGGTGAGAAGCAGCGCATCGCCATCGCCCGGCTGCTGCTCAAGGCCCCGTCGATCGTCATCCTCGACGAGGCGACCGCCCACCTGGACTCGGAGAGCGAGGCCGCGGTGCAGCGTGCGCTGTCGGTGGCGCTCGCCGGACGTACCGCCCTGGTGATCGCGCACCGGCTCTCCACGGTCCGGGACGCCGACCAGATCCTGGTGCTCGACGGCGGCCGGATCGTCGAGCGGGGCCGGCACGACGAGTTGGTGGCGGTCGGCGGCCTCTACGCCGAGCTGTACCGCACCCAGTTCGCCGTCGCCGACTCGCCGCGTCCCTTCGTGGACGCCACCGGCCCCGAGCCGGTGGTCATGCCGCTGGGCACGTACGTCGCCGACGAGGCGATGCCACCCGCCGCCGCCAACTGACGGACGCCGCTGATCGATCCCGGGTTACTGAAAGTCGGGGTGTCCCGGCCGCTACGACAGCCCGACTTCCATGATGTCGAGTCGATCAATAGGGGGACAGGGTTACGGCATGCCGCCGGGACCGCTCGTCACGCCGGCGTCGATGGCCAGGTTCTCGTTACCGCCGCCGCCCTTGCCGCGAATGCTGCCCCGGCGACGCCGCCGGCTCTCGCGGGTGCTCTGCCGGATCGCCTTACGCGCGGCATCCAGCCCCGCCTGCCTGGAGTCCGCTCGGGCGATTTTGCGCCGACGCCGCACGGCCACCACGACGACCGACGCGAGGACGAGTACCAGGGACAGTGCGAGCAGCAGCGCGAGGCGAATGCCGGCCATGCGCGCAGGGTATCGACAGCGGACAACGGCGACGTGGCGGCGTTTCCGGTCCACGGTGGATGTCGTTGATCGACTCGGTTTTCTGGAGGTCGGGGTGTCCCGGTCGCGTTGACAGCACGACTTCCGTGTACCCGAGTCGATCAACCGCGACGCGGTCAGGCCGTGCGGCGCGGCGGTCAGGCCGGGCGGCGGTCGGGTAGGGTCGTCGCCTCGCGCAGTTCGGCGAATGCGGCACCCAGCGTCACCGGCGTGAAGTGCGCGTTGAGGCCGCTCGGGTTGGGGAGCACCCACAGCCGCGCGCCGGCCAGCGACTCCGGCTGCGGCCCGAAGGCGGCCTTCGGCCGCTGAAAACCGATCCGGTACGCGGTCACCCCCACCACGGCCACCCACTGTGGCCGGTACCGGGTCACCTTGTCTGTCAGGATCGCCGCACCGTCGAGCAGTTCCTGAGGGCTCAGCTCGTCGGCGCGGGCGCTGGCCCGGGCGGCCATGTTGGTGATGCCGAGCCCGAGGGCCGGCAACGCGTCCTGCTCGCTCGGGTGCAGCAGTCGGGGAGTGAACCCGCCCAGGTGCAGCGCCGGCCAGAACCGGTTGCCGGGTCGGGCGAAGTGCCAGCCGGTCGCGGCCGACCAGAGGCCCGGGTTGATGCCCACGAAGAGCACCGCCAACCCCGGCGCGAGGACGTCGGGGATGGTCCGGTCCGCAGCCGCGGCCAGGTCCGCCCGAGTGGGCCGGGGATGCGTAACACCCGCGCCGGCTCGGCCGCCCAGCGTCGAGGGCGCGTCGCCGGCTCGGCCGCTCAGCGTCGAGGGCGTATCGCCGGCTCGGTCGCCCGGCGCCGAGGGCGCATCGCCGGCTCGCCCGTCCAGCGCCGACGGCGTATCGCCGGCACGGCTGTCGGTGCCCGGTGTCGGAGCGTCGGCGCGGCCGTTCGTTGTCACAGGCCGCGCAGTGCGCCACCGTCGACCGGCACGGTGAGGCCGGTCAGGTAGCTCGCGGCGGGGGAGAGCACGAACGCGGCCACCCGACCGAACTCGGCCGGGTCGCCGAGGCGGCGCAACGGGATGCTCGCCTCCGCCTCGGCGCGGGCGCGCTCCGGGTCGCCGGTCGCGGCGAACAGCTCCCGGTTGCGGTCGGTCATGATCCGACCGGGCAGCAGACCGACGACGCGTACGCCGCGCGGGCCGTAGTCGTCGGCGATGTCCTTGGCGACGCCGACCAGGCCGGGTCGCAAACCGTTGGAGATGCCGAGGCCGGGCACCGGGCCACGGGCCGAGGTGGACAGCACCAGCCCGATCGCGCCTCCCTCGGGCAGCGCGCCGGCGACGGTGCGCGCCGTGCGGACGGTACCCAGGAAGACGGTCTCGAAGGAGTGCCGCCACTGCTCGTCGGTGATCGAGGCGGCGTTGCCGGCGGGTGGCCCGCCGACCGAGACCAGCGCGCCGTCGAGCCGGCCGAAGTGCGTGCGGGCCGCCGCGACGAGCCGTTCCGGGGTCTGCGGGTCGGACAGGTCCGCGGCGACGCCGACCGCCTTGCCCGGGCCGCCCAGCTGCTCGGCGGCGGCGGCCACCGCGTCCGGGTCCCGTGCCGAGAGCACCACCCGGGCGCCGTCGGCGACCAGGCACTGCGCCGTCGCGTAACCCAGGCCGCGGGAAGCGCCGGTGAGCACGTACACCCGGTCGGTCAGTCCGAGATCCATAATGCCGATCGTGCCCCATTCGGCGCGTCCCCGCCAACGTTGGCGGCGGGACGCAGCAGGCGTACCCGACCGGCGACCTGCACCGCGACGGCGCCGCCGGCGCGGGCCACGGCGGGCAGCCGGCGCGGACGTGGCGGGGTTCGCCCGTCGTAGCGCAGGCTCGCCTCCCGGACCGCCAGCTCCTCCGCGCCCGCCGGTGGCAGGGCGTCGCGCTCCCGCAGCGCCCGGGCCAGCTCCCAGCCGTCGCGCAGCGAACCCGCCGTGGGGCGGTCGGCGGCCCAGTCGGCGAAGGTCGCGGGCCAGGCCGCGCCGAGGCCGGCGGCGAGCAGCGGCCAGTGCCGGGCCACCTCACCGGCGCGTTTGTGCAGCAGCGCCGCCCGCGCGGCGGCCAGCGGCCCGGCCGCGAATCCGGCGGGCGGCGGACCTCCGGCGACCAACGCCGCGACCAGCTCCGCCTGCCGTGCGGCGAGGCCGGGTTGCGGCGGCTGGTGCCCGCCCGGCCGGCGGTCCCGGTCGTCGGCGACAGCGTCGGTCATGTCACGGCCGGGAAGCCGGACGCGGCGGCCAGGGCGTCCAGTTCGGCGCGCAGCTCGGCGGCCGGCGGGTACCCGCCGTCGCGTTCGAGCAGCAGCGCCGGTGGTCGTTGCCGGGCGCAGAGCGCGCCGACCAGCTCCAGCACCTCTGGCGGCACCGGATGGGTGTGCGTGTCGTGGTAGAAGCCACCGCGCTCCGCCCCGCCGGCCACGTGCACGTAGCCGATCCGGTCCAGCGGCAGCCGGTCGAGCAGCGCGAGCGGGTCGGTGCCCCGGTTGCGGGCATTGGCGTGCACGTTGGCGACGTCCAGCAGCAGCAGGGCGCCGGTCCGGTCCAGGATCTCGGTGAGGAAGTCCGCCTCGTCCAGCTCGTCGTCGGGCCAGTCGAAGAGGGCGGCGATCGGTTCCAGCGCGATCGGCACCGGTAGCTGCTCCTGTGCGCGGGCCACGTTCGCGCAGACCACGTCGACCGCCTCCCGGCTGCGCGGCAACGGCAGCAGGTGTCCGGCCTCCAACCCGCCGGCCCGGACGAACGCGATGTGCTCGCTGACCAGCGGGGCGTCCCACCGCTGGGCGACCGCGGCCAGGTGCGCGACGCGCGCCGGGTCGACCGGCTCGGCGCCGCCGAGGGAGAGCCGCACCCCATGGGGTACGACGGTCACACCGCGCTCGCGCAGCTGCGCCAGCCCCGTCTCCCGGGGCCCGGTCGACGCCAACGACTCGGCCACCACCTCGACGAAGCGCAATCCGGGCAGCTCGGCCACGAAACCCGCGATCTCGGGCCGCCAGCCGATGCCGACGCCGTACGGGCCGGTCATCCGCCGCACCCACCGCCGCCGCACCCGCCACCGCCACCGCAGGAGCTGCCGCCTCCGCAGGAGCTGCCGGTGCTACCCGACGATCCGGTGCCGGCCCCCGACGACCAGCCGCTGCTGGCGATCGCCTGGCGCTGGATCTCGGCCTGCTCGGCGAAGCCCGGGTCGATGGCCCAGAGCGACGCCGTGCCGTACAGCGCCACACCCATCGCCGCGCCGGCCGCGCCATAGGTGGCGTACGCGGGGGACGAGTCGGGAGCGAGGTGGCGGTGCCGGTTCCGCAGGTCGCGCAGCGCGCTGCGCCCGGCCCGGGTGGCCTGCGGCACCCGCCAGAGCAGCAGCACCGCCACCAGCACGCCGACCAGGGTGAGCAGCAGGAAGCCCACCGGCCGCCCGTTGGCCAGGCCGGCGAAGAGCCGTACGACGCCGAACACCAGCAGGGCGGCGAGGACGACCCGCCACTGTCGTGCGGTGTTCTGCTGCGCCTGGCTCACCCGCAGTCCCCGTCCTTCGAGGCCGGCGCCGAGCTGGTCGAGCGCGGCGGCCACCCGCTCGTCCTGGGGCAGGTCCCGGGCCCGGAGGCCCTGGTGGGCGGCCCAGTGGATCGCCTGCTCCAGCGGGGTGAGCCCGGTCGGGGTCGGGCCGGTGGTGCGCAGGCGACGATCCGGGCCGACGTCGATCGCGCCGCTGCTGCGCAGGCCGCCCAGCGCGGCGTGCACCGCGAGGGCCGGCCCACCGTTGAGGTAGGCGACCTCCTGGGCGCCGAGCCGTTCGGCGACGAGGGGTTCCGCGCCGGTGGCGAGGCGTACCCGGTGCAGCACCGCGAGGGCGGTCAGGACGACGGCCACCACGAGGTAGAGCCGCAGGAAGGTCGGGCCGGGGATGCCCCAGGTGTCGCCCGAGGCGGCGTGGACGATCATCGGCTGCTCCTGTCGCCGGAGGGGTTCGGCGGCCCCATTGTGGAGCACCGTCGCCATCCGGTCCGGCCGGGGCACCCGCGCCGTCGGCGGCGACGGGAACGTCCCCTCAGCGGCGGCGGACCGCCTCCTCGACCAGGTCGAGCACCGGGCCCAGGTCGCCGGCCGGTCGGCCCATGGCCAGGTGCAGCACCAGGCCGTCGTAGGCCAGCTCGAGGAACTGGGCCAGCACGTCGATGGGCACGTCCTCGCGCAGCACCCCGGCGTCGCGTTGGCGGGCCAGCCGGTCCCGGGTCGCCTCGGCGATCGCGGCCGAGCGTTCCGCCCAGCGCTTGGCGAACGCCGGATCGGTGCGCAGCCGGCGGGAGACCTCCAGTTGACTGCCCAGCCAGCCGGTGGTGTCCGGCGAGACGGCGCGGGCCAGCAGGTCGCGCATCACCTGCACCAGACCGTTGCGGGCGACCGTCTCGACCATGGCGGCGGCGTCGTCCTCCGCGACGGCGAGGAACAGCGAGTCCTTGTCCCGGAAGTGGTGGAAGATGGCGCCCCGGGACAACCCGGTGGCCTCCTCGAGGCGGCGGACGGTGGCCCCCTCGTAGCCGAGGCGGGCGAAACACGCCCGGGCCGCGGCAAGGATCTCCTGCCGGCGCGCGTCGAGCTGGTCCTGACTTACTCTGGGCACACCTCGATCGTCGCAGGTCACCTCGGGCGGTGCAAACCGTACGTACGGCTTGGTAACGTGCCGTTTACGATCCACCGGTGACCCGCTCGTACCCCGCGCCGTCCGGCCCGTTGACCGTCGCCACCGTCCAGGCCACCCCGACGCCCGGTGACGTCGCCGGCAACGCGGCGGCCGCCGCCGACCTGGTCCGGCAGGCCGCCGGGCAGGGCGCCCGGGTGGTCGTCCTGCCCGAGCTGTACCTGTGCGCGTACCACCCGCCGACCCTCGCCGCCGACCCGGCCGGCACCCACGTGGCGGCCGATTCGGCCGGGGTGGTCGCCGACGGCCGGCTCGACCCGCTGCGCGCCGCCGCCCGGACCGCCGGGAGCACCGTGGTGGTCGGCGCGGCGGTCCGGCACCCGGACGACCGGCGGACCATCGCCGCCCTCGTGGTCGACCGCGCCGGCGTGGTCCGGGTCGGGTACGACAAGCAGCAGCTCTGGGGCGACGAACGCGAGCTGTTCAGCCCCGGCGGACGGGGCGCCACGCTGCTCGTCGACGACTGGCGGCTCGGGCTGGGCATCTGCTACGACGGCTGCTTCCCCGAGCACGGCCGGGCCGCCGCGCTCGACGGCGCGCACGCCTACCTGTGCCCCAGTGGCTACCTGACCGGCTCGGAGCACCGCCGGGACCTGTACTACGCGGCGCGGGCCCTGGACAACACGATGTTCGTGGTCTTCGCCAACGCCGTGGGCGGCAGCGACCCGTGGCGCTTCAACGGCGGCGCGGCGATCTACGACCCGCAGGGACGTACGCTCGCCCGGGGCGCCGACGAGGGCACGCAGACGCTCGTGGCGACCCTCGATCCGGCCGCGCTCACGGCCACCCGGGCGGCCCATTCGATGCTCGCCGATCTGCTGCCGGGCCAGGGCGGCCCGCGCATGTCGCTGACCGGTTAAGCCCATCGTGAAGTCGAAACACGCGGGTCTGTTGGCGGACACGTCGGTCCCGTAGGGTGCCCGAGTGCCACTGCTCCTGCTGGACCTGGACAACACCCTGCTCGACCGGGCCGGGGCGTTCCGCCGCTGGGGTGAGCGCTTCCTGGACGGCATCGGCGCGCCCCTCATCGACATCGACTGGCTGGTCTCGATCGACGCGGACGGGCTGACCGACCGCTGGGACCTGGCCGACGCGATCCGGGACCGCTACGAGCTGCGTATCCCCTCGATCGATCTGGTGGAGGAGTTGCACGACGGGGTGGTGGCGCAGACCCGGCTCGATCCGCTGACCGCCTGCGCGCTGCGCATCGCCGACGACGCGGGGTGGGTGCCCGTGGTGGTGTGCAACGGCACGGTACGCGTGGAGGACGCCAAGATCCGTCGTACCGGCCTGGACCGCTACGTCGCCGACTGGGTGATCTCCGAGGAGGCCGGGGTCAGCAAGCCCAACCCGCGGATCTTCGCGCTCGCCGCGCAGCGGGTCCGGATGCCGCTGCGCGGCGCGTGGGTGGTCGGCGACAGCCCGGAGGCGGACATCGGCGGCGCCGCCGCGGTCGGGCTGCCCAGCGTCTGGCTGCACCGGGGGCGGACCTGGTCGGACGTCCGGTTCGCGCCGAGCCGCACGGTGGACGGCCTGATCGCCGCCGTCGCGACGGTGCTCGCAAGCTGACGCTGCTCGCTGCTCGCGAGCTGACCGGTCCGGTGCTCGCGGCCTGACGGTGCTCGCGGGCTGACGCGGTTCGCTGCTCGCGTCACCGCCGTAATTCGGTTGACCCGTCGTTTGGGCCGCCACGAGGATGGGTGGCGCATGGTGCACCGGGCGAGCAGCCCGATCGAGGAGAGGAGGCCGGTCATGACCGTCTTCGCAGGTCGCTTCCAGCTGCCTACCTCCGCCTCGATCAAGGGAACCTCACCACAGTGCGCGATCATGACCTCCCGGCGCCGGAGCGCCGGACCCGCGGCAAGCGCCGCTTCGACGACGACGAACCGCAGTTTCTGAAGCGGGCGGCCCGGCCCACCGAGCTGCCCGCCGATCCCGACACCGAGCCTGATCCCGACACCGGCGAGCGCTGGTCGTCCTGGGACGACGCGGTGCACGGGCCGGAGCCGCACCCGGCCTGGCTGGTCACCGAGTTGGCCGCCAAGGACACCGAGCTGGGGATGCTGAAGACCGGCAAGGAGGCGGACGTCCACCTGGTCCGCCGGGCGGTACCGGACACGGACCGGTCCTGCCTGCTGGCGGTCAAGCGGTACCGGGACGCCGAGCACCGGCTGTTCCACCGCGACGCCGGCTATCTGGAGGGCCGCCGGGTGCGGCGGTCCCGCGAGATGCGGGCGATGGCGGGCCGGACGGCCTTCGGCCGCCAGATGATCGCCGGGCAGTGGGCGGCGGCCGAGTTCGCCGCGCTGGCACGACTCTGGGAGATCGGCGCCGGGCACGACCGGATCGCCGTGCCGTACCCCGTGCAGTTGCGGGGCACCGAGCTGATGCTGGAGTTCGTCGGCGACGCCGAGGCCGGACTCGCCGCGCCCCGGCTGGCCCAGCTCCGGCCCGGCCCGGCCGAGCTGCGCGACCTGTGGGGCCAGCTGGTCGAGGCGCTGCGCGTGCTGGCCCGGGCCGGCTACGCCCACGGCGACCTGTCGCCGTACAACCTGCTCGTGCACTCCGGGCGGCTGGTCGTGATCGACCTGCCGCAGGTGGTCGACGTGGTGGCGAACCCGCAGGGGCCCGAGTTCCTGGCCCGCGACGTGCGGGTGGTCAGCGCCTGGTTCGCCGCGCGAGGGCTGGGCGCCGAGCAGGTCGACCCCGGCACGCTGATCGGGGAGCTGCTGCGCGAGGCGGGCATCCGCTGACCGGAACGGGTCGGGTGGCCGCGACGGCCGCCCGACCCGTCCGTGTCGGTCACTGCAGGTAGCGCTCCACCTCGGGCTTGGGGCGTTCGCCCTGCGAGTCGGGGTCGCCGTGGGTGGCCCGGGCGGCCCGCCGACGGCGCAGCAGGTCCCAGCACTGGTCGAGGGATTCCTCCAGGGCGCGCAGCCGCTCGCCGGCCTCGCCCTCGGTGCCCGACTCGTGGGCCTGGGCCTCCGCGCGCAGCCGGTGCTCCTCGTCGACCAGCTCGGAGATCCGGTTCAGGATGGTCTTGTCGTCCATGCCACAGAGCCTGGCACAGGGTGCCCGCCGTCGCCCGGATTCGGGGGTACCGGTGCGTCCTTGCTCACTGCGCTGCCCGACCTTTGGGATCGCACGGGCGCGACCCGTCCGGCACGTCCGGCGGCCGATCGACCCACCGGCCCGTCGTCGTCCGTACCCCGCCGACGGCGGCGGATGATCGGTGTACGGGCGCGACCTGCGTCGGTGTCGCATCCTGACGATCCACTCAGGACTGTCGCGCGGCCAAGACATCGATGCTCGTCTGGGACATTGGTCAAATCTCACCGGTCAGAGATCTAGAGGTGTCCCGGAATTGGTGAGATGCTTCCGACGCCCAGAAGGTGAAAATTTCACAGCCCCGACCGGCCGAAGTGGACCGCCCAGGCCGTCGGGGTGACGAGGAGACAGCGCATGTCCCAGGTGTCCGATGCCGGCCCCGCCCCCGTCAGCACCGAACCCCGGATGATCCCACTCCGTCGTGCCCTGCCCGCGCTGGTCCGCGACCCGCTCGGCGCGCTCGTCGGCTTCGCCGACGCCGCCGGCGGCGAGGTGGTCCGGCTGAACCTCGGCTCGTTCCGTCCGTACCTCGTCAGCCATCCCGAGCACCTGCAACGAGTGCTGAGGGACAACGTTGCCAACTACACCCGTGACGGGGAGGGTCTGTTGTGGCGGCCGGTCCGCCGGATCGTCGGCGACGCCATCCTGGTCGCCGAGGGCGAGATCTGGGAGTCCAGCCGGGGCGCCCTGCAACCGCTGTTCACCGCCAAGCGCGCCGAGACGCTCGTCGACCGGATGGCCGAGGCGATCAACGAGGCCGTCGACGAGTGGCTGGAGCCGGCCCGCGACGGCCGTCCGATCGACGGCGGCGCCGAGCTGACCCGGATCGTGCTGCGGACCACCATGCGGGTGCTCTTCGCCGACCGTATCTCGGTGCCCGACGCGCTGCGGATCAGCGCCGCGCTGGACACCGTCACCACCGCGATGCTGCCCCGCCTGCTGGTGCCGTTCGTGCCGTACGCGGTGCCGATGCCCGGCGACCGCCGCTTCGCAGAGGCGGTACGCACCATCGACGAGGTGGTGCTGCCGATCATCCGGGAGGCCCGGGCCCGGCCCACCGACGGCGACGACATCATCTCCACCCTGTGCCGGCCGCGCGCCGACGGCAGTGAGCCCGACGAGTACGCCATCCGTGGCGACGTGGTGGCGATGTTCTCCACCGCGACCGAGACCACGATCGCCCTGCTCTCCTGGCTGTGGCCGGTGCTGGCGTCCCGGCCCGACGTGGCCGAGCTGATGACCGACGAGATCGAGCGGGTGGTCGGCGCCGAGCGGGTCGGCCGGGAGCACCTGCCGCAGCTGCGCTACGGCCGGATGGTGCTCGACGAGATGCTGCGGCTCTACCCGGCCGGCTGGATGATCCCCCGGACCGCGGTCGGCGACGACGTGCTGGGCGGTGTGCGGATCAAGGCCGGTGGCACCGTACTGGTCAGCCCGTACGTCACCCAGCGGATGTCGACCTTCTGGGACGACCCGACGCTGTTCGACCCGGAGCGCTTCGCGCCGGAGAAGCCCCGCCGGCGCTACCGCTACTCCTACTTCCCGTTCGGCGGCGGCCCGCACCAGTGCCTGGGGCAGTATCTGTTCCTGCTGGAGGCGCAGCTCATCGTCAGCACCGTGCTGAGTCGCTACCGGTTCCGGCTGCGCGAGCCCGTCGGCCTGACACCCCGGCTCGGCGCCTCGCTGCAACCCAAGCAGCGGGCCGAGCTGATCGTCACCCCGGTCGAGCGTCCGGTCGCGTCGTGACCGGCACGCCGTGGCCGGTGCAGGCCGGGCCCGACGCCGTCGCCGAGCAGGGTCGGGTCTGCGCGCTCGCCGTGCGTGGTGTCCGCGACCTGCAGGGCGTCACCGCCGCCCACCCGGAACTCTTCGACGCCGCGCCGTTCGACGCCGCGCTGCTCAGCTCGGTAGCCACCGCGATCGCGTTCACCGCGCCGTGGCACACCGCCGACGAACTGCGGATCACCACTCGTACCCTGCTCTGGGTCTTCGCCGCCGACTGGCAGGTCGACTACCTCGCCCGGTCGGCCGACGACGTCCGGACGATCGTGACCGACTGCCTGGCGGTCGCCGACGGCGCCGCGCCGCCACCGGCAAGTCACCTCGCCCGGCTGCTGGCCGACCTGCGCGACGAGCTGGCCACCGTGCCGGCGTTCCGCCGGCTGCGCCCGATCTGGCGCGACGAGCTGGCCCGGATGCTCGCCGCCGTGTCGCGCGAGTGGGACTGGAAGAACCTGCCGACCGACCCGACCACCGGCCAGCGCCTGCCGGACCTCGACCGCTACCTGGACAACGCCGACAACCTGGCCTGCTCCTTCGTCAACGTCACGCACTGGATCGCCACCGGTGACCAGCGGACCCTCGCCCAGCTGACCGACCTGCTCGACGCCTCACGTGGCGTGCAGCGGGTGCTGCGTCTGGTCAACGACCTTGCCACGCACGAGCGGGACGCCGAGTGGGGCGACCTGAACGCCCTGCTGCTGGTCGACGACCCGGCGCGGGTGCACGCCCGGCTCGCCGAGCTGACCAGCCGATCCCGCGGCGACCTGGCCGCCCTCGCCGAGCGCTGCCCCCGCCAGGCGGACTACCTGCACCGGCAGATCTCCTTCACGGGCGGCTTCTACCAGGTGTCCGACTTCTGGGGGGCCCGTGATGAGTGAGATCCCGGGGCCGGTGCTGGCCGAACCCGCCACCGACGCCGCGCGCGAGCTGATCGCCGGCCTCGCGCTGCGACCGTGGGGGCAGGTCGCCCCCTCGGTGTACGAGAGCGGCCGGCTGGTCGCCGACGCGCCGTGGCTGCCGGGTCACGAGAAGCGGATCGACTTCCTGCTGCGCGAGCAGCGCCCGGACGGTGCCTGGGGCCCACCCGAGGGGTACGCCCTGGTGCCCACGCTCAGCGCCACCGACGCGCTGCTCGCCGTGCTGGCCGACGCCGTACCGGCCGGTGCGGACCTGCTCGCCCCGGCGGCGCGCGGGCTGCACGCGCTCACCGACCGGCTGCTCGCCACGCCCGCGCGGGCACTGCCGGACACCCCGGCGTTGGATCTCATCGTCCCCGCGCTCGTCGAGTCGATCAACGGCCGGCTGTCCCGGCTGTCCCGGGTGGCCCGGGCGACCGCCGAGCGGCTGCCGCGCTCCCCGCTGGCGCTGCCCGCCGGGCTTGGCCCCGACCGGCTGCACGCGGTACGCGCCGCGCTCGCCGCCGGGGTGGTGCTGCCGGCGAAACTGGCCCACTTCTACGAGGTGCTGGGCGCGACACCGGCCGACGCCGGACCGACCCTCACCGCCGTCGGGGCGTCACCCGCCGCGACCGCCGCCTGGCTCAGCGTCGTCGGTCCGGACGCCGGCCCCGCCGCGCACACCTTCCTGCGGACGCTCATCCGCGAGGGTGACGGACCGGTGCCCTGCCCGACTCCGATCACCGTGTTCGAACGGGCCTGGGTGCTCAGCGGCCTGCGCCGCGCGGGCATCGCGGTCAACCCGCCGGCGAGCCTGCTCCGCACCCTGGCCGCCGCCACCGCCGCCGAGGGCGTCGCCACCGGGGAGGGGCTGCCCACCGACGCCGACACCACCTCGGTCACGCTGGACGCGCTGGCCCGGCTCGGCCGTCCGGCCGACCCCGCGGGCCTGTGGGCGTACGAGACGACGGACGGCTTCTGCACCTGGCCGGGGAGCGAGGATGGCTTCTCGGTCACCACCAACGCGCACGTGCTGGACGCGTTCGGCCAGCACGTGGCCGCCCACCCCGGCGCGGACGCGCGGTACCACCGGACGGTCGACCGGCTCAGCGCCGTGCTGCCGGCACACCAGCTCCCCGACGGCCGTTGGCAGGACCGGTGGCACGCCTCGCCGTACTACGCCACGGCCTGCTGCGCGCTGGCGCTGGCGGAGTTCGGTCGCGGCGGCGGGGCGGTCGAGGCGCTCGACCGCGCGGCCCGCTGGGTGCTCGACAGTCAGCGTGCCGACGGGTCGTGGGGGCGGTGGGGCAGCACGGCCGAGGAGACCGCGTACGCCCTGCAGGTGCTGGTGGCCGCGCCGACCGGAGCGCCCCAGGTCGACGAGGCGGTGCTGCGTGGCCACGCCTACCTGCACCGACCGGCCGATCGGTCGGACCGTCCACTGTGGTACGGCAAAGAGCTGTACTGTCCTACCGCGATCGTTCGTGCGGCGATCCTGGCCGCCTGCCGGCTCGCCTCCGTTCATCTGACGGGTGCCGACCGTTCGGTGGTGGATTGTGGTTACCAGGCAACAAAAACAGCGACTTGAGGGGTTGTGTGGACACTGCTAGCGTACGCAGAGCCTCAGCCCCGTACGCCCCGCCGCGGCGGGACGTCGTCCTCCATGATCACCCGTTGATGAGCTGAGTCAACGCCCTGCCTGGGACGGTTCAATGCGTTCTCGCGGTACGAGTATCCGCACCAAGGTTGTCGCCCTGCTGCTCTCCCTGGTCGCGCTCTGGATGTTCGCGGCCTGGGTGACCCTGCGGGACGGCTTCAACCTGCTCGGTGTCCAGCTGCTCAACAGCAAGGTGTACGCGCCCAGCGAGCCGCTGTTGCAGGAGTTGCAGCTCGAGCGGCGGTTGACCCAGGCGTACCTGAGCAACCCCGACGCCGCGCAGCGTACGGCGTTGGAGACCGAACAGCGCAAGGCCGCCCAACTGGCGGACGACTTCGCCGAGTCGGCGCGCAACTGGCAGGTCGGCGTGGCCGGCAGCGAGGCTCTGGACGCCCAACTCGACGCCACGATCGCGCAGATCGACGAACTCAAGCAGACCCGCGCCGACGTGCTCGGCCGCAAGGTCGACCGGATCTCCGCCGCCGACGCCTACACCGACGCCATCGAATCGATCTTCCGGATCTACGACGTCACCGGCAGCCTCGACGACAAGGAGATCGCCGCCGACGCGGCGGCCCTGATCCAGCTCAACCGGATGAAGGAGCTGATCTCGCAGGAGGACGCGCTGCTCAGCGGCCTCTTCGGCACGGGCCGGATCAGCGGTCCCGAGTACGCCCGTTACGTCAGCCTGGTCGGCGCCGAGCGGTTCCTCGGCGAGGAGACCCAGGCCCGACTCGCCGACGCCGACCAACGCCGCTACCGGCAGCTCGTCGAGGGCGAGGCGTTCAGCCGCCTGCGCGCCGTACAGGACAGCATCATCCGCGAGGGCCGCCCGGCGACCCAGCTTCCGGTCAGCGCCGAGCAGTGGCGCGGCACGGTCGAGCCGGCTCTGGCCGACGTCAACGATGCCGTCGTCGACGGCGGCGAGGGCATCGTCGGCCGGGCCACCGGCGTGGCCGTGATGGTCGTCGTCCGGCTCGTGCTCGCCACCGGCCTGGGCCTGCTCGCCGTCATCGCCTCGGTCGTCGTCTCGATCACCACGGCCCGTACCCTCCTGCGCCAGCTCGACAGGCTGCGGCAGGCCGCCTGGCAGCTCGCCGACGAGCGGCTGCCCCGGGTGGTCGACCGGCTGGGCCGTGGCGAGGAGGTCGACGTCGCCACCGAAGCGCCTCCGCTGGAGTTCGGCACCGACGAGATCGGCCAGGTCGGCAAGGCGTTCAACGCCGTCCAGGAGACCGCCCTGCGCACCGCCGTCGAGCAGGCCGAGCTGCGTCGCAACGTCCGCGAGGTCTTCCTCAGCCTGGCCCGGCGAACCCAGGCGCTGGTACACCGTCAGCTCACCCTGCTCGACGCGATGGAGCGGCGCGAACACGACGCGGAGGAGCTGGAGGACCTGTTCCGCGTCGACCACCTGGCCACCCGGATGCGGCGCAACGCGGAGAACCTGATCGTGCTCTCCGGCTCCACCCCGGGCCGGGCCTGGCGGCGCAACGTCCCGATGGTGGACGTGGTGCGCGGCGCGGTGGCCGAGGTGGAGGACTACACCCGCGTCAACGTGCTGCCGCTGGGCGCCGTCTCGCTCGCCGGCCGGGCGGTCGGCGACATCATCCACCTGCTCGCCGAGCTGATCGAGAACGGCCTGTCGTTCTCGCCGCCGCACACCACCGTGGAGGTCCGCGGCCAACTCGTGGCGAACGGTTTCGCCATCGAGATCGAGGACCGGGGCCTCGGCATGAGCGAGGAGGACCTGGCCGCGGCGAACCACCGCATCGTCGACCAGTCCGAGCTGAACCTCGCCAACGCCGCCCGACTCGGCCTCTACGTGGTGAGCCGGCTGACCGAGCGGCACGGTGTGCGGGTCCGTCTCAAGGAATCGGCGTACGGCGGCACCACCGCCGTCGTCCTCATCCCGCTGGAGCTGATCACGGCGAACGGAACCGACCCGGAGGACTCCGGCGCGATCCCCGCCAGCCCGACGGCCATCGCGCTGCCGGCCGGCCCGACCGCCGTCGGCCCCGTCGAGGGCGGTCGTCCCGCCAGCCGCTCGACGGTCGCGGTCGCCACCTCGGCGACGGACATCAGCGCACCGGGCGCGCCGGAGCCGGTGACCCCGGCCGCGCCGGCGCTGACCGAGAGCAGTACCACCACCGAGCAGACGGACGGGAGCGACAAGGACGTCGTACTCCCCACCCGCCAGCGGACCGCGGCGGCGGACCTGCCCACCCGGGCCCGGCGTCTCCAGGGCCAGCCGGCCCTGGAGGGTCCGACGGTGCCCACCGGCCTGCCCGCCGTGGAGCGGGCCGGGACGGGTGGCGGCGAGCCGAGCGCCGACGGCGGGCCGGTCCCCGCGCGGACCGAGACCGACCGCACCGGCTCCGGCCTGCCGGTCCGGGTCCGCCAGGCGAACATCGTGCCCGAGCTGCGCGACGACCCGGCGGCGGCGACCGAGTCCGACGAGGAGGACGTGGTACGGCCACCCGAGCAGGTACGCCGGATGATGAGTTCCTATCAGACCGGCACCCGGCGCGGGCGGACCGACGCGGCGCGACTGCTCGGTGGCGCGTCGGGCGCGACGCCCGAGTCGACCGACGAGGAACCGCAAGCGACCTGACCGAGCACCGGCGCTGCGGGTTCCCGCGCGGTGTGACGGTCAAGCCCAAGACGAATACGGCGCAACTGCCGGGCGAGAAGAGGACGACGAAGTGGCCCAGAAGACGGCTTCGAGTGCCGACCTGACGTGGTTGCTGGATGATCTGGTGGGCCGGGTGAAGCAGGCCGAGCATGCGGTCGCGCTCTCCACCGACGGGTTGTTGATGGCTTCCTCGCAAGGGCTGAGCCGGGACGACGGCGAGCACCTCGCGGCGATGGCAGCGGGCATCCAGAGCCTGGCCCGGGGCGCCGGCAAGCGCTTCGGCGGTGGGCAGGTACAGCAGACGATCATCGAGATGCAGTCGTCGTTCCTGTTCGTCACGGCCGCCGGCCGCAACGCCTGCCTGGCCGTCCTCGCCACCGAGGACGCCGACGTCGGTCTCATCGCCTACGAGATGGCGATGCTCGTCACCCGCGTCGGCAAGTACGTGGCCTCCCCGTCCCGGAGCGCCGAACAGTCGGCTGGCGAGAGGTAACGGCCATGACGGTGCACGGGGATTCCGCAGAGCATCAGTGGGTGGATGACCATGCGGGCCCGGTGGTGCGCCCGTACGCGGTGACGCGCGGGCGGGCTCGCCCGGTCACCGGCACGTTCGACCTGATCTCCCTGGTCACCGCGACCCGCGCCGACGTGACGCCGGAGGTCGGGATCGGTCCCGAGCACCTGGCGATCGTCGGCCTGTGCCAGCGAATACAGTCCGTCGCCGAGATCGCCGCCCACCTCGACCTGCCGGTGGGAACCATCCGGGTGCTCCTCGGCGACCTGGCGGCCCGCAACCTCGTGCAGGTACGCGAGCCGCACACCACGGCCGGCCTTCCCGACAACAGCATCTTCGAGGCGGTAATCAATGGACTACGGGCACTCTGACCGGCCGGCGGGAGCGACGCCACTGCCCACCGCGATCAAGATCCTGGTCGCCGGTGGCTTCGGCGTGGGCAAGACCACCATGGTCGGAGCGGTGAGCGAGACCCGGCCGTTGCGCACCGAGGAGGTGCTGACCGAGACCGGTGTCGGCATCGACGACCTGTCCGGGGTGGAGAGCAAGACCACCACCACCGTGGCGATGGACTTCGGTCGGATCACCATCAGCGACGACCTGGTGCTCTACCTGTTCGGCACGCCCGGGCAGGACCGGTTCTGGTTCGTCTGGGACGAGCTGGCGCTCGGCGCGATCGGCGCGGTGGTCCTTGCCGACACCCGTCGGCTGGCCGACTGCTTCCCGTCGATCGACTACTTCGAGGGTCGCGGCACCCCGTTCGTCGTGGCGGTGAACTGCTTCGAGGGCGCCCGCAAGTACCGGCTCGACGAGGTGCAGACCGCGCTGAACCTCGACCCGGGCGTACCGGTGCTGCTCTGCGACGCGCGTCAGCGGGAGTCCAGCAAGGAGGTGCTGGTGACCCTCATGGAGCACGCCATGAAGACCCGCGAGGCCCGTCGGCGCGCAGCCAGCGGAGACTGACCGAGGTTTTTTCCGGGAGGCTGTCCGGATCGCTCCGGTCCGCTCGTCATGCTGGCGACGACCCGAGAGACAGGAGCGACCGTTGAAGTTCATGATGTTCGTCTGTAGCGACACCGCACCGGACACCGACCCGACCGAGCTGCCCGACATCCACAAGTGGGTGGCCGACAACGACGCCCGTGGCCGCCGCCTGACCGGCAACGTGCTGGCACCGGCCAGCGCGGCCACCACGGTCCGGGTGCGTGCCGGCGAGCTGCTGGTCTCCGAGGGGCCGTTCGCGGAGACCGCCGAGGTGATCGTCGGCTTCGACCTGCTCGACTGCGCGGATCTGGACGAGGCGATCGAGGTGGCGCGCGCCCATCCGATGGCCCGGGAGGGACGGCTGGAGCTGCGCCCGTACGGGGCGCTGTCCAGCTGATCGGATGACCGGCACCGACACCACGACCGAGGTGCCCGACGACGTCGGCTCGGCCGCGGCGGCGCAGGCCGTCGCGGCCGCCGGCGTGGACGCGTACCCCAGGATCGTCGCGACCCTGATCCGACTCACCGGGGACTGGACGTTGGCCGAGGACTGCGCCCAGGAGTCCCTCGCCGTCGCGCTGGAACGCTGGCCCGGCGACGGCGTGCCGGCCAATCCCGGTGGCTGGCTCATGACGGTGGCCCGCAACCGGGCGCTCGACGTGCTGCGTCGGGCCACCGTGGAGCGCCGCAAGCTGCACGACCTGGCGCTGCTCGCGCCGACCGACGCGCGGCCCGAGCACGACGTCGAGGACGACCGGTTGAGGCTCATCTTCACCTGCTGCCACCCGGCGCTCGCGCTCGACGCCCGGGTGGCGCTCACCCTGCGGACCGTCTGCGGCGTGCCGACCGCCGACATCGCCCGCCTGCTGCTGGTCAGCGAGTCGACGATGACCCGCCGGCTGACCCGGGCCCGGACCCGGATCGCGCAGGCCGGCATCCCGTACCGGGTGCCGAGCGGACCGGCGCTGGCCGAACGGCTGCCCGGCGTGCTCGCCGTGCTGTACCTGCTGTTCACCCGGGGCTACGTCCCCGACGGCGAACCGGCGTTCGCCGCCGAGGCCGTCCGGCTGGCCCGGTTGCTGGACGGGTTGATGCCGGAGCAGTCGGAGGTCGCCGCGCTGCGGGCGCTGCTGCTGTTCCAGCACTCCCGGCGGGACGCCCGCCGGGACGCGGACGGCAATCTGCTCACCCTCGCGCGGCAGGACCGGGCCCGGTGGGACCGCGCCGCCATCGCCGAGGGCCAGGCCGCCCTCGCTCGGGTACGCGACGACGGGCCGTACGCGTGGCAGGCCCGGATCGCCGCCTGCCACGCCACCGCGTCGTCCACCGACACCACCGACTGGCCGACGATCGCGCGGGCCTACGACGCACTGGCCGACATCCGGCCCTCACCGGTGATCGCGCTCAACCGCGCGGTCGCGCACGGCTACGCGTACGGGCCAGCCGCCGGGTTGGGCCTGCTCAACGCGGCGCGTACCGGGGAAGGGCTGGACGGCTACCCGCTCGCCGCGGCTGTGGAGGCCGACCTGGTGGCCCGGCAGGGCGACCGGAGCCGCGCGGCCATCCTGTTCCGGGAAGCGGCGGCGATGGTGAGTTCGACCGCCGAGCGGAGCGCCCTGCTGAAGCGAGCGACCGAGCTGTCCCGCTAAGCCCTGCCCCGCCCGCCCCGCCCCGTCCCGCCCCGCCCCGCCCCGCGATCTTGCACTTTCTGTGCCGGCAAAAGGGGTATCCCACTCATGTTGACAACAGGAACTGCAAGATCGGCGCGATCTTTTCGCTCGGTCGGGTCCTTGGACTGGCCCTGCCCGGCACTGCGAGCGGCACCGACGGACGTGGCCCGACGGGCGACCCTGATCCCCGAGTTCTCCCGGATCACCCGCCCCGCACCGACGAGGAGGCCCGCGCGGTCGCACTGCGGCTGCGTTGAGCGGGGACCTGTTCCCGGATCCGTCGCTGGCCGTACGTCATTCTTGCCCTTTGCTCTGCTTCACTCCGCGCAACACTGACTGTTCGGTGCCGTTGCGCCCGTTGAAGCAGAGCAAAGGGCACGAGACAGTAACCCGGGGCATCGGAAGGCAGAGATGTTGAAGGGCCGCTCCCCGCCAGCGCGGGAAGCGGCCCTTTCAGGTGTACGACGTCAGTTGGCGATCATGCGGCGCAGCACGTACTGCAGGATGCCGCCGTGGCGGTAGTAGTCCGCCTCACCCGGGGTGTCGATCCGCACGACGGCCTCGAACTCCACGCCGGTGTCGGTCGTGACCGTCACGGTGCGCGGGGTGTCGCCGTCGTTCAGGGCGGTCACACCGGTGATGGTGAACATCTCGGTGCCGGTCAGGCCCAGCGACTCGGCGGTGACGTCCACCGGGAACTGCAGCGGCAGCACGCCCATGCCGATGAGGTTGGAGCGGTGGATCCGCTCGTACGACTCGGCGATGACCGCCCGGACGCCCAGCAGCATGGTGCCCTTGGCCGCCCAGTCCCGCGACGAGCCGGAGCCGTACTCCTTGCCGGCCAGGATGACCAGCGGGATGCCGGCCTCCTGGTAGGCCATCGAGGCGTCGTAGATCGAGGTCTGCTCGCCGGTCAGGTGGTTGACGGTGAAGCCGCCCTCCACCCCGGGCACCAGCTGGTTGCGCAGCCGGATGTTGGCGAAGGTGCCCCGGATCATCACCTCGTGGTTGCCCCGGCGTGAGCCGTACGAGTTGAACTCGTGGCGCGGCACACCGTGCTCGGCCAGGTAGGTGCCGGCGGGGGAGTCCGCCTTGATCGCACCGGCCGGCGAGATGTGGTCGGTGGTCACCGAGTCACCCAGCTTGGCCAGCACCCGCGCGCCGGAGATGTCGACGACCGGGCTCGGCTCCTGCTGCATGCCCTCGAAGTACGGGGGCTTGCGCACGTAGGTCGAGTCACTGTCCCAGGCGAAGGTGTCGCCGGTCGGGGTGGGCAGCGACTGCCACCGCTCGTCACCGGCGAAGACGTCGGCGTACGCGGCACTGAAGCCGGTCGCGCCGATCGCCTGGGCGATGACGTCCTGGATCTCGGCGCTGTTCGGCCAGATCTCCCGCAGGTAGACCGGGTTGCCCTCGGTGTCCTCACCGATCGGCTCGTTGGCCAGGTCGATGTCCATCGTGCCGGCGAGGGCGTACGCGACGACCAGCGGCGGGGACGCCAGGTAGTTCATCTTGACGTCCGGGTTGATCCGGCCCTCGAAGTTGCGGTTGCCGGACAGCACCGAGACGACCGACAGGTCGTGCTCGTTGACCGCGGCGGACACCTCCTCGGGCAGCGGGCCCGAGTTGCCGATGCAGGTCGTGCAGCCGTAGCCGACGAGGTTGAAGCCGAGCTTGTCCAGGTACGGCGTGAGGCCGGCCCGCTCGTAGTAGTCCATGACGACCTTCGAGCCCGGGGCCAGGGTGGTCTTCACCCACGGCTTGCGGGTCAGGCCCTTCTCGACCGCGTTGCGGGCCAGCAGGGCCGCGCCGATCATCACCTGCGGGTTGGACGTGTTGGTGCAGGAGGTGATCGCGGCGATCACCACGGCGCCGTGGTCCAGCTCGTACTCCACGCCGTCGGTGCCGGTGACCCGGATCGGGTTGCTGGCCCGACCGCCGGCGCCGGTGGCCGCGGTCTCCAGGTCGCGCGGCTCGTCGGCCGGGTCGCTGAACTCGTTGGCGGGCGGGTCGCTGGCCGGGAACGACTCGGCGCTGGCCTCGTCGGCCGGGCCGTTCGCGCCGCGCGGCAGCTCCTCGCGGGCCACGCTCGGCTTGAGGTCGCGCTCGGCGGTCGAGTCGTCGGCGACGTAGTCGGTCAGCGCCGAACGGAACAGCGTCTTGGCGCTGCCCAGCGGCACCCGGTCCTGCGGGCGCTTCGGGCCGGCGAGCGACGGCTCGATGGTGCTCAGGTCCAGCTCCAGGCGCTCCGAGTAGGAGGGCTCGGCCGCCGGGTCGTGCCAGAGGCCCTGCTCCTTGGCGTACGCCTCGACGAGCGCGACCTGCGCGGCGTCGCGGCCGGTCAGCTCGAGGTAGCGGACGGTCTCCGCGTCGATCGGGAAGATCGCCACGGTGGAGCCGTACTCCGGGGACATGTTGCCGATGGTGGCCCGGTTGGCCAGCGGAACGGCGCTCACGCCGGGACCGTAGAACTCGACGAACTTGCCGACCACGCCGTGCTTGCGCAGCATCTCGGTGATGGTCAGCACCAGGTCGGTGGCGGTGGTGCCGGCCGGCATCTCGCCGGAGAGCTTGAAGCCGACGACCCGGGGGATCAGCATGCTGACCGGCTGGCCGAGCATCGCGGCCTCGGCCTCGATGCCGCCGACGCCCCAGCCCAGCACGCCCAGGCCGTTGACCATGGTGGTGTGCGAGTCGGTGCCGACGACGGTGTCCGGGTACGCCTGGCCGTTGCGTTCCATGATCGTACGGGCCAGGTACTCGATGTTGACCTGGTGCACGATGCCGGTGCCCGGCGGGACGACCTTGAACTCATTGAACGCGGTCTGGCCCCAGCGCAGGAACTGGTAGCGCTCCTTGTTGCGCTCGTACTCCAGCTCGACGTTGCGGGCGAACGCGTCCTCGCGGCCGAACAGGTCGGCGATCACCGAGTGGTCGATGACCAGCTCGGCGGGGGCGAGGGGGTTGACCTTGGTGGCGTCGCCACCCAGGTCGCGCACGGCCTCGCGCATGGTGGCCAGGTCGACCACGCAGGGCACGCCGGTGAAGTCCTGCATGAGCACCCGCGCCGGGGTGAACTGGATCTCCACGCTCGGGTCGGCGGTCGGGTCCCATCCGCCAAGCTGCTGGATGTGGTCGGCGGTGATGTTCGCGCCGTCCTCGGTCCGCAGCAGGTTCTCCAGCAGGATCTTCAGGCTGTACGGCAGCCGGTCGTGGCCGTCCACCTTGTCGATCTTGAAAATCTCGTAGCTCGCGTCTCCGACGCGTAGCTGGGTCTTCGCACCGAAGGTGTCGAGGCTCGCCACGTCGTACTCCTTCACACCAGCGACCGTGAGTAGTCCTGAGCAGTCTGTCGCACCGGCCGGGGTGCCGCCGAGGTTAGGTAACACTTACCGCCGATTGCGATCTCAAACAAAACCGTACGTCCGTCTTGCTATTTACGCAACCCGGCCTCACCCTGCCTCCCCGCCCTACACCTAGCCTCCTAGGACGCGCTACGCAGTGTGCGCGGCGAGCCGAGAGGCCGCTCGGGCGCACCGGCCGCGGGTAGGGTTCGAGGTCCGGCCGGAGGAGGGTCACCCGTGTTCGACGTCCAGCACTGGCTCGTGTCGCTGCCGCCGATCGCGGTCTACCTGCTGGTCGCCGGGGTGATCGGGGTGGAGAGCATGGGGGTGCCGCTGCCCGGCGAGATCGTCCTGGTCAGCTCCGCCCTGCTCGCGGCCACCGGAGTGGTGGAACCGGAGTGGGTGGCGACGGCCGCCGCGACCGGGGCGATCGTGGGTGATTCCATCGGGTACGCGGTGGGCCGTCGCGGGGGACGTCCACTGCTCGCCCGGCTGGGCCGGCGCTTCCCCCGCCATCTCGGTCCCGCCCAGGTCGCCCGAGCCGAGCAGAGCTTCGCCCGGCACGGCGTGTGGGCGGTGTTCTTCGGTCGGTTCGTGGCGCTGCTGCGGATCCTGGCCGGCCCGCTCGCCGGGGCCCTGCGGGTGCCGTACCGGCGGTTCCTGGTGGCCAATGCCGCCGGTGGGCTGGTCTGGGCGTTCGGCACCACGTACCTGCTGTTCAGCGTCGGTCGGGCGGCCGAGCACTGGCTCAAGGACATCTCCTGGGCCGGCCTGGTCCTCGCGGTGCTGGCCGGCCTGGGCAGCACCTGGTGGCTGCGTCGACGTGCCCATCGTCTGGAGGCCGTCGAGCCGGAGCCGTCCGTGGCGCCGGAGCGTCATGCGGAGTCGGCGCTGGTGCCGGACGCCAAGTCGGCGCGTGCCGCCGGAAACCCCTGACCAGGTGCCGCTGCCGGCTGGTAGTCCCTGGACGTGCCGAAAGGGCCGGGCCCCGTGGTGGGGTCCGGCCCTTCGCGGTTGGTTGTTAGCTGGTGGCGTAGCCGCGGGTGGCGATCCAGTCGGCGAGGTGCTCGACGGTGATCTGGTAGGAGGCGGTGTCGGGGTTGGCGGAGTCGGCGATCGTGACGACGTTGCCGTTGTCGCGGTAGCCGGTGACGCTGATGTAGTGCCCGCCCTCGAAGGAGTGGGTGTTGCCGTCGGTGTCGGTGCTGGTGCCGGCGATGTTGGCGACCACGGCCCGACCGTTGTCCACGGTGCGGATGATGTCGGCGCGCAGCTGGTCGGTCTGCTTGGCGTCGGCGTCGGGCGTGCTGATCTCGACGCTGTGGTAGGCGTCGGTCTTGCCGGTCTCCTTGTTCAGCACCGGGGTGATGTCGTTGATGCTGTTGGTGCCGGCCTCGGTGGTGCCCATCTCCTTGGCCATGGCGTCCACGCTGATGTCCTTGCCCTGCACACTCAGGGCGTTACGGGCCGCGGCGGGACCGCAGTAGTAGAAGTTCGGCTGCGCCTCGTACCGCACGCCGAGCTGCCGCTCGCCGTGACCCTTGCGGTCGGTCTGGGTCTGGGTGGTGGGCTTGGCGTCGGCCATGGCGTACGCGGCGGTCACCGGTCCGGCGATGGCGCCACCCGTGAACGCGAGACCAGCGGCGGTCAGAGCGGTCTTACGAATCAGATCGGTACGCATGATGGCGTGCTCCTCTGCTTCATCGGGGGATACGCGCCGACACACGGGGGTGTGCCGGGCGGAGTTCTAGGGATTCAGCCCGGCGACCCGACGAAGGGGTCTGCGCGGGGCTGGTGCAACGGTCCGGGTCGGCGGGTCATTCCCCACCGGGGACCGGGGACGGCCGGTGGTGCTCGGCCGTGCGGGGGGTGTAACGACACCCGGCCGCCGGGTGTTCCCGGCGGCGGCTACCGGCCCTGGGCCGGTGCTGCTCGGTGGTGCGGGGGTGGCAACGACGCCGGCCTGCCGGGTGTTCCCGGGGGCGGCCCCGTTCCGAGCCGACGCGATGGTGCGGGGTGTGCGATCGGGCCGACGGGCGCGGCCCCGGGGGTCGGGGCCGCGTGCCAGGTATAACGACCCCGCCCGGCCCGCGATTCCGCCCGCACGGTGCCACCGACCACAGCCCGTCCGAGCCGAAAAGCGGACAGACGTCGCATCCGTGACGCCATGCCCGGCCCTCACCGGCTCTCGCGCGCGTGATCGACTCGACGTCGGCGATGTCGGGGTATCCGGGCGTGCGGGATACCCCGACATCGGCGATCCCGAGTCGATCACGCCCCGGCCGGCGACCTCAGGCGCCCAGGCGCCGCCGCCAGCGACCCCGGGCGCTGCCCGGCTGTCCCCCGCCGGCGCGCGGCAGCCGCGTCCGCGTACCCCGGGTGCGACCTCAGGTGGTGCCCGCCATCAGGGGGTCGTCGGGTCCGCCTGGGGTGCGCCGTGTTGGCGGGGGATGGTGGGGGTCGCCGGCCAGGGGATCTCGGGGCTGGGGTGGAAGGTGATGCCGGCGGTGGACCAGCGTGGGCCGTGCCCGGCCAGGCGGGACAGACCGTCAGTCCCTACCGGCGATGATCGACTCGACATCGCCGAAATGGCGGTATCTCCGCACAAGGGATGCCCCCACATCAGCGACCTCGTGTCGATCAAGGCACGGCTGCAGCCGACCGCTGGTACCCAGGCGCCGCCTGGTCAGCAAAAACCGGACAAATCACGCTCCGTGTGCCGACCCGGACCCCGATGCCGAGCCGGACCCGGCCCAACGCCGACGCCGGCCCAACGCCGACCCCGACCTCGACGCCGACCCGGAGCCGGCCCAACGCCGACGCCGACCCAGCCCCGCCCCCGGCCCAACGCCGGCCCAACGCCGACCCGACGCCAGCCGACGGGACTGGGCCACGCCTGGCGGGCAGATGATGTGCGCAACATCGGGGATGTTGCTGCCTCACAGCCGGCGAAGGCAGCAACATCCCCGAAAGTGCTGTCTCGCTGACCGGGGGCGCGCCAGTCCGACCGGGAGTCAGACGGCGCATACGGAGCCGGGCAAGATCGTGCTTGAGCCAGGAAGTAGGCCCCTCGGCGCGCGGTCGAGGCCACTACAACCAGGTTCGAGCACGATCATGCCCGCACGACACGTCCCGCGCGGACGTGCGCAAGGGTGGCCCGGCGGGTGGGTCAGGCGGAGTCCGCCGCCTCATTGGCCTGGGCGTGGCGTTCCCGCAGTCGCTGTCGGATCTCCTCCGGGGTGTACGCGCGCCGCCGCCGCTCGGCTCGGGCAATGACCACACCGGACGCTGCCACTCCGGCGAGGCCGGCCAGGCCGAGGATCTTCCACCACCGCATTCGCTGCCCCATCGGCCTAGGCTAGACCCTCATGAGCATCAGCCTGGATGAGGCCGTCGAGTTGACCCGTACCGGCGACGTGTGGGTGTTCCGGGGTCGCAGCGTGCCGGACCGGGCGATCCAGTTCACCACGAACAGTCCGGTCAACCACGTCGGGATGGCCGTGGTGCTGGACGACATGCCGCCGCTGATGTGGCACGCCGAGTTGGGCAAGTCCCTGCCGGACCTGTGGTCGGGTACCCACCAGCGTGGTGTCCAGTTGCATGACCTGCGGGACGCGGTCTGCGTGTGGGCCAACCGGTACGGGCAGCGGGCCTGGCTGCGGCAGCTCGACCCGCCGGCCGAGGGCGAGATGGAACGCGCGGTGCTGCGGACCGTCGCGCGGTTGGACGGTACGCCGTTCCCGTCCACCGCGCAGTTGGCGTGGCGCTGGGCGCGTGGCCGGGTGCCGTCGCTGCCGCGCCCCGGGCAGGCCGTGCTCCGCGCGGTGTCCCGGGCCACCCGAGCCGTCCCAGGGATGCCGGCCGGCCCGAGCAGCGCGCCGGCCACCCCGAGCAGCGCGCCGGCCACGCCGAGCAGCGCGCCGGCCGGCCCGAGCGGCGCGCCGGCCGGCCCGAGCGGCGCGCCGGCCGGCCCGAACAGCGCGGCGGCGAAGGAGCGTGCGTTGGAGACGGCGTACTGCGCCGAGGTGGTGGCCGTGACGTACGAGGCGATGGGTCTGCTGCCCGCCGGTAAGCGTCCGAACTGGTACGACCCGGGTCGGTTCTGGAGTGGCGACGACCTGGGGTTGGCCGGTGGCGCCCGACTGGGTACGGAGATCGAGGTGCGGGTCCCGGCCCGCTGAGGTTTGGCCCACCCGGTGAGCGGCAATTGCTGTCGCCGTGAACGCCTCCATGGATCTCGACACGCTGACCGGCTTCTTCGACCGGTACGGTGCCGCGTTGACCTCGGGCGACCTGCCGTCCCTCGGTGGTTGTTACGCCCTGCCCGGGTTGGTGGTGGCGGACACGTACAGCTTCTCGTTCACCTCGCTGGCGGCGGTCGCGCTGTCCTTCGTGGGCGCCGCGCCCGACTACCAGGACCGGGAGCTGATCGCCGCGCATGCCCGGATCGAGGACGTGCAGCCGGTGTCCGCGCTGCTGACCCTGGTGTCGGTCGAGTGGGAGTTCCTGGACAGCCAGGGGCGTGCGGTGCCGGGGGAGCGGTACCGCTACCTGCTACGAACCTCCGGTGAGGGGCCGCTGATCTGCACGGTCGTCCGGACGGCCTGAGCACCGGCGGACCGTCGCCGCAGCTGAGCCGTTTTCCGGGCGGGAGGGTCCTATCGGTTTGATCCGTACCCGCCCGGCTTTCCGGTCCGGCCGGCGCTGGCTACGCTGTCGCGTCGGTGGACGAGGGGAGACCTGATGGCGGTGGGGCCGGACGGCGCGGGAGGTCCGCGGACGGCGCGAGTGGTGCTGTCGCTGCCGTGGATCGTGGTGCTGGTGGGCGTCTGCGCGCTGGCGGTGCTGTTGGTGGTCGCGCTGTTGTCGTTCCGGACCCGGGAGCGGGAGAGCACGCCGCAGGCCGCGCCGCCGGTGTTCCTGCCGACGACGCCGGCTGCCGCGTCGTCGGCCCCGACGCCGGGTGGGTTGGAGCGGCGGACGGCGTCGCCGCGCCCGTCGCGCAGCAGCCGGACGCCGTCGCCGCGCGCCACCACGAAGTCGCCGTCGCCGGGCGCGACGAGCGGCGCGGCCCTGGCGACGAAGGACCCGGTGGTGTCGGCGCAGTACAAGGTCGGTACGGATGGCTGGAACGCGACCGACGCCACGCTGTCGGTGACCAACGAGTCGGACCGGTCGGTGGACTGGCGGGTGGAGTTGGCCTTCGCCGACGACACGCGGGGCCTGCGGGTGAGCGGCGCGGCGGGGATCTCGGTGGCGGCGCAGGGTGACGGTGCGTTCGTGCTCAGCGGCGGAGAGTCGTTGGGTGCGGGTGACTCGCAGACCCTGCGGTTGCGGGTCAGTTGGGAAGGATCGGCGCAGCGTCCGGTGCGGTGCGTGGTCAACGGGGTGGAGTGCCGGCTCAGCTGACCGGGCGTCGGGTTACGTCGCACGCGACGTCGGCGCTTTCCGGGGCGGGCCGTCGATCGCTAGGCTGCCCGGACGGCCCGCTGAGGGAGGTACATGTCCGGCATGCGTCGTGCCCCGCGACCGTCGTCGCACGGTCCGGCGGCCATCGCGTCGTCGCCGTGGATTGTGGTGGGCGCGGGCGTCGTCGTGATGGTGGTCCTGCTGTTCGTGGCCCTGGGCGCGTACCGGGGGCGTAGTCCGGCGCGGGACGGCGGGCCGCCACCCGCCGCGGGTCTGCCGTTGCCGCAGGCGCCGGCTTCGCCGTCCGAGTTGTCGCCGACGCCGCTGGCGGAGAACTCGGCGCTGTTGCCCGGGTTGTCGCCGCGGGCCAGTGGGTTGCCACCGAGCGCACCGGTCACGTCGCGGCCGCCGACGGTCGGCCCGCCGGTGGCGCCGCCGTCGGCGCGGCCGTCGACCCGGCCGCCGCCGCAGCAGCCGCCGGCGGTGAGTGGACGCTACCGGGTGGTGCAGAGCTTCGACGGGGGCTTCATCGGCGAGGTGCTGATCGTGAACGCGTCCGGTGTGGACCGGGGTTGGACGGTGTGGTTCGAGTTCTCCGGTGGTCGGCTGGTGACCACCTGGGTCGAGGGCGTGCCCCAGGGGACGGTGCGGCAGTTCGACGGCGGCTTCACGTACGTCAGTGGTGTGGATGTGCCGGCCGGCGGGTCGGTGGCGCTGCGGTTCCACCTGGAGCGGGCGGCCACGACGCCGCGGGGGTGCACTGTCGACGGAGTGCGCTGTAGCGGGTTCTGACCGACGCTTGCGCAAGTTTGCTGCTCTGTTACGACTTTGTTTGCAAGGTATTGCAGATCTTTTCGGCAAGGGTTAGCGTGCGGCCAATCACGACCAGAGGAAGGCCGTCGATGAAACCCCCGCCGATCCCGCGTACCGCCCTGCTCGCGCTCGCCTGCCTGCTCACCTTCACCCTCGTCGGTACGCCGGAGTCTGCGCGTCCCCTCGGCGCCGACGCCGACCCCCGCCCGACCAGCGCCGACCCGCTGGCCACGGCCGGTGCCGTGCAGTGGCGCGACGAGCCGACCGCCGACGCGCTGCTGGCCGCCGGCGCCGACACCGCGCCCGCCGAACAGTTCTACTTCGTCCTGCCGGACCGGTTCGCCAACGGCGATCGCCGCAACGACTCCGGTGGGCTCACCGGTGACCGGCTGCGCACCGGGCTCGACCCGACCGACAAGGGCTTCTACCACGGCGGTGACCTCAAGGGCGTCATCGACAAGCTGGCCTACATCCAGGGTCTGGGGACCACCACCATCTGGCTCGCCCCGATTTTCAAGAACCGTCCGGTGCAGGGCAAGGGGAACGACATCTCGGCCGGCTACCACGGCTACTGGATCACCGACTTCACCCAGGTCGACCCGCACTTCGGCACGAACGCTCAGCTCAAGGAACTGGTCTCGCTGGCGCACCGGCGGGGCATCAAGGTCTACCTCGACGTGGTGGTCAACCACACCGCGGACGTCATCAAGTACGCCGAGGACCGCTACGCCTACGTGGACAAGGCCACCTCGCCGTACACCGACGCGCAGGGTCGGGCCTTCGAGGACCGCAACTACGCCGACGGGAGCCGGGAGTTCCCGACCGTGGACGCGGGTGCCGGACCGTACACGCCGGTCTTCCCGGAGCCGGGCGACGCGACCGTGAAGGTGCCGGCCTGGCTCAACGACGCCAGCATGTACCACAACCGGGGCGACTCCACGTTCTCCGGCGAGAACAGCGAGTACGGCGACTTCGGCGGCCTCGACGACCTGTGGACCGAGCGTCCCGAGGTGGTGCGGGGGATGACGAAGGCGTACGGCGACTGGATCGGCGCGACCGGCGTGGACGGGTTCCGGCTGGACACCGTCAAGCACGTCAACATGGACTTCTGGCCGCAGTTCACCCGGGGCGTCGAGCGGGCCGCCGAGAAGGCCGGCAAGAAGGACTTCTTCGTCTTCGGCGAGGTCTACAGCGCCAACCCGGAGGTCACGTCGGCGTACGTGCGGCAGGGCGGTCTGCCGGCCACCATCGACTTCGCGTTCCAGGAGGCCGCGCGGGGCTACACGGCGGGCGCCGGCTCGGCGAAGGCCCTCGCCGACGTGTACGCCCGGGACGACCTCTACGCGGCCCGGGACACCGACGCGGGTCGGCTGACGACCTTCCTCGGCAACCACGACATGGGCCGGATCGGCTCGTTCATCGCCGGCGGCGGTACCGACCCGGCCAGTCACCTGCGCCGCGACCAGCTCGCCCACCAGCTCATGTTCCTCACCCGCGGCCAGCCGGTGGTCTACTCCGGTGACGAGCAGGGCTTCACCGGCCCCGGCGGGGACAAGGACGCCCGGCAGGACATGTTCGCCTCGAAGGTGCCCGACTACCTCGACGACGACCTGCTCGGCACCGACCGCACCCACGCCAGCGACCAGTTCGACACCGGCCACCCGCTGTACCGGACGATCGCCGAGCTGGGTCGGCTGCGCCAGGCGCACCCTGCGCTGCGCGACGGTATCCAGGTCACCCGGTACGCGGCCGACGGTCCCGGTGTGTTCGCCGCCTCCCGCGTCGCGCCCGCGGACCGGACCGAGTACCTCGTCGCCGTGAACAACGCCGAGACCGCGCAGACTGTCAGCGTGGACACCTGGTCGGCCGGCGCCACCTTCACCGGCATCTACGGCGCATCCGCCAGCGCGAAGGCCGGCGGCGACGGGAAGCTGACCCTGACCGTGCCGCCGCTGTCGGCGGCGGTGTACCGCGCGGGCAGTCCCGTCGCCCGGCCGAGCGGCACGCCGACCATCGCCATCACCACCCCCGCGCCGGACGCGTCGGTGGCCACCCGCGCGGCGGTCACCGCGAAGGTGACCGGCGACCCGCTGGCCACCGTCACCGTGGCGGCGCGGGTCGGCGGCGGCCGGTGGACGTTGCTGGGCAGCGCCGACCACGCGCCGTACACCGTGCACCACGACCTGACCGGTCTGGCCGGCGGCACCCGCGTCGAGTACCGCGCCGTTGTGCGGGACGGCCGGGGCCGCACCGCCACCGCCCGGTCCGTCGCCGTGGTGGGCACGCCCGAGCGGGGTGGGTCCCGGGAGTGGGCGGTGGTGCACTATCAGCGTCCGGCCGGTGGGTACGACGACTGGGGGCTGTACGCCTGGGGCGACATCGACCCGGCGTACGTCACCGAGTGGCCCAAGGGGCAACCGTTCGCCGGGGAGGACTCCTACGGCCGGTTCGCCTGGGTGAAGCTCACGCCGGGCGCGAAGTCGGTGGGTTTCGTGGTGGTCGACAAGAACGGCACCAAGGACGTCGCCCAGGACCGCAGCATCGACGTGACGGCCACCGGTGAGGTCTGGCTCAAGCAGGGTGACCCGGCGATCTACCCGAGCCGGCAGGCGGCCACCGGTCAGCCGGACCCGACGGTCGAGGAGGGCACCGCGGTGATCCACTACCGGCGGGCCGACGGCAACTACGACGGGTGGGGCCTGCACCTGTGGGACGGGGCGGCCAAGCCGACCGACTGGGCCAGCCCGTTCGCGCCGACGTCGATCGACGCGTTCGGCGCGGTGTTCCGGGTGCCGCTGGCGGCCGGGGCCACCGGGCTCAACTACATCATCCACAAGGGCGACACCAAGGATCTGCCCGACGACCAGCGGCTCGACTTCGCCAGCGCCGGCCGGGAGGTGTGGCTGCTGGCCGCCACCCCGGGGCGGCTGCTGCCGTCGACCGCGACCAGCGCCGGCGGGGACACCGACATCGCCACGCAGAAGGCGCACTGGATCGACCGGTCCACCATCGCCTGGCAGACCCCGCCGACCGACGGTCGGGTGTACGCCCTGGTGGCCGCCCCCACCGGTGGGGTGAGCGTCGTCGACGGGGAGCTGTCCGGGACGTACACCAGTCTGCCGTTGCGCGCGCAGCGCAACGGGCTCACCGAGGCCCAGCGGGCGGCGTTCCCGCACCTGTGGTCCCACCGGGCCTTCACCCTCGACCGGGGTGACCTGGCGAAGGTGCCGGCGGCGCTGCGCGGGCAGCTCCTGGTCACCGAGCGCGACGCCCAGGGGAAGCTGCTCGCCGCGACCGGCGTGCAGATCCCCGGCGTGCTCGACGACGTGTACGCCCCGGCCACCCAGGTCACGCTCGGTCCGACCTTCGCCGGCCGGACACCCAGCCTCGCGCTCTGGGCGCCGACCGCCCGGACGGTGGAGCTGGACCTGTTCGACTCGCCCACGGCCACGCCGAAGACCGTGCCGATGCGCCGAGACGACCGCACCGGCGTCTGGTCGGTACGCGGCAGTCACGCCTGGACGGGGAAGTACTACCGCTACCGGGTGCAGGCGTGGCAGCCGGCCGTGCAACGGATGGTCACCGCCTCGGTCACCGACCCGTACTCGGTGGCCCTCGCGGCGGACTCCACCCACAGCCAACTCGTCGACCTGGACGACCCGACGCTGGCCCCGCCCGGGTGGCGCACGCTGCGCAAGCCGGCCCCGGTGCCCGCGTCGAAGGCGCAGATCTCCGAACTGTCGGTGCGCGACTTCTCCATCGCCGACGAGACCGTGCCGGCCGAGCGGCGGGGGACGTTCCTGGCGTTCACCGACCCGGGCACCGCCGGCATGCGGCACCTGCGGGCGCTCGGCGACGCCGGTGTCACCCACCTGCACCTGCTGCCGGCGTTCGACTTCGCCACGATCCCGGAGAAGCGGGCCGACCAGCGCCAGCCGGCCTGTGACCTGGCGGCGCTGCCGCCGGACTCGGACCAGCAGCAGAAGTGCGTCGCGGCCGTCGCCGACACCGACGGTTACAACTGGGGGTACGACCCGCTGCACTACACCGTTCCGGAGGGGGGTTACGCCCTCGACCCGAGCGGGGCGGCGCGGACCGCCGAGTTCCGCCGCATGGTGGCCGGGGTGAACGACGCCGGCCTGCGGGTGGTCATGGACGTGGTCTACAACCACACGGCGGCGGCCGGCGTCGACGCCAAGTCGGTGCTCGACCAGGTGGTGCCCGGCTACTACCACCGGCTGCTCGACGACGGCACGGTGGCCAACTCCACCTGCTGCGCCAACACCGCGCCGGAGCACGCGATGATGGGCAAGCTGGTGGTCGACTCGCTGGTCACCTGGGCCCGGAAGTACAAGGTGGACGGTTTCCGGTTCGACCTGATGGGCCACCACCCGAAGGCGAACATCCTGGCCGTGCGTCAGGCCCTGGACAAGCTGACCCTGGCCCGGGACGGCGTGGACGGCAAGGCGATCATGCTCTACGGCGAGGGCTGGAACTTCGGCGAGGTCGCCAACGACGCCCGGTTCGAGCAGGCCACCCAGGCCAACATGGCCGGCACCGGCGTCGGCACGTTCAACGACCGGCTGCGCGACGCGGTCCGCGGCGGCGGTCCGTTCGACGCGAACCCGCGTGCGCAGGGCTTCGCCTCCGGGCTCTACACCGACCCCAACGGCGATGAGGTGAACGGGTCGGCGGCCACCCAGAAGGCCCGGCTCCTGCACGCCCACGACCTGATCAAGGTGGGCCTGGTCGGCAACCTGCGGGACTACCGGTTCACCGACACCTCGGGGCGTACCGTCACCGGGGCCCAGGTGGACTACAACGGCTCGCCCGCCGGGTACACCGCCGCGCCGGGGGAGGCGGTCACCTACGTCGACGCGCACGACAACGAGATCCTGTACGACGCGTTGGCGTACAAGCTGCCGCAGGACACCAGCGCGGCGGACCGGTCCCGGATGCAGGTGCTGGCGCTGAGCACGGTGGTGCTGGGGCAGGGCACCGGGTTCGTCACCGCCGGCACCGAACGGCTGCGGTCGAAGTCGTTGGACCGCAACTCGTTCAACTCCGGTGACTGGTTCAACCAGATCCGCTGGGGCTGCGCCAACGGCAACGGGTTCGGTGTCGGCCTGCCACCGGCACCGGACAACCAGGACAAGTGGCCGTACGCCAAGCCGCTGCTCGCGGACCGGGCCCTGGTGCCCGACTGCGCGGCGATCGACACCACCGACGCCCGGTACGCCGAGCTGCTGCGCATCCGGGCGTCGTCGCCGGTGTTCGGGCTGAGCAGCGCGGAGCAGGTGCAGCGGCGGGTGGCGTTCCCCCTCTCCGGCGAGTCGGAGACCCCGGGTGTGCTGACCATGACCCTGGACGCCCGCGGCCTGGGTGGGGCGTGGACGTCGCTGACGGTGGTCTTCAACGGCACCCCGGAGAAGACGACGCAGACCGTGCCCGGCCTGCGGGGCGCGGACGTGGCGCTGCACCCGGTGCTGGTGAACTCGGCCGACCCGGCGCTGCGCAAGGCGTCGTTCGACCGGGCGGGCGGGACCTTCACGGTGCCGGCGCGCAGCGTGGCGGTGTTCGTCCAGAAGTGAGCGGGGACCGGCCCCCTTCCGCGTCGTGCGGAAGGGGGCCGGTCTCTTGTTGGTGCGTGGTGCTCAGGCGAAGCAGTTCTCGATGGCGCCGCCCGGGATGGCCAGGCAGTTCGTCGGGCGGTTCGCGGTGATGGCGGACTTGTCGTCCACGTTCACCGGCCCGAAGAAGGTGAACACGCCGCCCGGCGCGAAGGTCGAGAAGTTGTTCGCGACCTTCGTCTTCGACAGGTTGACCTCGCCGAAGATGTTGAAGATGCCGCCGCCGACCCCGATCGGGCCGATGGCCCGGTTGCCGACGACCTCGCTGTCCCGCAGCGTCAGGACGCTGCCGGCGTTGAAGACCCCGCCGCCGAAGAAGCCGGCGGTGTTCTCCTTGATCCAGCTGTCCTCGACGGTCACCGCGCTGTCGAAGGCGATGGCGAGACCGCCACCGACCCCGGCGGTGCTGTTCTTCGCCACCGTCACCTTGTGCAGGTTCAGCTGGCTGTCCGCCGCCGCCAGACCACCACCGGCGAGGACCGCCGTGTTCGAGGTGATCTCGGTGTCGTACGCGGTGGTGTTGCCCTCGATGTCGAGGTAGCCGCCGCCGAAGCCCAGCGTCTCGTTGTCGCTGATCACGGTCTTCTTCAGCTCGACCGTGCCGCCGTCGACGTCGTCGGTGAAGATCCGCGCGGCACCGTTGGAGATGCCGCCACCGCCGATGATCGCGGTGTTGTCCTTGATCTTCGACTCCTCGACCTTGAGCAGGCCGGCGTTGAACACACCGCCGCCGAAGAAGAACGCGGTGTTGCCCGCGACGGTGCTGTGCCAGATCTTCGTGGTACCGAAGTTGGCCACACCGCCGCCGTTGCCGCCGGACTGGTTGAGGACGACCTCGGACTCGATGATCTCGGCCGAGCCGCCCGGCTGCACCAGGATGCCCGCGCCGTCGTTGTCGTCCGGGTACTCCACGAGCGGCGTCACCGCGCCCGGCGCCGCCTTCGTCGCGGCCTTCGGCGTCACCTTCGGCGCGGCCTTCAGGCCCGCCTTCGGGTTGGCCTGCCGCGCGGTGAGGGCCTGCTCCAGCGGAGTGCCGGCCTTCACCTGCGCCGCGATCGCCTCGGAGTCCGAGTAGGACGCCCAGACGGCCGCCGGCTCGACGGCGGTGAACAGTTCCAGGGTCTGACCACCCTTGACGGTCAGGCCCTTGATGGTGAGGTGTCCGCCCGCACCGACGTTGAAGATGCGGAAGTAGTCGGCCGTGGCCTCGCGGGCGATCGTGGTGTGCTCGCCCTTCAGGGTGATGTTCTCGGTGATGACCGGCAGGCCGTTGCCCTGGTAGTCGTTGCGGCTCAGGTTGTAGGTGCAGCCCTTGGCCAGCTCCAGCACACCGCCGTGCTTGTTGTTGGCGAACACGATCGCCTGGATCAGCTTGTCGGTGTCGCAGGGCACCTCCTTCCCACGCTCGTGGTCCTTGTCCCGGTCCTTGCCCTTGTCCTTGTCCCGGTCCTTGTCCCAGTCACGACCCTCGTCACCGTGCTGGTCGCCGTCCTTGCTGACCTGCGCGGTGTTCCAGTTCAGGCCGACCGCCCCGGCGCTGCCCGCGACGCCCACCGCCGCGAGGCTGATCACGCCCGTCAGACCGGCCACGCCGCTGGCGAGCCAGAGCTTGCGACGGCGTTTGGCCGTCGCCCGCCCGGAGGCTTCGTTGTTCGTTAGGTAGTTGGACATCGGAGCTCTCTGCCCTCTCCTCGTACCAGACAGGGTCGCCGCCCTCAGACGGTCGTCCCCTGCTACAAATCGGTTGTAGCTCCCAAAAACACCGTATGAGAATGTTCCTCGCCTCACGGGCGTATCCGAAACAACCCCACATTCGGTTCATGTTGGCGCTGGTGGCTCGGTCGGGCACGGTCGACGCCGTTGGTGGCGGGATGGCCCGGAGGCCCCGTCCGGGCACACCGCCCCCCAGCCGGGCCGTCAAGCCCCTGACCAGCCCAAATGGGTACGCCCCTCCGCGCCGCAACGGGCTCGGAGGGGCGTACCCTCTATGTGGTTCAGCCCCACCCGGTCAGGCGAAGCAGTCCGGAACGTTGAAGCAGTTGGTCGGGCGGTTCGCCGTGACCGCGGAGTCGTCGTCCAGCGTCACCGTGCCGCCGAGGCTGTTGAAGATGCCCCCCGGCGCGAGGGTGGCGAAGTTGTGCGCCACCGTCGTCCGGCGGAGCGTGACCTCGCTTCCCTCGGTGTTGAGGATGCCGCCGCCCCGGGCGAACGGACCGACGGCCCGGTTGCCGACGACCTCGCTGTCGCGCAGCGTCGTGCGGCTCTCGTCGTTGAAGAGGCCGGCACCCCCGGACCCTGCGGTGTTCTCCTTGATCGCCGTGTTCTCGATCGTCGCGGTGCTGTCGGAGACGACCGCCAGACCACCACCGTCGCGGCCAGCGCTGTTCCTGGCCACCGTGGCCTGCTTCAGGGTGAGCTGGCTGTCTGCCACGGCGACGCCGCCGCCGTCCAGGACCGCTGTGTTGTCGGTGACCTTCGTGTCGTGCAGGGTGGTGCTGCCCTCGACGTCCAGGACGCCGCCACCGAAACCGAGCGTCTCGTTCTCGGTGATCTCGCTCTTGTAGACCCAGGCCGCGCCGCCGTCGACGCCCTCGGTGCGGATGTCGGCCGCGCCGTTGGCGATGCCGCCGCCACCGATGATGCCGGTGTTGTCCTTGATCGTGGACTCGTCGACCTGGAGCACCCCGGCGTTGAAGACACCGCCACCGAAGAAGAACGCGGTGTTGTGCGCCACGGTGCTCTTGCCGAGCCGCGTCGAACCGAAGTTCGCCAACCCGCCGCCGTTGCCGCCGGACTGGTTGTAGAGCAGTTCGCTGTCCAGGATCTCGGCCCGACCCCCGGGCTGGACGAGCACCCCGGCGCCGTCGTTGAAGCCGGGGTCCGCCACCAGCGGCACCGCCGTGCCGGCCGCCGGGGTCGTGCCGACCGCCGCGGTGACCGTGGCGGCGGGCTTGGCAGCCGCACCCTTGGCCGCTGCTGCCGTGGCCGCCGTCTGCTCGGCCGCCGCTGCCTTGACCGCTGCCTGCTCGGCCGCCGCTGCCGTGGCCGCTGCGGTCTGTCCGGCTACCGCCGTGGGCGTCGCCGTCTTGGTCGCCGCCGTGGCGGGGGCCGTCGGCTGCGCCGTCTTGGTCGCCGCCGTGGCCGGTGCCGTCTTGGCCGCCGCCTTCGTGGCCGCCGCCGCGTTGGCTGCTGCCGCCGTCTTGGCTGCCGTGGCCGTCTTGGCCGCCGTCGCCGTCGCCGTCGCCGTCGCCGTCGCCGTCGCCGTCGCCGTCGCCGTCGCCGTCGCCGTCGCCGTCGCCGTCGCCGTCGCCGTCGCCGTCGCCGTCGCCGTCGCCGTCGCCGTCGCCGTCGCCGGCTTCGCTCCCGTCGCCGTCGCCGTCGCCGTCGCCGGCTTGGCTGCCGTCGCCGGCTTGCCGGTGGCGCCGGTCGCCGTGGTGGTCCGGACCGAGGTCGAGTACGGACCCCAGACCGTCGCCGCCTCCACCATGGTCGGCTGCCGGATGGTCTGCCCACCCCTGATGCTCAGGCCCTTGAGGGTGAGGTTCCCGCCCGGACCGACGTTCAGGATCCGGAAGTAGTCGGCGTCGGCCGCGCGGCCGATGACCGTGTGCTCGCCCTTGAGGGTGATGGGTTCGGTGATCACCGGAAGGCCGTTGCCGTCCTGGTTGCGGGTCAGGGTGTAGGTGCAGCCCTTCGCCAGTTCGAGGACACCGCCATCGCCGCTGTTGGCGAAGGTGATCGCCTGGATCAGCTTGTCCGAGTCGCAGGGCACCTGCCTGGTGCGCTCCTTGTCGTGGCGCTTGTCGGCACCACCGCGATCGTCGAAGCCGCTCCAGTCGTCGCCGCTGGACTCCTCGTCGCCGCTTGCCTTGCCCTCGTCGGCGTTCCCGCCGGCGTCGCTGACGTTCTGCCGGTTCGTCGACGGCTGGGCGTCGGACACCCGGTCGGAGGTGGGCTTGTCGTCCCGCGCGGCGACCCCGCCGAGGGCGGCCAGGCCCACCACCCCGGTCAGACCGGCCACGCCGGCGACCCAGAGCGCCCGTCGTCGTCGTGTCGGCGGCGGTGCCGTAGAGGCGCCGCCCTCGGTACTCGTTATGTCATCGGACATCAGAGCCTTCCGCCCTTCCTGCTACCAGAGGGGGTCGCACCGCCCGCAGCGCCACGACCAGCTACAAATGGGTTGCAGCCTCTGATGCCCACCGTATGAGAACTATCTTCGCGAGGCGGACGTATCCGAGAAAACCCCGCATATGCCTCACGTTGGGGCACGCGCCGCTAACGGGCCGGGCTGCCCAGGAAAGGGCGTGAGCAGGCCAAACGCCCTGGAAGACGGCAACGTGGTCAGGCGTGCGGGAGGCGCGGGTCGCTCGGCGCGGCGTGATCCACTCGGGTTCTCGGAAGACGCGGTATTCCAGCGCTCTCGACGCCCCTACATCACGGAAGCCGAGTCGATCAAGTCCGGGCCGGGCGGGCGGACGAAAGAGGCCGGGCCGGACGTGGTGACGTCCGGCCCGGCCGAGGGTCGTACCCGAGGGTCAGCCGGGCAGGCGGGGGCCGGCCTCGCGCTGCTCGGCCAGCCAGGTCTCCACCTCGTCGGAGGTGCGCGGCAGGCCGGCCGACAGGTTCACCGCGCCGGTCGCGGTGACCAGGACGTCGTCCTCGATGCGGATGCCGATGCCGCGCAGTTCGGCCGGGACCAGCTCGTCCTCGGGCTGGAAGTAGAGACCCGGCTCGACGGTGAGGACGTAGCCCTCACCCAACGCGCCGTCGCGGTACGTCTCCTTGCGGGCGTTCGAGCAGTCGTGCACGTCGATGCCGAGCATGTGACCGAAGCCGTGCAGCGTCCAGCGCCGGTAGACCGAGGACTTCTCGTCCATGGCCTCGTCCACGCTCACCGGCAGCAGGCCCAGCTCGGCCAGACCCTCGGCGAGCACCCGCATGCAGGTCAGGTGGACGTCCTTGAACTTCACGCCCGGACGGATGGCGTCGATGCCGGCCTGCTGCGAGGCGTACACGATGTCGTAGACCTGGCGTTGCAGTGCGGTGAACCGGCCGTTGACCGGCAGCACCCGGGTCACGTCGGCGGTGTAGAGGTTGCGTCCCTCGACGCCCATGTCCATCAGCAGCAGGTCACCCGGGCGGGTGGCGCCGTGGTTGTGCACCCAGTGCAGGATCGTGGCGTGCTCGCCGGCGCCGACGATCGAGCCGTACCCGACGTCGTTGCCGTCGTGCCGGGCGCGCAGCGCGAAGATGCCCTCCAGCAGCCGCTCGGAGACGGCCCGGTCGGCCGGCAGGATGCGGGCCACGTCCTCGAAGCCGCGGACGGTGGCGTCGATGGCGTCCTGGAGTTGGCCGATCTCCCACTCGTCCTTGACCAGCTTCAGCTCCGAGATGGCGATGGCCAGCTCCCGGTCGCGGGCCGGCTGCCCCTCGGCGCGCGGCCCGTCCCAGGGACGCACGGCCGCGTCCACCTGGGCGTCGAAACCGCGCAACACCCGGGTACGCCTCGGAGCGAGGTCAGCCAGCGCCGCCTCTAGGCCGCTGAGGTCGGCGGTGGGCAGGCCCAGCTCGGTGGACTTCTCGCCGAGGGTGTGCCGCCGGCCCACCCACAGCTCACCGTGCCGGCTGCGGAAGAACTCGTCGGTCTCCCGCGACGAGCGGGGCCGCATGTACAGCGTCGCGTCGTGGCCCGAGCCGTTCGGGCGCAGCACCAGCACGCTGTCCGGGTCGTGGTCGCCGGTCAGGTAGGCGAAGTCGCTGCCCGGCCGGAACGGGTAGGCGGTGTCGTTGGCGCGTACCTTCTCGCCGCCGGTCGGGATGACAAGCGTCTCGCCCGGGAAGGCGGCCGACAGCGCGGCCCGCCGCTTGGCGTAGTTGGGGACCTCGGGACGCGGCGTGACCGGGAGCTCGGTGTCGCGCCAGCCCTGCCGCATGAACGACAGGAACGCCTCCGGGAAGTCCGGATCGTGCGATTCCGTGCCGTCTGTCGGCGTGCCGTCGGTGCGTTCCTCGGTCATTGCGCCGCTCCCTTCCGCTCGTGGCTGGTCCCGACGGTACCGCGCGCCCGGTTCGCGGTGGTGTCGGCCGGGAGCGCCCCCGAACGGCGGACGGCTGCGACGGGCCGGTGGAGCGCGTGGAAAGATGACGACCATGTGCGGACTCCTGGCCCTCTTCAGCGCGAACGGCAACGCCGCCGCGCACCGCGACCACATCGCCGGAGCATTGGAATGCCTGCACCACCGGGGCCCGGACGAGACAGGGGTCGAGGTGGTCGGCGACGCGTCCGGCCGGTACGCGGACGGAGTGTTCGCCCACAAGCGGCTCGCCATCATCGACGTCGCGTCGAGTCACGAGCCGCTGCCGTACGCGAACGGCCGTTACCTGCTGACCTTCAACGGTGAGATCTACAACTACATCGAGTTGCGCGACGAGCTGATCCGGGACTTCGGTGCGCAGTTCGCCACCGCCGGTGACGGCGAGGTGATCGTCGCCGGCTACCACTACTGGGGCGAGCAGGTGCTCACCCGGCTGCGCGGCATGTTCGCCTTCGTCATCTGGGACCGGCAGGAGCGGCGCGCGTTCGGGGCCCGCGACTACTTCGGCATCAAGCCGCTGCACTACCTGGAGACCGCCGACGGCCTCTACCTGGCCTCGGAGAAGAAGGCGCTGCTGCCGTTCGCGCACAGCAACTACCAGGGCGACGCGGGCGTCGACGCGGCCAACCTGAGCCACTACCTGACCCTGCAGTACGTGCCGGAGCCCGGCACGCTGCACAAGGGCATCAGCCGGATCGGCTCGGGGGAGTACCTGACCTGGACCCCGGGCGGGCGGATCGACGTCCGGCGGTGGTACCGGCCGGTGTTCCGGCCCGCGCCGGTCGACGACGAGCAGAAGCTCTACCACGAGATCCGCGAGACGCTGCGCGAGAGCGTGCGCATGCACATGCGCTCGGACGTGCCGGTCGGCTCGTTCCTGTCCAGTGGCATCGACTCGACCGCCGTGGTGGCGTTGGCGCGGGAGTTCAACCCGAACATCCTGACCTTCACCGTCGGCTACGACGTCCCGGGCTACTCCGAGATCGACGTCGCCCAGGACTCGGCCCGGCACCTGGACGTCACCACCATCCCCACCAAGATCGGTCCGCAGGACATGATCGACGCGCTGCCGAAGATCGTCTGGCACCTGGACGACCCGGTGGCCGACCCGGCGCTGGTGCCGCTGTACTTCGTGGCCAAGAAGGCCGCCGAGCACGTCACTGTGGTGCTCTCCGGTGAGGGCGCCGACGAGTTCTTCGGCGGTTACACGATCTACCGCGAGCCGCTGTCGCTGGGCGCCGTCAACGGTCTGCCCGGTGGCGTGCAGAAGGGCCTGCGCGCGGTCTCCAAGGCGATCCCGCAGGGCGTCAAGGGCAAGAGCTTCCTGGAGCGTGGCACCACCCCGATCGAGGAGCGCTACTACGGCAACGCCCGGATGTTCACCGAGGAGGAGAAGCAGCACCTGCTGCGTCGCTACGACCCCTCGGTGCGCTACACCGACGTGACCGCCCCGATCTACGCCGAGTGCACCGAGCTGGACGACGTCACCAAGATGCAGTACGTCGACCTCTACACCTGGCTGCGCGGCGACATTCTGGTCAAGGCCGACCGCATCTCGATGTCGCACTCGCTGGAGGTGCGGGTGCCGTTCCTCGACCGCGAGGTGTTCGACGTCGCGGCGAAGATTCCGGTCGACCTGAAGCTGCCGCCACGCTCCGACGCCACCAAGTACGCGATGCGCCAGGCGTTGCAGGGTGTCGTCCCGCCCGCGATCGTCAACCGCAAGAAGCTCGGCTTCCCGACCCCGACCCGGGTCTGGCTGCGCGGCGAGATGTACGAGTGGGCCCGCCACGTGCTGAGCACGTCCGGCGCGGGTGACCTGCTCGACCTGTCGTACGCGCTGCGGCTGCTCGACGAGCACAAGCGGGAGGAGTTCGACCACTCCCGCAAGGTGTGGACCGTGCTGATCTTCTGCATCTGGCACGCCATCTTCGTGGCCAAGACCCTCGACCCGGGCATCCAGCGCAACCAGTCCGCTCTGCTCACGAAGCCGGTGGTCGGTTCCATGGTCCGCTGACCCGCGGCCCCACCCTGTCGATCAAGAGGTTTGCGTCACCGGAAGCGCTCCGGATGACGCAAACCTCTTGATCATTTCAGGGCGACCTCAGCGACCGGTGCAGGTGACCGTCGGGAGGGTGTTCGTACCTGTGCTGCTCGCCAGGAATCCGAACGTGGTTGTGCCCTCGGGCGCGACCGTGCCGTTGTACTGGACGTTCGTCGCGGTCACCGAGGCGCCGGACGTCGTCTGGGTGGCACTCCAGATCTGGTTGATCTTTTGTCCACTGGGCCAGGTCCAGCTCGCCGTCCAGCCGGAGAACGGCGCACTGCTGTGGTTCATGATCGTGACTTCGCCCTGGAACCCGCCCTGCCAGGAACTGGTCACCTTGTAGACGGCCATGCAGTCACCCGTCGGCGCCGGCGTGGTCGGCGGCGGGGTGGTCGGCGGCGGCGTGGTGGGCGGGGGAGTGGTCGGCGGCGGCGTGGTGGGCGGCGGCGTCGTCGGCGGCGGGGTGGTGGGCGGCGGGGTGGTCGGGTTCGACCCGCCCGGACCCACACCGGTCACCTGACCGTTGCCACCGTCGAACGTCACGTCGGAGCAGCCGAAGAAGTTCTCCTGCGAGTCCGAACGCACCCAGCGGGAGTAGATGATGTGCCGGCCGCTCTTGCCCGACGGCAGGTTGCCGCTGAAGTAGTAGTGCCCGTCGGCGGTGCCGACCGAGCCGCGCTGCGGCGGGTTGGTCACCGTCAGGAACGGCTCCTCCAGGTCACTCCAGGCCAGCGCACGGGTCGGGCTCCAGCTGTCCTTCGTCACGTAGAAGTAGAACGTGCCCGGGTGGTGCGCCCAGTTGCTGTACCGGAAGTCCAGCCGCGCGCCGGAGGTCAGGTGGGTCAGCGGCCAGTCGGTACGGGGCAGGTCGTAGCCCCGGAAACCGGTGTTGCCGCCACTGCACAGCTGCCCGTCCGGGATGAAACCGGTGGTACGGCCACCGGCGTCCGAGCGCAGCACGCTGAACCAGTTGTAGAGCGAGTTGGTCCCGCTCTGCGCCACGGCCGCGGCACAGGCCGGGTTGTTCGGCCTGATCTCGCCGGTCTGGCTGAGGCCGTCCTGCCAGCAGAGGTAGGTGCGGCTGCCCGGCGTCATCGCCGCGCCGTGCGCGGCCGCCGGTTGTGGACTGGACGCCAGGGCAACGGCGCCCAGCGCAAAGGTCAGGGCCGCGGTGAGCACTGCGGCCGTACGGGAACGGTTCACGGGTTCTCCTGACTCGCGAGGCGTGCTGCCCGAGCACCCCCGCCGCAAGCGGATACGACGATCACCCTGGCCCGCGCCCGGCAGCAGATCGGCCGGCGGACACGCGCCATCGACGGTCCTGTCCTGGACCGGTGCCCTCGCGTCTGACCCACCCGGCAACCGGTGGCGCGGCAGCCCTCGCACCACCCGGTACGCGTCATCCCATCACGGCGTCGGTTGCCGACGCAATAGTCGGTCCTCGATGCGTCAAACAGGGCCGGGTCGCGCGGCCCGCGGGCGAGATCGCACTGGATCCAGGATGTAGTGGCATCGATCGCGCTGGGAGGCCACTGCATCAATGTTCGTGCGTGATCTTCCCACTTCACGCCCGCGAGTGGGTCGGGTGGTGCTTGCCCGTTTGGGCCGACGATCTCGCTTCTCCCGCGATGATCTGTGTACCGGCGGGTGACGCGACCCGGACCGGACGGTGACGGGACAGGAGGGCGAGTGCGCGTGCCCGACGTGTTCGACGAACTGCACCGCCGCTGCCGCGCCGGCCAACCGGTCGCCCTGGCCACCGTGGTCGCCACCTGGCGATCCGCTCCGCAGCCGCCCGGCGCCGCGATGCTCGTCGACACCGCCGGCACGGTCACCGGCAGCGTCTCCGGCGGCTGCGTCGAGGCGGACCTCTACGAGCGGGCCCGCCAGGTGCTCGCCACCGGCGTACCGGAGCTGGTCCACTACGGCGTCAGCGACGACGAGGCGTACGCCGTGGGTCTGACCTGCGGCGGCATGCTCGACGTGTTCGTTCAGCGGATCGACGGCGACGCCCTGGCGCAGCTCGACGCGGTCGCCGTCGCGCGGCAGGCTGGCGAGCCGGCCGCGATCGTCACCTGCGTGGCCGCCGACGCCGGCGACGCGTCCGACCCGGCCGGGCGGCTGGGTCGCCGGCTGGTGCTCGCCGGTCGGCAGGTGACCGGCTCGCTCGGCGACGACCGGCTGGACGACGCCGTGGCCGCGGACGCGCTCGGGCTGCTCGCGGCCGGGCACAGCGGCGTGCTCCGGTACGGCTACCAGGGGCAACGCCGGGGCAGCGGCCTCAGTGTCTTCGTGGCCGCGTACGCCACCGCGCCCCGGATGATCGTCTTCGGGGCGATCGACTTCGCGGCGGCGGTGGCCCGGATCGGCTCGTTCCTCGGCTACCGGGTCACCGTCTGCGACGCCCGGCCCGTCTTCGCCACCGGCCGACGCTTCCCCGAGGCGCACGAGGTGGTGGTGCGATGGCCGCACCGCTACCTGCGGGACGAGGTCGACGCCGGTCGGGTCGACGGGCGCACGGTCGTCTGCGTGCTGACCCACGATCCGAGGTTCGACGTACCACTGCTGGCGCTGGCCCTGCGCCAACCCCTGGCCTACGTCGGCGCGATGGGGTCGCGGCGCACCCACGACGAACGGCACAAACTGCTGCGCGAGGCGGGGCTGAGCGCCGAACAACTCGACCGGCTGGCCTCACCGATCGGGCTGGACCTCGGCGGTCGTACCCCCGAGGAGACCGCGGTCAGCGTTGCCGCGCAGATCGTCGCGGCCCGCTGGGGCGGCACCGGCCGCCCGCTGGCCGTGGTGGACGGCCCGATTCACCGCGCGAGCTGATTGCGGCGCTGTGCCTTTGTCTGGGGGCGGCACCGGCCGGCCGCTGGCCGTGGTGGACGGCCCGATTCACCGCGCGAGCTGATTGCGGCGCTGTGCCTTTGTCTGGGGGCGGCACCGGCCGCCCGCTGGCCGTGGTGGACGGCCCGATTCATCGCGTGAGCTGATCGCGGCGCTGTGCCTTCGTCTGGGGGCGGCACCGGCCGCCCGCTGGCCGTGGTGGACGGCCCGACCACCGCGCGAGCTGATTGCGGCGCTGTGCCTTTGTCTGGGGGCGGCACCGGCCGGCCGCTGGCCGTGGTGGACGGCCCGATCCACCGCGCGGACTGAGCGGCGGCCTGGGCCTTCGCCGGTCGCCGGGCCGCCCGCTGTGCCAGCCTGGTGCCAGACGGCCGTCGCGGGCCGGGTGACGACGAGGGGGACTCCGATGGGGTACGCGATGGTGCTCGGCGAGGCGCTCGTCGACCTGCTCGACGGCGACGTCGACGGGGAGCGGGTCTACCGGCAGGCCATCGGTGGTGGTCCGCTCAACGTGGCCGTGGGGGTGACCCGACTCGGCGGGGCGGCGGAGTTCGTCGGCTCGCTCGGTGACGACGTGCTGGGCCAGCGGATCCGCGACTTCCTGACCGGGGTCGGCGTCGGCCTGGCCGGGGCGGTCACGGTCGACGCGCCGACCACGCTCGCGGTGGTCACGTACGCCGGCGCAGAACCGGACTTCCGCTTCTACGGCGAGCCGCGCTCCTACGGTCTGCTCGGTCCGGACGACCTGGACCTGGCGCTGACCGACGGCGCCGACGTGCTCTACTGCGGTTCGATCGTGTTGCTCGAGCCGGGCACCCTGGCCGCCGCCCGCCGGGCCTGGTCGCTCGCCACCGGGCTGCGGGTCCTCGACCCGAACGTCCGCCCACGACTGCTCGACGGGCCGGCCGCGCTGGACGGGCTGCGGCAGGTGGTGGCGGAGTTCGCCGCGGGCGCGCACCTGGTCAAGCTCAGCAGCGCCGACGCCGCGCTGCTCTATCCGGGCGAGCCGGTCGAGGGGGTGGCGGCGTACCTGCGGGAGTTGGGCGCGTCCACGGTGGTGGTGACGCTGGGGGCGGCGGGCGCGGTGCTGGCCGCCGCCGAGGCCGACCCGGTGCGGGTGCCGGCGCCAAAGGTGAACGCCGTCGACGCCACCGGGGCCGGTGACTCGGTGATGGCCGCGCTCATCGCCGACCTGCTGCGCGACGGCGAGCCGTCCGACCCGGCGGGCTGGGTCGATTCGGTGGCGTTCGCGCTGCGGGTGGCCGGTCTGGTGTGCGAGTCGCCGGGCGGCGCCACCGCGATGCCGACCCGCGCCGACGTCGAACACCGCTTCGGCGGTTGACGCTCGTGTTATGTGAACGTTAACATCGGCGTCCGCCTATTTCCTGCGTGTTATCCGGGAGACTCCGATGAGACTCGTCCTGGTACCACCGACATTCCGCCGCCTCGCCGCCGTACTGGTCGTCGCCCTGGTCGCCGTGGGCGGCGTCGCCGCCAGAGCGCCGGAGCCGGCGCACGCCTGGGACAACGGAACGGCCAACACCCCGCCGATGGGGTGGAACAGCTACGACTCCTTCAACTGGAGCGTCACCGAGGCCGACGTCCGGGCGAACGCCGACTACATGGCCACCAACCTGCGGCAGTCCGGCTGGCAGTACATCGTCATCGACTGGGGGTGGTACTACCCCGGACGGCACAACAACAGCCCGAACCAGGACGCCAACCTGCAACCCCGACTCCGGATGGACGGCAACGGGCGGCTGCTGCCGGACACCACCCGGTTCCCCTCCGCCGCCGGTGGCAACGGGTTCAAACCCCTCGCTGACTACATCCACGCGCAGGGCCTGAAGGTCGGGGTCCACCTGATGCGGGGCATCCCCCGCCAGGCGGTGGCCGACAACGTCCCGATCCTCGGCACCAACTGCCGCGCCAACCAGGTCAACAACAGCACCACCGCGGCCTGGCTCAACCTCATGTGGGGCCTGAACATGTCGAACCCCTGCGCGCAGAGCTACCTGGACTCGGTGTTCCAACTGCTCGCGTCCTGGGGGATCGACTTCGTGAAGGTGGACGACATCGCCGCGCCGACCTACCGGCAGGCCGAGGTCGAGGGCTACAAGCTGGCCATCCAGCGCAGCGGCCGGCCCATGGTGCTGAGCCTGTCGCCCGGCGCGACCCCGCTGGCCAGCGGCAGCCACGTCCAGGCCAACGCCCACATGTGGCGGATCGTCAACGACCTCTGGGACAACTGGTCGTCCGTCGACGCCCTCTTCGACCAACTCCGCAACTGGACCCCGTACCGCGCTACCGGCGCCTGGCCCGACCCGGACATGATCCCCATCGGCCGGCTGTCGAAGTACGGGCCGGTCGGCTCACCGCGCTACTCCAACCTGAGCGCCGACGAACAGCGCACCCTGATGACGCTCTGGGTGATCAACCGCGCGCCGCTGATGTGGGGCGGCAACCTGGTCGAGAACCGCGCCCAGGAACTCGCGCTGATGACCAACGCCGCCGTGCTGGCCGTCGACCAGAACAGCGCCAACAACCGTCAGCTCACCGGCGGCACCCGGCAGGCGTGGACCGCCGACGTGCCGGGCAGCACCGACCGCTACCTCGCCCTGTTCAACCGCGAGAGCGGCACGGCGAACGTCTCGGTCAACCTGGCCGACCTGGGGATCGGTTCGGCCACCGTGACCGACCTGTGGTCCGGCGCGGCCCTCGGCACGGTGACCGGGACCCTCACCCGCTCGCTGCCGGCCCACGGCGCCGGGCTGTACCGGCTGACCCCGGGAAGCACCGTGCCGGTGCCGAGCGCGTACACCCTCACCGCCCAGCACAGCGGGAAGCTGCTGGACGTCTCCAACAACGCCACCACCGACGGTGCCGACATCGTGCAGTGGAGTGCGAACGGGCAGCCCAACCAGCGGTGGCGGTTCCAGGACGCGGGCGGCGGCTTCCAGACGGTCACCAGCGTGCACAGCGGCAAGTGCCTCGACGTGTACGGCGGCGCGGGCGCCACCGCCGACGGCGTCCGGGTGACTCAGTGGACCTGCAACGGCGGCACCAACCAGCAGTGGCGCGTCCAGGACGTCGGCACCACCGGCGCAGTACAGCTGGTCGCGAGGCACAGCAACAAGTGCCTCACCATCCTCAACGCCGCCACCACCGACGGCGCCCGCGCCGTCCAGTCCACCTGCACCACCGCCACAAACCAACAGTGGCGCCGCACCCCGGTCTAGCCGAGCCCTCTTCTCCGCCGATCTTGCACTTTCTGCGCCGACCTTTCCCCGGATAAGGGACTTAACGGCAACGGAAAGTGCAAGATCGGCGCGAGAGGGGCGGGGCGGGTCAGGGTTCGCCGTTCAACTCGCGGTAGCCGCGGCGGGCGGCGATCAGCGCCGCGCGGGCGCCGAAGGGCGCCTCGGCGGCCACCCGCTCCGGGTGCGCGTCGCCGGTGTGCGCGGCCCGGATCAGCCAGGCCAGGCGGACCAGCTCGGCGTGCTGGGCGCGGACGAATTCGACGTCCACCGGATCGCCGTGGCCGGGCACGACGACCGTGCGCGGCGTCGTCAGCCGCAGCAGGTCCGCGACCGCGTCCGGCCACTGCAGGGGGTACGAGTCCTCGAAGGCGGGCGGACCGCTCTGCTCCACCAGGTCACCGGCGACCAGCACGTCCGCGTCGGGCACGAACGCCACCAGGTCGGCGTCGGTGTGCCCGCGCCCCGGGTGCCGCAGCACCACCCGTCGGCCGCCCAGGTCGACCGTCGTCTCCGTGTGCACCGTGTGCGTCGGGGCCAGCAACGGGGTGTCGGACAGGTCGGCGGCCAGCCCCGGGTGCTCGGTGCGCACCTCCTCGTACGCCTCGCGGCGCAGCCGCTCCGGGTCCTCGCGCAGCGCCGCGGCGGCCCGCTCGTGGGCGTACACCGGGCGGGCCGGGTCGCCGGCCAGGACGGCGTTGCCGAAGCAGTGGTCGTAGTGGTGGTGCGTGTTGACCAGGGTCAGCGGACGGTCGGTGACCGCCCGGACGGCCTCGGCCAGCTCGGTGGCCTGTCCGGCCGAGGAGAGCGTGTCCACCAGCAGCGCGCCGTCGTCGCCGACGACGAGCGTGACGTTGACCCGCAGCAGGGGCTCGCCACGCACGTACACCCGGTCGGCGACCTCGACGAAGCCGGCGCTCACGACGTCCGCCCGGCCCGCTCGACGAAACGCTGCCGGTCCACCAGCAGCCGGTCGACCCGGCCCCGGGCCACCGTCTGGTCGCCGTCGGCGACGGTCACCTCGAACGACAACCGACGGCCGTCGACGGACGTCAGCAGCGCCTGGGCCCGTACCGTGCGGCCCACCACCGTCGGGGCGAGATGTTCCAGCTCGACGCGGGTGCCGACCGTCGTCGACCCGGGCGGCATCGCGGTGGCCGTGGCCGCGACGGTGGCCGCCTCCGCGAGCGCGAGCGCCCGGGGTGTGCCCAGCACCGGTACGTCTCCCGAACCGACCGCCTGGGCGGTGTCCGCGTCGGTGACGGTCAGCTCGACCTGGGCGGTCAGACCCGGCGCGAAGGCCGGCTCGGGCTGCTCCTGCATGGTCGTCAGCCTAGGTGCTGCCCGACCCCGCCGAGCACGCGCCCGGCGATCCCGACGCCGCCCGCCCTCCCACCTGTGGGCCGCCTGGCCGGGTGGTACCCGTCGGTCGATGCCGTAGCCGTCGTTAACCTTGACCGCGATGGCCGTCGTGACTGACCCCCAGCCCCCCGCCCGGACCGACCCACCCGCGTCCCCGGACGCGGGTCGTCGGCGCATCGTCGCCATGACGATCTGGGCGGTCGCCTTCGTCGCCGCCTGGCTCGCGATCGGGCTGCCGACCGACCCCGCGTACGCCTTCGTGTGGATCTGGCTCGGGACCATCGCCTGGAACAGCGACCGCCCGTGGCGCAGCCACCTGCGCTTCGCCCGGGACTGGGTGCCGGTGGTGCTGCTGTTCGTCGTCTACAACCTCTCGCGCGGGTTCGCCGACAACGGGGCCACCCCGCACGCCATGGAGCTGATCGTCGCCGACCGGTTCATGTTCGGCTGGGCCACCGGCGGTGAGGTGCCCACCGTCTGGTTGCAGGAGCACCTGTACCGCCCGCAGGTGCACTGGTGGGACGTCGCGGCGAGCTGGGTGTACTTCTCGCACTTCGTGGTGGCGCTGACCGCCGCCGCGGTGCTCTGGCTGCGCGACAGGCGCCGCTGGGCCGCGTACATGCGGCGGTGGGGTTTCCTCTGCGCCGCCGGCCTGGTGACCTACTTCGCCTACCCGGCCGCCCCGCCGTGGTGGGCCGCGCAGAACGGCCTGCTCACCGAGGTCGCCCGGATCTCCACCCGGGGTTGGAAGGCGTTCGGCATGCACGGCGCCGGCAACGTGCTCAACGCCGGCCAGATCGCCTCGAACCCGGTCGCCGCGATGCCCTCGCTGCACACCGCGTGGGCGCTGTTCGTGGTGCTGTTCTTCCTGCACACCACCCGCCGCCGGTGGTGGCCGCTGCTGCTCGCGTACCCGCTGGCGATGACCTTCACCCTGGTCTACTCCGGCGAGCACTACGTGATCGACGTGCTGGTCGGCTGGGCGTACGTCGGGCTGACCTACCTGGTCGTCGGCCTGGCCGAGCGCGCCTGGCGGTCGCGGCGCGCCCGTCATCCGAAGGCCGGAACGCAACCGCCCCCCGACCCCGCCGACCCCCCGACCGACCACCCCGATCCCCAAACCCCCCGCGCGGTCCCCGCCGACCACTGACCCCCCCCAGCCCCCGGCCCCGAACCCCGTTGATCATGAAGTTATTGCCCCGACACGCCGTGCCCGAGGGCAATAACTTCATGATCAACCGGGGGGGGGGGGGAGGGGGTCGGTTCGTCCTTGTCGATCAAGAGGTTTGCGTCGGGGCGTGCCTGATTTTTGACGCGGACCTCTTGATCAACGGCAGCTGTGGGGGTCGGGGTCAGGTGGGGCGGCGGGCTTGGTGGGTTCTGCGGGTCAGGTCGGCCGCCAGGGCCCAGGCTTCGGCGAGGTCGCGGTCCTGGGCTGCCGCGCCCGAGCCGCCGGCCGTGTCTGCGTACACCGTCGCGAGCCGCAGCCGGCGCTGCACCGGCCCCTGCACGACCCGCACGCTCTGGATCCGCGCGTACGGCACGATCGCCAACTGCCGGGTGAGCAGCCCGGACCGGGTGGCGAAGACCCGGTCGAACAGGCCCGCGCCGAGCGCGCCGCGCCCGAGCGGGTGCAGCCAGCGGGTCCGGGGCGGCGGCGGGCTCAGGGTGAGCGCGTCCAGGCGTACGCCGGGCAGCACCTCGCCGACGATCATCGTGGCGGTCGGCAGGTCGCCCACCGGCAGCAGCCGGTCCGGGCGGTTGCGGTCGTCGGCGTCCGCGACCGAGTAGCCGGCCACCTCCAACCGCAGGCGCAGCCAGTCGTTGACCCGCCACAGCAGCGGCCAGGTGGCCCGCACGGTCTGGACCCGATCCAGCGGCACGGTCTGCGCGCGGGTCTCCAGCAGGCCGTTGTGCACCCGCAGGGTGTCGCCGTCGCGGGCCAGCCGGAAGTTCCAGTCGTCGAGCACCCGGCGGATCGGCTGCAGCAGCACCCCGGCCATCGCGGTCAGCGTGCTCGCCACCGCGATGAACGACCACGACCCGGCGGTGACGAACTGCACCACGACGAAGGCCAGGCCGAACGGGAGCAGGAACGCCTGCGGGGTGAGCAGCTGGCTGACCAGCAGGTTCTGGTTGCGTACCGCGTGCAGCGGTCGACCCCGCACGACCGTCGGTGTCTCGACCCGAGTCGCGGGCGCGGTCTCGTCGACCGGCGCGGCGCGCCCGGCGAGCGCCAGCAGCCGCTCCCGCAGCCGGGTCGCCTCGGCCACCCCGAGGTACGCCAGCGGCGCTTCGGTCTTGCCGCCGCCGACGACCTCCAGGCGCAGCTCGGCCAGGCCGGTGAGCTGGGCGAGCAGCGGCCGGACCACCTCCACGGCCTGCAACCGTTCCAACGGGATGGCCCGGGTACGTCGCCAGAGCAGCCCCTCGTGCACCCGCAGCTCGCGCCCCACCACGTGATAGCCGGTGTTGTACCAGCTGATCACCGAGAGCACGGTCGCGCCGAGCGCCAGCACCACCACCATCGCGGCGAACCAACCGAAGCCGACCCGCGACAGGGTCGACCAGGACAGCCCGGCGATCACCACGACCAACGACTTGGCGCCGTGCAGCAGCGGGCTGAGCGGGTGCAGCCGCTGTCGCGGCTCCCCACCACCGCCACTGCCCGGTGCCGGCCACGGCTGAACCGCCTCGGGCAGCCCGACCGGATGCGGCGGCCCGGCCGAATACGGCGATCCAGCGGCGTGCGGCGTGCCGGCGGGGTAGGGCGTCCCACCGGCGTCCGGTGACCCCGCAGGATGCGGCGGCAGTCCGGCAGGCGGCGGCACGATCGCGTGCGGTGGGTCGGCAGGGGGCGCACCGCTGCCGGAAGGCGGCGGTAGGGTGCCCGGCTCGACGGGGCGCTCGCTCATCGGGCCGGTGCCCGGTGACGTCGGCGGTCCCCGGTACGGCTGGTCACAGCCCCTCCGCCCGGTCCTCGCCCAGCGCGGTGAGTCGGTCGCGCAGCCGGGACGCCTCCGCCGGGCGCAGGCCGGGCACCCGCGCGTCACTGGCCGCCGCCGCCGTGTGCAACTGCACGGTGGCCAGGTCGAAGGCGCGTTCCAGCGGGCCGGCGCTCACGTCGACGAACTGCATGCGCGAGTACGGGACGATGGAGAGCCGCCGGACCAGCAGCCCGTGCCGTACGAGCAGGTCGTCGTCGCGCTCGGCGTAGCCCCAGGCGCGTACCGCCCGGACGATGGCCGTGGCCCGCCACGCGCCGAGCACCAGTACGACGGCGAGGGCCAGCCCGAACAGCCAGTGTCCGCTCAGCGCCCAGCCGACAGCGGTCACGGCCAGGCCGATGGCCACCACGACCGCGAGCCGGATCAACTCCACCCAGATCAGGTCGGTGGAGATCGGCTGCCAGCGTACGGTGTCCGGCCACGGCTCCAACGGGCCGCGGGCCGACGTCACCGGGGCGGGCCCCGGCGGCAGGAGGCCGGGCGGCGGCAGGTCGGGCGGGGCGGCGTGGCCGGCGGACGGCGGGGGAGGGTTCGGCGGCAGGGCGTTCGGCGGCAGCGGGGCGGGCGACCGGACGTCCGGCGGGGACGGGTCCGGGCCGAGCGTGCCGGGCGCCGGGAACGCCCCGGGCGGCGGCGCGATGCCGGGCGGTGCCGCCGGGGAGGTCGGCCGGGGCGGGGCGGGCACGGTTGCCGTGGTGTCGGGGCCCGGGGCGGCCGGTGGGGCGTCGGGGCCCGGCGTGGCCGGTGGGTCGGTGCGGTCCTGCGCGCTCACCGAGCAGATCCGTTCCGCGCCGCGCCGCTGCTGTGCCTCATCGCTCGCTCACACGTCGAGGGTAGGCGATCCGGACACCGGAGTGACGGTACGGAGGAAGCCCCGGGCGTCCAGGAACGCGCCGAGCGTGTCCCGGTGTTCGGCGCAGGCCAACCAGGTCTTGCGCCGATCGGCGGTGTGCAGGCGGGGATTGTTCCACTCCAGCGCCCAGACGGCGGGGGCACGGCAGCCGCGGGCCGAACAGACCAGGGCCTCGTCGGCGGGGGTGGGGACGCTCATCCCGGCCAGTCTAGGGCGGCCGCAGCGAGAAGTTTGAGCGCCGGGCGGCCACGGGGGGAGCCGCCCGGCGACGGGATGAATCGTACACGCGGCGGCCCGGTCCCTGTCCACCCATGACGCGCGATTCGATGCTCGGGACGGCGCGGCGAAAATCGGCTTCTCCCCACCTCGACACTCAGGAAGGCATGCGAGTCTTGATACCGCACCAGCCGCGACGACCGACAAACGCTGTGGAGGACCGGTGGCCCAGCCGACCACGCCCGACGCCCCGACGCCCAACGGGGCGACACCCCCGGCGCCCGCCCCGGTGACCACGCCCGCGCAGGACGCCACCCTGTTGGAGAAGGCGCTGTTCGAGATCAAACGGGTCATCGTCGGCCAGGACCGGATGGTCGAGCGGATGTTCGTCGCGCTGCTCGCCCGCGGCCACTGCCTGCTCGAAGGCGTGCCCGGTGTGGCCAAGACCCTGGCCGTGGAGACCCTCGCCAAGGTCGTCGGCGGGTCCTTCGCCCGGGTGCAGTTCACCCCCGACCTGGTGCCGGCCGACATCATGGGCACCCGGATCTACCGGCAGTCGAGCGAGAAGTTCGACGTGGAGCTGGGGCCGGTCTTCGTCAACTTCCTGCTCGCCGACGAGATCAACCGTGCCCCGGCGAAGGTGCAGTCGGCGCTGCTCGAGGTGATGAGCGAACGGCAGGTGTCGATCGGCGGGGAGAGCCACCAGGTGCCCGACCCGTTCCTGGTGATGGCCACCCAGAACCCGATCGAGCAGGAGGGCGTCTACCCGCTGCCGGAGGCCCAGCGGGACCGGTTCCTCATGAAGATCGTGGTGGGTTATCCGACCGACGCCGAGGAACGGGAGATCGTCTACCGGATGGGCGTGGCCGCGCCGGAACCGACGGCGGTCTTCGACACCCCCGAGTTGATCGCGCTGCAACGCAAGGCCGACCAGGTGTTCGTGCACAACGCGCTCGTCGACTACGCGGTTCGTCTGGTGCTGGCCACCCGTACGCCGGCCGAGCACGGCATGCCGGACGTCGCCCAACTGATCCAGTACGGGGCCAGCCCGCGCGCCTCGCTCGGACTGGTCCGGGCCACCCGCGCACTGGCGCTGCTGCGCGGACGCGACTACGCGCTGCCGCAGGACGTCCAGGACATCGCTCCGGACATCCTGCGGCACCGGCTGGTGCTCAGCTACGACGCGCTCGCCGACGACGTGCCGGCCGACCACATCGTGCAGCGGGTGATGTCCACGATTCCGCTTCCGTCGGTCGCGCCCCGGCAGCAGGCCACCCCGCCGTCGAGCGCCCCACCACCCGGCGCGGGCTGGCCCGGGCAGCGGCCGTGACCTCACCCACCCCTCGTCCCGCCCCGCTGGGTGACCGCAGCGAGGCCGTGCTGTCCCGGTTACAGCTGCTGGTCACCCGCAAGCTCGACGGTCTGCTCCAGGGCGACTACGCCGGTCTGCTCCCCGGGCCGGGCAGCGAGGCGGGCGAGTCGCGGGAGTACCGCCCCGGTGACGACGTACGCCGGATGGACTGGCCGGTGACCGCGCGGACCACGACCGCCCATGTGCGCCGTACCGTCGCCGACCGGGAGTTGGAGACCTGGCTGGCCCTGGACCTCTCGGCCAGCCTGGACTTCGGCACCGGGCAGTGGCTCAAACGGGAGGTGGTGGTGGCCGCCGCTGCGGCGATCACCCACCTGACCGTGCGCGGCGGCAACCGCATCGGTGCGGTGATCGGCACCGGCGGTGGTGCGTCCGCGCCGGTCCGGCGTTGGCGCGGTGGCCCGCCACCACCCGGTCCGGGCGTACTCACCCGCCTGCCGGCCCGCTCCGGCCGCAAGGAGGCGCAGGGCCTGCTGCGCGCCGTCGCCGGCACGCCGATCCAGCCCGGCCGGGGCGACCTGGGCGCGCTCGTCGACATGCTCAACCGCCCGCCCCGGCGGCGCGGGGTGGCCGTGGTGGTCTCGGACTTCCTGGCGCCGGCCGAGCAGTGGGCCCGGCCGATGCGCAAGCTGCGCGTTCGGCACGACGTGCTGGCGATCGAGGTGGTCGACCCGCGCGAGCTGGAGTTGCCCGACGTGGGGGTGCTGCCGGTGGTCGACCCGGAGAGCGGTGAGCTGCACGAGGTGCAGACCGCCGATCCCCGGCTGCGGCAGCGGTACGCGGAGGCCGCCGCCGCCCAACGGGCCACCATCGCCGCCGCGCTGCGCGGTGCCGGCGCGGCCCACCTGCGTCTGCGTACGGACCGAGACTGGCTGCTGGACATGGTGCGTTTCGTTGCCGCGCAGCGGCACGCGCGGACCCGGGGGACGACACGATGATCCGTTTTCTGCAACCGTGGTGGCTGCTGGCCGTGCTGCCGGTGCTCGCGCTCGCCGCGTTCTACGTCTGGCGGCAGCTGCACCGCCGGGCGTACGCGATGCGGTTCACCAACGTGGACCTGCTGCGTACCGTCGCGCCCAGGGGCCTGGGCTGGCGGCGGCACGTACCGGCGACCGCGTTCCTGCTCTGCCTGCTGGTGCTCGCCACGGCCCTGGCCCGCCCCGCGGTGGACACGAAGGAGCCGTTGGAGCGGGCGACCGTGATGCTCGCCATCGACGTCTCGCTGTCGATGCAGGCCGACGACGTCGCGCCGAACCGGTTGGAGGCCGCGCAGGAGGCCGCCAAGCAGTTCGTGGGCGAGCTGCCGGAGAGCTACAACCTGGGTCTCGTCTCCTTCGCCAAGGCGGCGAACGTCCTGGTGCCGCCGGGCAAGGACCGGGACGCGGTGACCGCCGCGATCGACGGGCTGGTGCTGGCCGAGGCGACCGCGACGGGCGAGGCGGTGTTCACCTGCCTGGAGGCGATCCGGTCGGTGCCGGCCGACGGCGCGGCCGGTATCCCACCGGCGCGCATCGTGCTGCTGTCGGACGGGTTCCGCACCTCCGGCCGGTCGGTGGAGGAGGCGGCGGCCGCCGCGCAGGCGGCGAACGTGCCGGTCTCCACCATCGCGTTCGGCACCGACACCGGTCAGGTCGACATCGGTGGGCAGCTTCAACGGGTGCCGGTGGACCGGCTGGCCCTCGCCGAGCTGGCCGAGACGACCGAGGGCTACTTCTACGAGGCGGCCTCGGTGAGCGAGCTGAAGCAGGTCTACCAGGACATGGGCAGCTCGATCGGGTTCCGGACCGAGCCGCGCGAGGTGACCCAGTGGTACGCCGGTGTGGCGCTGCTGCTGGCGCTCTGCGCCGGCGCGCTCAGCCTGCTCTGGACGTCACGGATGATCTGAGCCCCGGCCCATCCGAGGGCCGGGGCGCCGACGGTCGGGACGGCGAACGACCCGGGCCGGACCGGCCGGCGGTGGTCAGTGACCGCCGCCGGCCAGGACGAAGACGACGGCCACCCAGACGGCGGCGAGGGTGAAGCCCAGCGGGGCGACGTAGCGGCTCATGGACGGCTCCGAGTGGCGGCTGGACGGTCCGCGGGTGAGGGCGGACCGCAGGGGGTGGGGACGCGCACACGAAGTCGTGACCGGGCGGCTCCCGGCGACCGTCCGGTGACCGGACGGCGCGGCACGCACCACGGCGTCGACCGAGGTGGTGGGGGAGCAGAGCGGGGTCAGCTCGCCAGACTGAGTCGTGGCTCAGCGGGGCTGACCATCGGCCCGGCCACGACTAGGAGGATCGCTATCTCGCACAGCGATCACCTCCTGCAGGTCGGCCCGGCCCGAACGTCGATGATCGTACACCTGAGCCGGCCCCGGCACGCACTCGGCCGACCGGTCCGCGAGCGCTCCACCGCCCGGCCGGACCGGCCTGGCCCGACGCGCTGTCGACCCGGTTCCGCGCCCACCACGTACCACCGTGACCAGCGTCGCGGCGAGCAGCGGCAGCCAGCAGCACCGGGCCAGCAGCCACGCCGGACCGTCCGGCGCGGTGTGCAGCCCGGGCAGGGCCATCCCGCTCCGCGCGGTGAGCGCGGTCACCGCGACCAGCACCGGCTGGTGCCACAGGTAGATCCGCACGGCGTCACGGTTCATCGTGGCCACCACGCGAGCCGGCAGCGGCCGGGTCAGCAACCGTTCCCACCCGGGCCGGGCCAGCAGGCCCAGCCCGACCTGGGTGACCGCCAGCGCCACGGCCAGCAGCGACGGCGGGTTGAGGTTGGACATCCCGACCCCGGGCACCCCGACCGCGCTGGCCGGATAGCCCAGCGCCAGCAGCACGGCGAGCGTCCCGCCCCCGCCCACCGCCAGCAGGGCCGCCGCCCGCCGGCCGGCCAGCCGGCCGTCGGCGTGGGCGAGGCCGAGCAGGTACGGCACCGCCCAGGCCGCCACCACGCTGACCGGCGGCACGGTCACCCCGTCCGGCACCAGGCGGACCGCGACGTCGCTCGCCGCCACCACCGCCACCGCCGGCAGCGCGCAGCGTGCCACCCCCCACCGGCGTACGGCGGCGCGCAGCGGGCCGCTCGACGCGACGAGGAGCAGCAGCGGCGCCAGGAACCACAGCGGACTGACCGCGAGCCGCAGCCCCAGGGCGAGCGTGTCGTCCGGCGCACCCAGCACGGTGGCGGCCAGCAGCACCGCCGCACCCGTGCCCAGCAGCGCCACCGCGGGCAGCAGCAGTCGACGCGTGCGGCGGGCCAGCCAGCCGCCCCACCCGCCCCGGTGCCGCGCCAGCGACCGGGCCGAGCCGAAGCCGGCGGCGAAGAAGAACAGGCCGAGCGTCTGCACCAGCCAGGTCACCGGGGCCAGACCGGGCATCGCCGCCAGCGGGCTGGCCTGGCGCAGCCCGCCGTCGCCGGTCAGCACCAGGCCGGTGACCAGCCAGTGCCCGAGCACGACGCCACCGATGGCGTACGCCCGCAGCGCGTCCACCGCGCGGTCGCGGCTCACCGGGCGTCCTCGACCGGTACGACGCCCAGCACGACCCCCGCGACCGCGTCGAGCGTGGCGCTGCCCGGCGCCAGGTAACCGTCGTGCCCGGCCACCCCGTCCACCGGCAGCGATCGGGCGCCGAACGCGGGGTCGCCCGGCCGACGTCCGTGCCCGAGGCCGGCGAGCCGCACCGCCGGCACCCGACGGATCCAGTCGGAGGACGCCTCGGCCGCCCAGAACCGCAGGCCGTCGCGGCACTCGTCGGCCCGCTGCACACCCGCGCCGACCCCACCGAGGCTGACCACGTCGGTGACCTGCGCCGGGGCGTGTGCCGCCGCGAGCGCCACCACCAACGCCCCGTAGCTGTGCCCGACCACCGTGATCGTCGCGGTGGGACGCCGCGCCGCCACCTCCCGCAGCAGCCCGGTCAGCGCGACCGCCCCGCGCCGGGCGCTGGCGTCGCCGGCGGCGGCCAACACCCCGTCGGGCGGCTCGTAGCCGAGCCAGGCCAGCACCGCGACCCGCGCCGACGGGTCGGTCGACCGCAGCCGCCCGTAGAGCTGGCGGGCCTGCACCGCCGGCGCGCGCCCGGTTACCCCACCCAGCCCCCGGTCGAAGTCGGCGAGCGTACTGCCCACCCCCGGCACCAGCACCGCGATCCGGTCCGCGCCGGTCAGGTCGCCGACCACCTCCACGACGCGGCCGTCACCGCGCGGATCGAACGTCAGGAACCGGCGTCCGTCGGCCGTCCAGTCCGCGTACGGGGGGCCGGCCGCGCGCATCGCCGCCGCGGTGACCGGGTACGCCTCGACGAACCCCGCCGCCACGACCGGTTCCGGCCTGCCGGGCAGCATCAGGTTCACACCGAGCAGGGTGCTCACCGCCACCCGGGCGGCAGTTCGTCGTCGCATGTGTGTTCTCCCCTTTCCGGAATGTCGTCGTCCGGAGGGAGAGTGCGGGGGCGCACGGGCCGGGGGCGTCGTCCCGGGGAGCCGTCTTCCGGGTGGCTCTCCGGTGCTACTCGCCGGCGGCGACCAGACCCGTCTCGTACGCCAACACCACCGCCTGGGCCCGGTCGCGCAGGCCGAGCTTGGCCAGGATCCGCCCGACGTGCGTCTTGACGGTCTGCTCCGCCACCACCAGGTCCCCGGCGATCTCCGCGTTGTTGCGGCCCCGGGCGATCAACCGCAGCACCTCGGTCTCCCGTGGGGTCAGCCCGGCCAGGTCGGTGGGGCGGGGCCGGCGGCGCTCCGGACGGGCCGCGAACTCGGCGATCAGCCGACGGGTCACCGCCGGGGCGAGCAGCGCGTCCCCGGCCGCCACCACCCGCACCGCCTGCACCAGGTCAGCCGCGGGCGCGTCCTTGAGCAGGAAGCCGCTCGCGCCGGCGCGCAGCGCCTCGTACACGTAGTCGTCCAGGTCGAACGTGGTGAGGATGAGCACCCGTGGGCGCTGCGCCGAGCGGTCGCCCAGCAGTTGACGGGTGGCGGCCAGCCCGTCCAGGACCGGCATCCGGACGTCCATCAGCACCACGTCCGGGTCGAGCCGGCGGGCGGCGGTGACGGCCTGTGCGCCGTCCGCGGCGTCGCCCACCACCAGCAGGTCGGGTTGGGCGGCGAGCAGCGCGCCGAAGCCCTGCCGGACCATCGCCTGGTCGTCGGCGATCAGCACCTTGATCATTCTTCTGGGCTCCCCACCTCGTACGGCAGTTCGGCCGCCACCGCGTATCCGCCGTCCGGTAGCGGCCCGGCGGTGAACGTACCGCCGAGCGACGTGGCGCGCTCGCGCATACCGGTCAACCCGTGGCCCGGCCCGCCGTCGGCGGTCGGTGGGGCGTCGGGCGGGGAGTTGTCGACGCGTACTCCCAGACCGGCCGGACCGGCGCGGACGGTGACGCGCACCGCGGCGCCGGGCGCGTGCCGGGCCGCGTTGGCCAGGCCCTCCTGGACGATGCGGTACGCGGCCAGCCCGACCGGCGCGGGCACCGGAGGAGAGGGGTCGGCGTCCAGGGTGACGGCCAGCCCGGCGCGGCGGGCCGCGTCCACCATCGCGCCCAGGTCGGCCAGGTCGGGCTGCGGGGTGGTCTGCGGTCCGCTGGCCTCGCTGCGCAGCACCCCCAACAGCCGCCGCATGTCGGTCAGCGCGTCGCGGGCCGAGCCGGCGATGGCGGCGAACTCGGCGGCGGCCGGGGCGGGCACGTCGTCGAGGCGGTACGGCGCGGTCTCGGCCTGCACGGCGATCAGCGACATGTGGTGTGCCACCACGTCGTGCAGCTCCCGGGCGATCCGGGTGCGCTCCTCCAGCACCGCGCGGCGCTCCTTCTCCCGCTCGCTCAGCTCGGTCTGCGCCGCGAGCGCCCGGCGGGACAGCCGGTTGCGCCGGATCAGGTCGCCGACGATCGCCAGCGCGCCGAGCAGCGCCAGGACGGCGGCCCGGTTCTCCGGGCGGACCAGGGTGAGCACCGGTATCGCCGTGATCGCCACCAGCCACGCCAGCACCGGCCGGTCGACCCGCGCGGCGGCCACCGCGACCACCGCGACCGACCCGAGGGCCAGCGGTGGGGTCCACGGGCCGGGCAGGTCGGACGGCGCGTTGAACGTGCACACCAGCAGGGCCAGCACGGTCAACCGCCAGGCCAGCAGCGGACGCCGGGGCAACGCCAGCAGCGGTGCCGTGGTCATCGCCGCGAACAGCACCGCCACCGGCGTCGGCAGCTCCAGATCCAGCTCCACGCTCAGCGTGATCCAGAAGAAGCCGAGCGCGGCGAGCAGGCCGATCGGGGTGAGGGCGCGGGCCAGTCGGGGCCAGCGGGTCCGCAGCGGTCGATCGGATGGGGCGTCCCGGCCCCACAGGGTCTGCCCCAGCGCGCCCAGAGCCAGGACGAGAGGTTGCCGGTTCACCACCCGGAGGCTACGGGCCGAGGGTGCCACCGGGCGTGCCCCCGCAGGTTGATCCCCACGTCGTACCTGGGTGGGACGCCACACCCGTTAGCGCTTACTTGCGGGTAACGCCTAGGCTCCGACGCGTCCATGCTGAGCAGTCGCAAGGAGGAACCGTGGCCCGTACCGTGCTGGTGACCGGCGGCAACCGGGGAATCGGCCTGGCCATCGCGCAGGCCTTCGCCAAGCAGGGTGACCGGGTGGCGGTCACCCACCGCAGTGGCGAGCCCCCGGAAGGGCTGTTCGGCGTACGGGCCGACGTCACCGACGCGGCCTCGATCGACGCCGCGTTCACCGCCGTCGAGGCCGAGCTGGGCCCGGTCGAGGTGGTCGTCGCCAACGCCGGCATGACCGACGACACGCTGCTGCTGCGGATGTCCGAGGAGCAGTTCACCGGCGTGGTCGACACCAACCTCACCGGCGCGTTCCGGGTCGCCAAGCGCGCCTCCGGCAAGATGCTGCGGGCCAAGTGGGGCCGCTTCATCTTCATCTCGTCGGTGGTGGGCCTCTCCGGCGGCGCCGGTCAGGTCAACTACGCCGCCAGCAAGGCCGGCCTGGTCGGCGTCGCCCGCTCGATCACCCGGGAGCTGGGCAGCCGCAACATCACCGCGAACGTGGTGGCGCCCGGCTTCATCGACACCGACATGACCGCCGGTCTCTCCGACGACCGCAAGGCGGAGATCCGCAAGTCCATCCCCGCCGGCCGGATGGCCAGCCCGGACGAGGTGGCCGCCGTGGTCACCTGGCTGGCCTCGGACGGCGCCGGGTACGTCTCCGGCGCCGTGATCCCGGTCGACGGCGGCCTCGGCATGGGCCACTGACCTTCTCTGACTACGGAGGAAACCCTGCATGTCCGGACTGCTCGCCGGTAAGCGGCTGCTCGTCACCGGTGTCATCACCGACGCCTCGATCGCCTTCTCGGTGGCGAAGCTCGCCCAGGAGAACGGCGCTCAGGTCGTGCTCACCGGCTTCGGCCGGCTCTCCCTGGTCGAGCGGATCGCCAAGCGGCTGCCCGAGCCCGCGCCGGTGATCGAGGTCGACGTGACCAACGCCGAGCACCTGGCCAGCCTCGCCGACCGGGTCCGCGAGCACGTCGACGGGCTCGACGGCGTGGTGCACTCGATCGGCTTCGCCCCGCAGAGCTGCCTCGGCGGTGGCTTCCTCGACGCGCCGTGGGAGGACGTGGCGACCGCCCTGCACGTCTCGACCTACTCGTACAAGTCCCTCGCGATGGCGGCGCTGCCGTTGATGTCGGCGGGCGGCGCGGTGGTCGGCCTGACCTTCGACGCCACCAAGGCGTGGCCGGTGTACGACTGGATGGGCGTGGCGAAGGCCGGCCTGGAGTCCGCGTCCCGCTACCTGGCGCTGCACCTGGGCAAGCAGGGCATTCGCAGCAACCTGGTGGCCGCCGGGCCGCTGCGCACCATCGCCGCCAAGTCGATCCCCGGCTTCGACCAGTTCGAGACCGCCTGGAGCGAGCGCGCCCCGCTCGGCTGGAACCTCACCGACCAGGAGCCGGCCGCGCGGGCCTGCCTGGCGCTGCTGTCCGACTGGTTCCCGGCCACCACCGGCGAGATCGTGCACGTCGACGGCGGCTACCACGCCATCGGCGCCTGACGCTCCTTCGGCGACGCTCCCGGGAGCCGCACGCGTGATCTCCGCGTCCGGACCAGGGGGCGTCGCCGGGTCGTCGTGGCCGAGGGGCAAGAATGACCCCATGGCGTACGACGCGGTGGTGTTGGTGTCCTTCGGTGGGCCGGAACGGCCGGAGGACGTGATGCCGTTTCTGCAGAACGTGACCCGCGGCCGGGGCGTGCCGCCCGAGCGGCTGGCCGAGGTCGCCGAGCACTACCAGCACTTCGGCGGGGTGTCCCCGATCAACCAGCAGTGCCGTGACCTGCTGGCCGCGGTCCGCGCCGACTTCGCGGCGCACGGTGTGGACCTGCCCGTCTACTGGGGCAACCGCAACTGGGACCCGATGCTCGCCGACACCGTGACCCGGATGCGCGACGACGGTGTGACCCGGGCGCTGGCCTTCGTCACCAGCGCGTACGGCGGTTACTCGTCCTGCCGGCAGTACCAGGAGGACATCGCCGCCGCCCGGGCCGCCGTCGGACCCGACGCGCCGGTGATCGAGAAGCTGCGGCAGTTCTGGGACCACCCCGGGTTCGTCGAGCCCCACGTCGACGCGGTCCGGGCCGCCCTCGCCCAACTCGACCCCGCGAAGCGGGACACCACCCGGCTGGTGTTCACCGCCCACTCCATCCCCACCTCCATGGCGGCGAACGCCGGCCCGCACGGTGGCCGCTACGAGGCGCAACTGCGCGAGACCGCCCGGCTGGTGGCCGCGGCCGCCGCCCCCGACCTGGCGTACGACCTGGTGTGGCAGAGCCGGTCCGGCCCCCCGCACGTGCCGTGGCTGGAACCCGACATCAACGACCACCTCGGCGCGCTCGCCGCGGGCGGCACCACCAGCGTGGTGGTCAGCCCGATCGGGTTCGTCTCGGACCACCTCGAGGTGGTGTGGGACCTGGATACCGAGGCGCTGGAGACGGCCAAGCAGCTCGGTCTGGACTTCGTCCGGGCCGGCACCCCGGGCACCGACCCGCGCTTCGTGACGATGGTCCGGGAACTGGTCACCGAGCGGACCGACCCGGACGGCGCGCAGCTGCGCCGCCGCCTCGGCGACCTGCCCATGTGGGACACCTGTCCCACCGTCTGCTGCGTACCGACCCGCCGACCGACGCCTGCTGGGGGCACCGATGCATGACCGCAAACCCGTGCAGAGCTGGCTCACCGACATGGACGGTGTGCTGGTCCACGAGGGTCAGCCGGTGCCCGGAGCCCCGGAGTTCGTCAACCGGCTGCGCGCCTCCGGCAAGCCGTTCCTGGTGCTGACCAACAACTCCATCTACACGCCGCGCGACCTGACGGCCCGGTTGAGCCGGATGGGGCTGGACGTGCCGGAGGAGTCGATCTGGTCCTCGGCGCTGGCCACCGGGCAGTTCCTCGCCGACCAGCGCCCGGGTGGCACCGCGTACGTCATCGGCGAGGCCGGGTTGACCACCGCCCTGCACGCCGTCGGGTACGTGCTCACCGACTTCGCCCCGGACTACGTGGTGCTCGGCGAGACCCGCACCTACAGCTTCGAGGCGATCACCAAGGCGATCCGTTTGATCAACGACGGGGCCCGGTTCATCTGCACCAACCCCGACGTGACCGGCCCGTCCGTGGAGGGCGCGTTGCCGGCCGCCGGCTCGGTCGCCGCCATGATCTCCAAGGCGACGGGGGTGGAGCCGTACTTCGTCGGCAAGCCCAACCCGATGATGATGCGATCGGCGCTGAACACGATCAACGCGCACTCGGAGACCACCGCGATGATCGGTGACCGGATGGACACCGACGTCCTCTGCGGCCTGGAGGCCGGGCTGGAGACCATCCTGGTGCTCACCGGCATCAGCAGCCGTACCGAGGCCGAGCGCTACCCCTACCGCCCGTCCCGCATCGTCAACTCCGTAGCCGACCTGCTCGACGAAATCTAACCCCGCGCCCCTCCCTCCCCGTTCTCGCTCTCCCGTTCTCGTCGATCTTGCACTTACTGTCGACGGTATGGGGCGTTATGTCCCTTATGCCGCAGCAGAAAGTGCAAGATCGGCGCGGGGTAGGGGTTCGGCGCGCCGGGGTTAGGGGCGTAGGGGGGCGTTGCAGGCTGCTACCAGGGCTTGGCGGCAGGCGGTCGTTAGGGGGCGTAGCGCCGCGTCGCGCTGCTGGGCCTCGTAGTTGTTGATCGCGCCACCGGGGGCGGCGTGCCCGGCCAGGGCGAGGACCCGGTCCAGTACGGCCGCGCGGGCGAACAGTCGACGCGCCCGTGGGTCGAAGCCGGGCGGCAGGTCGGTGGCGCCGTCGGGCCGGCGCAGCGCGGCCAGCGCCCCGGCCAGCTCGGGCCGCCACTGGGCCACGTCGAGACGGGTCAACGCGGCGGTCGTCTCGGCCAGCGCGGCGGCCAACTCGGCTTCCGCCTCGGCGGCCCCGGGCAGTGACAGCGAGGCGGCCGGCGCGTCGGCCGGCAGCGGGTACACCCGCCACAGCACCGTCTCGAAACAGTCTCCGGAGCCGGAGGTGTGACTGCGTACCTGCGGGATCAGACCCAACCCGCCGGCCACCACCGCCTCACCCGCCACCAGCGCCGCTCCCGCGAAGTCACCGGGACCGGGCAGGCCCCGTGGGTCGCCCGGCGCGGGCAGCACCAGCCGGATCTCGTCGGGCGAGAGCTTGGCCAGGGTGGGCAGCGCGGCGCCCAGCGGGACGTCGGTCCAGGTGCCCGGGGCGTCCGCGACGAGGTGCTCCTCGTCACCGGCGATGGCGTCGGCGACCTCGTCGTACGGCACCAACCCGGCGCGCCACGCGCGCACCCAGGCAACGAACCGGCTCGACCGGCGCGGCGCAAGGGTGGCCGCGCCCGTTGCGGGGGTGGACATGCCGAAAGGGTACGTGGTGATCGGTGGCCCTGTCTCGGCTGCCGCTCCGGCCGCCCTGCCTGCCCCGAACTGCCCCCTTCGCCCCGCCCAGTACCGCCCCGCCCCGCCGCACCCCACCCGAATCGCGTCGATCATGGAGGTGTGGTGCCGGATTCCGTGCGGTTGGCAGCGCTTCGTGCACCACCACAGCTCCATGATCGACGGGGTGGGGTGCGGGGACGCGGGCGCGGTGTGTCGGGGTGGGTGGGTGCGGGGTGCGGGTTAGCGTGATCGACATGGCGGGGCGATACGGCGAGGACGTGTTGGCGGGCGACTGGCGACGGCGCAAGGTCACCCCGGAGGTGGACGCCGAACCGGATCTGGTGGTGGAGGACGCCGACTCCGGCTTCTGCGGCGCGGTGGTGGGTTTCGAGGCCGGCGCGGTGGTGTTGGAGGACCGGCACGGTAAGCGGCGCAACTTCCCGCTGCTACCGGCGGCGTTCCTGCTCGACGGCCGGCCGGTGACGCTGCGCCGCCCGACCCGCGCTCCGGTGCCGGCGGCCCGTCGGCGGACCGCCTCCGGGTCCGTGGCGGTGGAGAACGTCCGTGCGCAGGTCGCCAAGGCCAGCCGGATCTGGGTCGAGGGCATCCACGACGCCGCGCTGGTAGAGCGCATCTGGGGTGACGATCTGCGGATCGAGGGCGTGGTCGTGGAGCCGCTGGACGGCATCGACGACCTGGACGCGGCGGTCCGTGACTTCGCCCCGGGCCCGACCCGACGCCTCGGCGTGCTCGTCGACCACCTGGTGCCGGGCAGCAAGGAGAGCCGGATCGTGGCTCGGGTGACCTCGCCGTACGTGCTGGTGACCGGGCATCCGTACGTGGACGTCTGGCAGGCGGTCAAACCGGCCGCGTTGGGCATCGCGGCGTGGCCGGTGGTGCCACCGGGGCGGCCCTGGAAGGAGGGGGTCTGCGCGGCCCTCGGGGTGGCCGAGCCGGCCGACATGTGGCGGCACATCCTGTCCCGGGTGAACAGCTTCGCCGACGTGGAGACGCCCCTGATCAACGCCATGGAGCGCCTCATCGACTTCGTCACCGAGCCGGCCTGACCGGCCGGTCAGGCCGGCCAGGGGCCGGCCGGTCCGCCCGGCCACGGGTCAGGGGGCTTCGTCCGGGCTGCGGGTGAAGACGAACGTGGCGATGTCGATCGCCGTCGCCCGCCCGTCGTCGTCGCGCAGCACCGACAGGATCTCGCCGTTTTCCGGGCCGGAGCGCCCCCGCCAGCGGTCCGTCCCCTCGGCGGTGAACCGGCTCACCCGCTCACCGCGTACGTGCGCCACCAGGTCACCCCCGTCCCAGCGCAGGTCCAGCGAGGTGCCCATCCACCACCAGCGACCGGTCAACTCGGCCACCTCGGCGTCCGGCGCGGCGGCGACCGGCCGCCACGGCTGGCCGAACGCCGGCTCGGTGTCCAGCACGCTGGTCAGCAGCCGACGGCCGAGCGTGGTGATTCCGAAGCCGTACGAGTTGGCGAAGCCGACCACGGCGGTACGGCTGGGTCGGTGCACCACGAGGGCGGCCACGTACCCGGGCATCGAGCCGCCGTGCCCGACGTACACGCGTTCGCCGTCCCGGTAGAGCTCCAGTCCCAGGCCGTGCCCGCCGGTCCAGGAGTCGAGGTCGCTGATCACCACGGGGGCGCACATCTCGGTCAGCGTCTCGGCGGCCAGCACCGACGGCTCGGGGTCGGCCAGGAACGCGGCCCAACGGCCCAGGTCCTCGACCGTCGACCAGAGCTGCCCGGCGGGGGCCATCGCCCCGGTGTCGGTCCGGGGTTCCTCGCGCAACGTGTGGTGCCAGGGGTGGACGACGTAGCCGCGGGCGAATGGCTCGGTGGCCGCGTACGTGGTGCGGCGCATACCCAGGGGGCCGAGGACGCGGTCGGCGAGCAGCTCGGCCCAAGGCGTCCCGGTGAGCCGTTCGAGGAGCCCGCCGAGCAGCCCGTACGCCAGGTTGGAGTAGTGGTACGTGGTGTGCGGCGGGTACGCGATCTTGTCGGCGGTGACCCCGGCGAGCAGGGTCGGCAGGTCGACGCCCTCGGTCCGCTCCCACCAGTCGCCCTCGGGTTCGCGCTGCATCCCGCTGGCGTGCCCGAGGAGTTGGCGCAGGGTGAGCGCGCCGAGTGCGGTACCGGGCAGGTGCTGCTCCAGCCGGTCGTCGAGGGCCAGCCGGCCGGCGTCGCGCAACTGCATGACCAGGGTCGCGGTCATGGTCTTGCTGATCGAGCCCACTCGGTACTGCAGGTCGACATCCGGGCGCGGGTGTCCGCCGGCGACGGCCAGGTGCGCCAGTGCGCCGTCGCGGACCACGCCGAGCACCAGCGAGGGGACGTGACCCTCGGCCTGCGCCTGGGCGACCTGGTTGTCGATCTGTCGGGCGGTCTCGGGTAGCAGGGTCAACGGTTTCTCCTCGGGTCGGGCCGCCGCCGGATGGGCCTCGCCGAGCCTACTGATCTTCGCGGGGAAGCCGCGCGAGCATTTGCATGTCACGATCGTGGGGTGGATGCCGTGCTGTGGATCGTGCTGGGTGTGGTGCTGGCGGTCGCCGAGATCTTCACGACGACCCTGTTTCTGATCATGTTCGGGGTCGGCGCGTTCGCCGCCGCGGGTGCGGCGGCCCTGGGCGCGCCGGTCGCCGTGCAGGCGCTGGTCTTCGCGGTGGTGTCCGCACTGAGTCTGGTCGTGGTCCGGCCGGTGATCAAGCGGCACGGCCGGTCCGCGCTGGAGAACGGCGAACAGCCGTTCGGCGTGGAGGCGATCGAGGGTTCCACGGCGCTGGTGCTGGAGCGGGTGGACGCCGAGCACGGCCTCGTCAAGATCGACGGAGAGTTGTGGACGGCCCGGCCGTACGACACGACGCAGAGTTTCGAGCCCGGTCAGCGGGTTCGGGTGATAAAGGTCCGGGGCGCGACCGCCCTGGTGTGGCAGGACGACGTTTCTTCCGCCGGCGAGCTGCCGGAAGCGAGAGGGTGAACGGGATGACGATATTCGGGGTGCTGGTGATCGCGGTGGCGCTGATCGCCGTGATAACGCTGGCCAAGGCGGTGCGGATCGTGCCGCAGCAGCGCCACGACGTGGTGGAACGGCTCGGCAAGTACAAGCGCACCCTCAGCCCCGGTCTGAACCTGCTGGTGCCGTTCATCGACGCGGTCCGTACCAAGGTCGACATGCGTGAGCAGGTGGTCAGCTTCCCGCCCCAGCCGGTGATCACCTCGGACAACCTGGTGGTCTCGATCGACACGGTCCTCTACTTCAAGGTGGTCGACCCGGTCCGGGCCACGTACGAGATCTCCAGCTTCCTGCAGGCCATCGAGCAGTTGACGGTGACCACCCTGCGGAACGTGATCGGCTCGCTCGACCTGGAGCGGGCGCTGACCAGCCGGGACGAGATCAACCGGCACCTGTCCGGGGTGCTGGACGAGACGACCGGCCGCTGGGGCATCAAGGTGACCCGGGTCGAGATCAAGGCGATCGAGCCGCCGGCCAGCATCCGCGACTCGATGGAGAAGCAGATGCGCGCCGAGCGGGACCGGCGTGCCGCGATCCTCACCGCCGAGGGGCACAAGCAGTCGCAGATCCTCACCGCCGAGGGTGAGAAGCAGTCCGCGGTGCTGCGGGCCGACGGTGACCGGCAGGCCCGCATCCTGCAGGCCGAGGGTCAGGCGAAGGCGATCCGGACGGTGTTCGACGCCATCCACCAGGCGAACCCGAGCCAGAAGGTGCTCGCCTACCAGTACCTGCAGGCGCTGCCGCAGATCGCCCAGGGCAGCGCGAACAAGGTCTGGATCGTCCCGGCCGAGCTGACCAAGGCTCTGGAGGGGATGGGTGGCGCGCTCGGTGGGCTGAGCCAGATGGTGGGGGACGTGCCCGCGCCGGAGGCCGCCGACCACGCGAGCCAGGTCGAGCGCGAGGCCGCGGAGGCGGCGCAGGCCGCCGCCGACGCCGCCCAGCAGATCCACGACGAGGTACGCGTCGCCGAGGCGCAGGCCACCGGCGGCAACAAGCCGCAGGGGCTGCCCGCGCCGGAGCCGGTCACCCCGGACAGCCTGGTCAACGACCCGACGGACCAGCGCGAGCGCGGCTGACCCGTCACACGGGTCGCGCGGCGCGGGCCTTCTGATCGAGTCGGTGGCGGTCCTCGATGCTGAATGCCCGCTACCGGTCGGAAGGTGCGGCTGGCCGGCGCGCGCCGGATGAGCGCGGCCGGCGGCGTCGATCGAGCGCGGGCCGCCCGGCGCGGGCAGGGCCGGGTTCCGGACGCCGGCCGCCCGCCCGGGTAAATGCGAGAAATGCTCATGGGGCGCTCCGACGCCTGCCACGATCGGTCCTAGGACGGGTGGTGACCAGGCAATCGGGGCGCCCCGGCGCGTCTCGCACCGCTCGCGGACGAGCGAGGTGACGCATGAAGGATCCGGCGAATCGGATGTGGTCCTCGGCCCCGGTGCCCGGCGCGCACGATCCGGTCGCGCCGCTGGGCTCCCGGCGTGCCGGCGGCGGATTCGGTGTCCTGCCCTTCGTCGGTGAGCCCACCCCGCTCGCACCCGCCACGAACGCCAGTTGGGCCTGGTCGGTACGACGGTTCGCGCGGGCCGCGGTGTGGCTGCTGCCGGCGTACGCCATCCTCTACGGCGCGGTGGCGATGGCCAGCGACGGCGGGGTGGGCAACGACCCGTATCCCGCGGACGGCCAGGCGGTGTACCTGATCGGCTGGGTGGCGGCGGTCTGGCTCGGCCTGCTCGCGCTGCTGGCCCTCACCGGCCTGCTGGCCGCGACCCGCAGCCGCCGGGTGGCCGCCGCCGGGCTGCTGGTCAGCATCGCCGGCACGGTGCTGATGCTGCCGTTCGCCGGCTTCGAGGAGCAGACGCCGGTCTTCGGCACCACCGCCCGGTCGCTGGTCCTGCTCGGCGCGACGTTCTACAGCGTGGGGTGGTTCCTCACCGGATGGGCGGTGGCCCGCTCGGGCACCTTCAGTCTCGGTGACGGGGTCATGCTGATCATCGCGGCGCCCCTGCTCGGCCTCGGCGGTGCTCTGATCGGCTCGCTCCAGACGTTCGGCGCGATCTTCGTCCTGATCGCCGGCATCGGCATCGGCTACCGCAGTGGCCGCCTGATGCCCCGCGAAACCGCCCGCGACGCCGCCTCAGCAAGCGTAACGACCACCCCCACCCCCTGACCTACCCACCTCACCTGCCCGGTTGATCATGAAGTTATTGCCGTCGATCTCGGCGAGTCGCGGCAATAACTTCATGATCAACGGGGTCAGGGGCTGGGGAACGGCTGGTGGGGGGTGGTGAAGTTCGCAACAGGGGGTGGTCGGTTGGCGTTATTTGTGGCAATCCTGGGTTGCATGGCCGCCCCTCGCTCGCCGCTGTCGCGGCTGTTCACCGTGCTGCTCGCCGGCGTGCTGGCCGGGCTCGTCCTGGCCGTCGCGGCGCTGCCGGGCAACCTGCTGGTCGGGTTCGCCGCACGCGCCGCGATCGGCTCGTACGCCGCGCTGCCCGACGCGCTGCGCACCCCGGCGACGCCGCAGCGCTCCTACCTCTACGCCAACGACGGCAAGACGCTGCTCACCACGTTCTACGACGTGAACCGGACCGACGTCGGGTTGGCCGACATCGCCCCGGTGATGCGGCAGGCGATCGTGGCGGCCGAGGACCGGCGGTTCTACGACCACGGCGGGGCGGACCTGCGCGGCCTGGCCCGGGCGCTGGTCGCCAACGTCAAGGGCGGCGGCACCGAGCAGGGCGGCTCCACGCTGACCATGCAGTACGTGCGCAACGTCCTCAAGACCGACCCCACCCGCACGCCCGAGGAGCGCGCCGCCGCCACCGACCCCACCGTCGGGCGCAAGCTCCAGGAGATCCGGTACGCGGGCGCGCTGGACAAGAGCCTCGGCAAGGACGAGATCCTCGGCCGGTACCTGAACATCGCCTACTTCGGCTCCGGCGCGTACGGGATCGCGGCGGCCAGCCAGCGCTACTTCGGCAAGCCCCCCGCACAGTTGACCCTCGCCGAGTCGGCGCTGCTCGCCGGTCTGGTGCAGTCCCCGGACGCGTACAGCCCGATCAGCGGCGACAAGGACCAGGCGTTGGCCCGCCGGTCGTACGTGCTGGACTCGATGGTCGCCACCGGGGCGATCACCGCCGCGCAGGCCGCGCAGGCCAAGGCGGAACCGCTCGCGCTGCACCCCACCGCACAGCCCAACGGCTGCACCGCCGTCAACCAGGGCCACGACGACTGGGGTTACTTCTGCGACTACCTGCGCCAGTGGTGGCTGACCCAGCCGGCCTTCGGCGCCACCCCCGCCGAGCGCGAGCAGGCCCTGCGCTCGGGCGGCTACACCGTCGTCTCGTCGCTCGACCCGAAGATCCAGGCCACCGCGCAGCAGCAGGCGACCAAGGTCTACGGGTACGACAACAAGCGCGCCCTGCCGATCGCGGCCGTGCAACCGGGCACCGGGCGGGTGCTCGCCATGGCGGTCAACCGGCACTACAGCCTCGCCGACAACCCGAAGGGGCAGGCCAACTACCCCAACACCGTCAACCCGCTGATCTCCGGCGGGGCCAGCGTCGACGGGTACCAGGCGGGTTCGACGTTCAAGCTGTTCACCATGCTCGCGGCGCTGGAGTCGGGCCGTACCCTCTCCACCGGCTTCGATGCCCCCGCCAAGCTGCCCACCCGGTACCCGGCCGAGGGGCCGGGCAGTTGTGACGGCCGCTGGTGCCCGGCGAACGCCAATCCGGCCTGGATGGACGGGTACCGGATGATGTGGGACGGCTTCGGGCGTTCGGTGAACACGTACTTCGTGTGGCTGGCCGAGCAGGTGGGCCAGGACAAGGTGGTCGAGATGGCGCAGCGGCTCGGCATCACGTTCCGCGCCGACAGCGACGCCGCCTTCGCCAAGAACAACGCCGCGAACTGGGGATCGTTCACCCTCGGCGTGGCCGCCACCACCCCGCTCGACCTGGCCAACGCGTACGCCACGGTGGCCGCCGAGGGCACCTACTGCACGCCGCTGCCGGTGGTCTCGGTGACCGACGCGAAGGGCGCCAAGGTGCCGGTCGGCGAGCCGTCCTGCAAGCGGGTCCTCGACGCCGACGTGGCGCGCGCCGCGACCGACGCGGCCCGCTGCCCGGTGGGTCAGCAGTCGCCGTACGGGCAGTGCAACGGCGGCACCGCCACCGGGGTGAACGGCATCCTCGACGGTCGCCCGGTGGCGGGTAAGACGGGTAGCTCGGAGGAGAACGCCACCGAGACCTTCGTCGGCTTCACCCCGCAGGTGGCCGTCGCCGGCATCGCGGCCAACCCCGACGACCCGGCCGACTCGGTGGGTTCGGCGGTGCAGAGCAAGGTGATCGACGCGGTCGCACGGGTCATCGCCACCGCCGTCAAGGGTCAGCCGGAGAAGGCGTTCACCGCCCCCAGCAAGGAGTTGGCCGGCGAGCCCCGCCGCCCGGTGGAGCGCCCGGCCGTCCCGCGGCGTGAGCAACCTTCGACCGAGGACCCCCTGTCCCCGCTGGAGCGCTGGCTCAACCGCCGGGGCTGACCCCGGATTCAACGGCGGCCTGGCCCACCTCGGGCCGGGCCGCCGTGCTCTTTGCACCGGTCCGGGGGTCACGACACTCCGAGGTCACCGCCAGGCTCGGCCCCGACAGCAACGGCTAGCGAAACCCCGAACCCGACCCACCCCACCCCACCCATCCCCGCGATCTTGCACTTTCGGTTGCCGATTCGCCGCTCCTGTGACGCTTTGTCGCCGCAGAAAGTGCAAGATCGCGGGGGTAAAGGGGGAGGGCAGGGGCAGGGTTAGCGGTCGCGGCGGCGGGGGCGGTAGCTGGCGATTGTGGCGGGTAGGCCGCGGCGGATGATGCCGGCCCAGTCGGTGTCGCCGCGCAGCACCGCCGCGGCGGTCTTGCGGGCCTGCTCGGCGGTGAAGTGCGGCGGGAGCATCAGCTCGGCCGGGTCGACCAGGGCGTTGATGACCACCGGCCGGTCGGCGGCGAGCGCCCGGTCCCAGACGCCGGCGACCTGCTCGGGGGCGTCGACGAGTTCCCCGTGCAGCCCGAGCACCTGTGCCCACTGGTGGTAGCCGATGTCCGGGAGCTGCTGGCTGTCCGGGAACATCGGCGTGCCCTCGCTGGAGCGTTGCTCCCAGCTGACGAACGCCAGGTCCCGGTTGTTGAGCACCAGCACCACGAACCGCGGGTCGGCCCAGCTACGCCAGTACTTCGCCACCGTGATCAGCTCGTTGACGCCGTTCATCTGCATCGCCCCGTCACCGATCAACGCGACCAGCGGCCGGTCCGGGTGGGCGAACTTGGCGCTGAGCGCGTACGGCATGGCACCGCCCATGGACAGCAGCGTGCCGGAGAGGCTGGCCAGCATCCCGGGTCGGACCTGAACGTGCCGGGCGTACCAGGCGGTCGCGGTGCCGCAGTCCACGGTGAGCATCGCGTCGTCGGGGAGCCGGTCGCTGAGGGTGCTGAACAGCAGTTGCGGGTTGACCGGGTCGGCGCTCTGCTCGGCCAGGTCACGCTGGGCGCGTCGCCATGCGGAGGTGGCCTCGGCGATCTCGGCCCGCCAGGCGGTCGGGCCCGGGCCGGGGCCCAGCTCGGAAAGGAGCGCCCGCAGGGTGGGGCGGGCGTCGCCGGTCAGGTTCACCTCGGTCGGGTAGCGCAGCCCGAGTTGCGTGCCGTCGAGGTCGATCTGCACGGCCCGGGCCTGCCCGGGTGGCGGGTAGAACTCCGAGTACGGCATGTTGCTGCCGACGATCAACAACCGGTCGCAGCCGGTCATGAGCTGCCAGCTCGGTCGGGTGCCGAGCAGTCCGATCGCGCCGGTCACCCATGGCTCGCGGTGGTCGACGGTGGCGAAGCCGAGCAGCGCGGTGGCCACTCCGGCGCCGAGCCGGTGGGCGATCTCGCGGACCTCCTCCTCGGCCCCGAGCGCGCCCTGCCCGACCAGCATCGCCACCCGCTGGCCGCCGCGCAGCACCTCTGCCGCGCGGCGCAGGTCGGCCGTCGGTGGGACGGTCGGCGTGCTGCTCGGCACGTTGCTGGTCTGGTAGTAGCCGTGCGCGTGCGGGGGATCCACGATGGCCGGCTCGTCCTGGATGTCCGAGGGGAGCACCAGCGCGGTGACGGTACGCCGGGCCAGCGCCGTCCGGCACGCCCGGTCGACCAGGTGGCGTACCTGCGCGGGGTGGTCGAGCTGGGCCAGGAACGCCGCCGCCACGTCCTTGTAGAGGGCGAGCAGGTCGACCTCCTGGTAGTAGCCACCGCCTTCGGCGGTGACCGCGGTGTGCCCGACCAGGGCGACCACGGGTTGGTGGTCGAGCTTGGCGTCGTACAGGCCGTTGAGCAGGTGGATGGCGCCGGGGCCGCTGGTCACCAGCGCGCAGCCCAGCGGCCCGCCGCCGTACTTGACGTGCGCGGAGGCGGCGAACCCGGCGGTCTCCTCGTGCCGCACCTGAACGAACTGGGCGCGTTCGTTGGTGCGTTGCAGGGCCGAGGTGAGGCCGTTGATGCCGTCACCGGGATAGCCGAAGTAGCGGCGTACGCCCCAACTGAACAGGCGGGAGACGATGTGGTCCGCGACGGTGGGACGGCGGGGCAGGGTGCCCCCTTCGGCCGCTGCCGTGTGGTCTGCGCTCACCTGGCTGGTCCTTCCCGTCGTGTCCGGTACTCCAGCGGTCGTTCCCCTTCCCGACCGGACAAAACTCCCCAGCCGGGAGACGGCGGGCCGTCCGGCAGAATCGTCGGGTGCCCGTCCACCAGATCACCGACCCCGACGACGACCGGATCGCCGACTACCGCGCGCTCACCGACGTCGAGCTGCGCACCCGCTGGGAGCCTCCGCACGGCCTGTTCATCGCCGAGGGCGAGCTGGTGCTGCGCCGGGCGTTACGCGCCGGCTATCCGGCCCGGTCCTACCTGGTCGACGCCAAGCGCGTCGACCAGATCGCCGACCTGGACACCGGCGACGCGCCGGTCTACGCCGCCACTCAGGACGTGCTGGAGAAGGCCACCGGCTTCCACGTACACCGGGGGGTGCTGGCGTCCTTCCACCGCCGTCCGTTGCCGACGGCGGCCGAGGTGCTCGCCGGCGCGCGCCGGGTGGTGATCCTGGAGGACGTCAACAACCACACCAACCTGGGCGCGATCTTCCGGGGCGCCGCCGCGCTGGGCGTCGACGCGGTGCTGCTGTCACCGTCCTGCGCCGATCCGCTCTACCGGCGCAGCGTGCGGGTGAGCATGGGCGAGGTGTTCGCGTTGCCGTACGCCAAGCTCGACCGCTGGCCGGCCGGCCTCGACGAGGTACGCCAGGCGGGGTTCACCGTGCTGGCCATGACGCCCGCGCCGGACGCCGTACCCATGCAGCGGTTGACCCCGGCGCAGCGCGAGCGGGCCGCGCTGCTGCTGGGCGCCGAGGGCCCGGGCCTGACGGCGGCGGCGCAGGCGGCCAGCGACGTGCGGGTGGTCCTGCCGATGCGGCGCGGAGTGGACTCGCTGAACGTCGCCGCGGCGGCGGCCGTGGCGTTCTGGGAATTAGGCCGCGGCGATCCGCTTGCATGACCATGCGTCTTGTTGAATAATCTTTCCCGTGTCCAAGGTTCTCACCTCCCTGCCCATCGGCGAACGTGTCGGCATCGCCTTCTCCGGCGGCCTCGACACCTCGGTCGCGGTCGCGTGGATGCGCGACAAGGGCGCCATTCCCTGCGCGTACACCGCCGACATCGGCCAGTACGACGAGCCCGACATCGGCTCGGTCCCCGGCCGTGCGCTCAGCTACGGCGCCGAGGTCGCCCGCCTCGTCGACTGCCGCGCCGCCCTGGTCGAGGAGGGCCTCGCCGCGCTGACCTGCGGCGCCTTCCACATCCGCTCGGGCGGGCGGGCCTACTTCAACACCACCCCGCTGGGTCGGGCGGTGACCGGCACCCTGCTGGTCCGCGCGATGATCGCCGACGACGTCCAGATCTGGGGCGACGGCTCGACCTTCAAGGGCAACGACATCGAGCGTTTCTACCGGTACGGCCTGCTGGCCAACCCGATGCTGCGCATCTACAAGCCGTGGCTGGACACCGACTTCGTCACCGAGCTGGGTGGGCGCAAGGAGATGTCCGAGTGGCTGCTCGAGCGCGGCCTGCCGTACCGGGACAGCACCGAGAAGGCGTACTCCACCGACGCCAACATCTGGGGCGCCACGCACGAGGCGAAGACCCTGGAACACCTCGACACCGGCATCGAGACGGTCAGCCCGATCATGGGCGTGCGGTTCTGGGACCCGTCGGTGGAGATCCCCACCGAGGACGTCACGATCGGCTTCGACCAGGGCCGCCCGGTGACGATCAACGGCAAGGAGTTCGGCAGCGCCGTCGACCTGGTGCTGGAGGCCAACGCCATCGGCGGCCGGCACGGGCTCGGCATGTCGGACCAGATCGAGAACCGGATCATCGAGGCCAAGAGCCGGGGCATCTACGAGGCCCCCGGCATGGCGCTGCTGCACGCCGCGTACGAGCGGCTGGTCAACGCCATCCACAACGAGGACACCCTGGCCAATTACCACAACGAGGGCCGGCGCCTCGGTCGCCTGATGTACGAGGGCCGCTGGCTGGACCCGCAGGCGCTGATGCTGCGCGAGTCGTTGCAGCGCTGGGTCGGCACGGCGGTCACCGGTGAGGTGACGCTGCGGCTGCGCCGGGGCGAGGACTACTCGATCCTCGACACCACCGGCCCCGCGTTCAGCTACCACCCGGACAAGCTGTCGATGGAGCGTACCGAGGACTCGGCGTTCGGCCCGTCGGACCGGATCGGCCAGCTCACCATGCGCAACCTCGACATCGCCGACTCGCGGGCCAAGCTGGAGCAGTACGCCTCCCTGGGCATGGTCGGCGGCGCGGGAAGCGAGCGGATGATCGGCGCCGCGCAGGCGGCCTCCACCGGGCTGATCGGCGCGATGCCGGAGGGCGGCGCGGAGGCGATCGCCTCCCGGGGCGTCGCCACCGCCGAGGACGAGGCGCTCGACCGGGCGGCCATGGAGTTCGGCGTCGACTGATCCGGTACCCGGCCGGTCGAGGCCCGGGGTCACGGACGGTAGCGTGTCGGCCGTGTTCCCTACCGTCCGTGAGGTCCTGGCCCTGGACCCCGTCCGCCACGGCGCTCCGCGCGTGGTGGCCGGGGACGCCGGGCTCGACCGGCCGGTCCGCTGGGTGCACGTCGCCGAGGTTCCGGACATCGCCACCCTCCTCGGCGGTGGTGAGCTGGTGCTCACCACCGGCATCGGGCTGCCGGTCGACGACGCGGGACTGCGCGCGTTCATCGGTGACCTCGCCGACGTCGGCGTCTCCGGGCTCGTCGTCGAACTGGGCCGCCGCTACGTCAGCGGCGTACCCCGGGTGATGATCGCCGCCGCCGAGCGGCGCGGCCTGCCCCTGGTCGAGCTGCGCCGGGCCACCCCGTTCGTACGGATCACCGAGGCGGTGCACGCGCTGATCGTCGACGCGCAGCTCACCGAGCTGCGGGCCGCCGAGGAGATCCACCAGCGGTTCACCGACCTGTCCGTCGAGGGCGCCGACGCGGCCGAGGTGATCCGACAGGCCGCCGAGCTGTCCGGCTGCCCGGTCGTGCTGGAAAACCTGTCCCGGCAGGTCCTCGGGTACGACCCGGCGGGGGAGAGCGCGGAGCTGCTGCTGGACGGCTGGGAGCAGCACTCACGGCGCATCCGGCCGGCCGGGCGCACCGCGTACGACCCGGACAGCGGCTGGCTGGTGACCGTCGTCGGCGCCCGGGGCCAGGATTGGGGACGGCTGCTGCTGCGCTGGCCGGCGAGCGGCGACCCGTCCAACGCCGCGCCGCCCAACCGGCTGAGCATCCTCGTCGAGCGGGCCGCGTCCACCCTCGCGCTGGGCCGCCTGATCCGCCGCGACGCCGAAGGGCTGGAGCGGCAACTGCACCGCACCCTGCTCACCGCCCTGCTCGACCACTCCCGGCCGGTGGACGAGGTGGCGTTGCGGGCCAAGGCGCTCGGTGTGGCGCTGGACCGCCGGCACCTGGTCGGCGTGATGGTCCGCCACCGCGCCGACGACCCGGCCGCCGACGGCGGCTCCGAAGCCGGCCAGGCCCGGCTCCGCGACCTGTCCGAGGCCGTCGGCCAGGCGCTGCGGGAGGCCAAACTGACCGCGCTGACCAGCGCCGTAGACGACAACTCGGTGGGCGCGCTGCTGGCTCTGACCGACCCGGCCGCCGAGGACCGCGCGCTGTCCGCGTTCGCCGAGGCCCTTCGTCGGGTACGCCTCGATGCCGCCACGGGCCGGGCCGCGTCCTTCGCGTCGGCCGGCGTGATCGTGGCCGCCGGGTCCGGGGTGAGCAGTCTGCGCGAGGCCCGCCGGTCGCTCGTCGAGGCGCGGCAGATCGCCGAGGCCGCCCGTCGGGACCGGCGTGACCTGCCGGTGTTCCGGCTGCCGCACGTGGGTCTGGCCGGGCTGCTGCACCTGCTGCGCGACGAGCCCCGGCTCCAGACCTTCGTCGAGCGGGAACTCGGCCCGCTGCTGGAGTACGACGCCCAGCACCCCCGGGAACGGTTGCTGGACACCCTGCGCGCGTACCTGGAGCAGGGACGCAACAAGTCCGCCGGCGCCGCCGCCGCGCACCTGTCCCGACCGGCCTTCTACGAACGCCTGGCCCGGATCGCCCGCATCCTCGACGTGGACCTCGACTCGGTGGAGGCCAGCCTCTCCCTCCACGTAGCCCTCCTGGCCCTGGAAGCAGTCCGCACCCCCTGACTCGGACGTAGATCCACTTCCTCCCGGTCAGGGTCGCTTCGCGTAGTGGCGCGACAGGGACTATCCCCCCACACGCATCCTTTGCTCTGCTTCAACCCACGCAACAAGAATCTCCGGAACTGTTGCGTCCGCTGAAGCAGAGCAAAGGACGTGGGTGAGGGGTGGCCAACCCGGCTACGGGCTGCGGGCTGCGGGCTGCGGGGCCTGCCCCGGCGCGCCACCCCCCCCAAGCCGGCGATCAAGAGGTTGGCGTCAGGAAACTCGTCTTTCGTGACGCCAACCTCTTGATCACCGCGAGCAAGCGGGGCGGGGCAAAGGGGTGGGTGGGGATGGGTGGGGTTAGGAGAGGGAGGTTAGGGCTTTTGCGTAGGTTGGGGGGATGTGGTTGGGGCCGCCGGGGGTGAAGACGTCCGTGGTGGCTACGGCGGACCAGGCCGTTTCCGGGACGGCCTCGACCAGGGCTCTGATCACCGGGGCGTCGCGCCACTGGTCCTGCTCGGCGAGCAGGCCGAGCGCCACCACCGATTCCTCGACCTCGCCCACGCACTCGAACGGCTTGTGCCCGTCCACGCCCAGCAGCTCCCGGTAGCCGGGGATCTGGTCCGGGTCGGCGAGCATGTCCCCGCCGAAGATGTGGGTGACCCGCTCCCGGGGCATGAACGGCGCCATGGCCAGGAAGACGAACCGGCACTTCGGGCAGTTCCGGCACCAGCGCTCGGACGCGTCGCGCAGCTTGAAGGCGGCGTTGCAACTGGTCACCACGTCGTCGTACCGGGTGAACTCGGCGAACAGCCGGGCGATGTGCAGCTCGGACAGCGACCGCAGCAGGGAGAAGTACGGCTCGGTGAGCCCGGCGTGCTCCGCCAGCGCCCCCCGCAGCAGCCCTTCGGCCTCGACGCCCTTGGACCACTGGTGGTTGATCTCGTGACCGTTCCAGATCAGGTTCGGGTCGGACGCGGAGCGCTCGTTGGACATCACCACCGGCCCCAGCCCGTGCAGCACGGCGGTCGCCACCGCGATCAGGGAGTTGATGGCGGTCACCGGGATGTGGCCGTTCAGCGCCCCGGCGGCGTTGAGGTCGAACAGCACCGGGTCGATCCGCCGGCGGGCGGCGAGCGGGGTCAATCCGGACGCCTCGTTCACGGAGACGATCACGTGGTTCGGGTTCACCGAGAACGGCACCGGGTCCAGCTCGGCGCGGCGCAGCGCCTCCAAGCTCACGATCGAGTCCTTGCCGCCGCCGACCGCCGAGAGCGGGCGACGGTCGGAGTTGTCGTACACCCGGGCCGGCGTCACCTCACCGGCCGGCACCTCCGGACGCAGCTCCAGCACGTACGGAAGGTCGTTGCGGTACGCGTACTCGGCGAGGCCCTTGGTGTAGACGGCCGTGACGTAGTCGACGGTGGCCGCGCCCAGCGGCGCCGGCAGCACCAGCCTGGGCGGCGCGGCGGCCTTGTAGTAGCTGACCCCGGCGACGAGGTGCAGCACCTCCAGGACCCGGTTGAGGGTGGCGACCGTCTCGTCCGAGGGCGGCTCCGCCGGGAGCGGAAGAGTGATCACCTCGGTGAACCGCTGCTCGCCGGACGGGCCGGTCAGCGCGTAGTCGAACAACACCTCGCCGGTGGCGAAGTCGATCGAGTAGGACGGGAAGGTGAAGGCGTCCATCCGCCGGAGCTGCTCGTTGGGCACACGCCATACTAGGCCCTGGTTCGTCCGGCCGTGTCCGGACCGGGCCCCGCCAGCCGCCGCCGTGACCCCCGAGGAGAGCCCCGTGCGCCTGTCTGACCTGCGCGGACGTACCGTCGCCGTCTGGGGTACCGGTCGGGAGGGCCGGGCCGCTGTGACCGCCATCGCGGCGCACGGCCCCGCCGAGCTGGTCGCCGTCGACGACAGCGCCAACTTCCTGTCGCTGCCGTGGGACGGTCCGCTCGCCGAGGCGGCCCCGCTGGTGACCGGTGAGGCGGGGTTCGCCCGGTTGGCTGCCGCCGACGTGGTGGTCCGCTCGCCCGGGGTGCCGCAGACCCACCCGTGGCTTGTCGAGCTGCGGCGACGGGGCGTCCCGGTGACCCAGGGCACCGCGCTGTGGATGGCCGACCACGCCGCCCGCACCGTCGGGGTGACCGGCAGCAAGGGCAAGAGCACCACCTCCAGCCTGATCAGCCACCTGCTCACCGCCATGGGCCGCCCGAACGTCTTCGGCGGCAACATCGGCGTGCCCACGCTCGACCTGCCCGACGCCGAGCTGTACGTGCTGGAGCTGTCCAGCTACCAGTGCAGCGACCTCACCGACTCACCCCGGGTCGCCGTGGTCACCGCGCTCTTCCCCGAGCACCTGGACGCGCACGGCGGGGAACGGGAGTACTACCGGGACAAGCTCAACCTGCTCGCCCACGACCCGCAGACGATCGTGGTGAACGGCGGCGACCCGCGGCTCGCCGCCGAACTGGGTGACCTGCCCGCGGTGCGGGCCGGCCGTCCCGACACCACCCATGTCGCCACCGGCGCCGACGGCACGCCCTGGTTCCACATCGGTGACCAGCCACTCTTCCCGCGTGCGGTGCTGCCGCTGGTGGGCCGGCACAACGAGGGCAACCTGTGCGTCGCGCTCGCCGTGCTCGACGCGCTCGGCGTCGACGTGGTGGCCGCCAAGGACCACCTCGCCGTGGCCGTCGCCGAGTTCCAGGGGCTGGCCCACCGGCTCACCGAGATCACCGACCCGTCCGGGCTGACCTTCGTCGACGACACCCTGGCCACCAGTCCGTACGCGGCCATGCACGCCATCGACGCGTACGACGGTCGGCCGTTGACGGTGATCGTCGGCGGCAACGACCGGGGCCTGGACTACACCCCGTTGGCCGAGCACCTGGCCGAGCGGGAGTTGACCGTCATCGGCATCCCGGACAGCGGCGCCCGGATCGTCGAGGTGCTGGCGAACCTGCCGAAGGTGCGGACGGAGTTGGTCGACGACCTGGTGGAGGCGGTACGGCTGTCCCGGGAGGTCACCCCGGCCGGCGGGGTGGTGCTGCTGTCGCCGGCCGCCCCGAGCTACGGCCGGTTCCGCAACTTCGAGCACCGCTCCGAGGTCTTCGCCCAGGCCGTCCGCGACACCGCCGGCTGAGCCCTCGGCGTCGCGACACCGTTGGCTCAGCCCATGCTCTCGTGCAGGGCGCGCATCGAGCGGATCGCCGAGCGGATCTCCTGGAGGTAGCGGCCCGGGGTGAGGGTCTGCTCGGGCAGCACCGTCGGGTCGGTCACCGTCGGGTCCACCCCGACCGTGTCGATGTGGCAGCCGTGCGGCAGGGCCAGGGTGCGTAGCGCGTCGCAGTGCTGGAACGGCACGTAGATGGGCGCGGTGACCATCAGCACCTGGTCACCGGGGGCGAGCCGGGCGTGCCCGGCCCAGAACCGTTGTGTGTCGGCGGTGTGCGCCCGTCGCCGGTCCGGTTCGCTGGACGGCGCTGCGAGCACCCGTACCGGTGGCAGTCCCGTCGGCCGGTAGGTCCGCGACGACCAGGAGTGGTGTGGGTGGCCGGCGTCGACGCCGTCCTGCTCGGTCGGGGCGGTCACGCCGAACACCTGCCGGACCGCCGTGTCGAGCACGTCCACTTCGGTCTCGTCCGGCGGCAGGCCCGCGTCGGCGAGGGTGACCCGTTCCCACTCGGACAGCGGTCGGAAGCTGCCCAGTACGGCGACCTCGCCGGTCACCCGCAGTCCGGCGCGCAGTAGATGGGCGGCGTAGGCGACGCGACGCAGACAGGCGTGCGCCAGGCCGCCCAGCACGACCAGATGGGCGTACGCGTGCCGCGTCGGCGGCGTCGCGCGCACCATGCCGAGCGCGGCGGCCGCGTCGAGGACCAGCGACGCGGTGGCCGGGTCGAGGTCCGGCTCGCGCGCGTCTGGTCGTTCCCGACCGCCTCGGAAGTCCCAGTGACGGGCGGAGAAGTCGTCCAGGAACCGCAGCGACTCGGCGAGGTCGCCGGCCGGCCAGTCGCCGCCGAAGTGCCCGACCAGACCGCGCAGCGAGCTGGAGCAGACCCAGGCCTCGATCCGTTCGGCGACCGTACCCGTCTGCGTTCCCTGCACCTGCCGGATGCTACCGGCCCCCTGTTGTCGGTGGTCTTTACCCTGGTCGCAGCGGCTGAAGGGGGGACTTCGATGACCCGTGACGTTGCCCGTGCACGACTGCGCGGCGGTACGTCCGCGAGCGGTTTCCTCCGGCTGGTGGCGCACACCGACCCGGTGGCGCTGGTCGGCATCACGTTGTCGATCACCCTCAGCGTCCTGCTCGACCTCACCGGCGCGGCCTCCGGGGTGGAGTCGTTGCTGGCCGGGCTGATGGGCATCACCATCTCGCTGCTGGTGGACTCGCTGGCCCGCGCGGAACGCCGGTTCCACCTTCGGACGCTGTTGGACGGTCCACCGTGGCTCGCCCAGACCGCCACGGAGGTGGCCGCGTCCATGCGGGAGGCCACCGAGCAGCACGCCGGCACGCGGGTCGCGGTGGAGGCGCAGCGCCGCTACGAGCAGTTCCGGCTGGAGGCCGAGCAGTTCGCGCAGGGGCGCGTCATCCGGCGGGGCGACGAGGACGAGGACCTGCTCGGCGCGACCCGGTCCTGCGTACACCGGTTGGACGCGTTGACCAACGTGATGCCCCGGGCCAGTGGAGAGCTGAGCTGGTGGCGCAGCGAGATCGGCCGGCGCTACTGGGAGGCGAACGTCGAGGCCCTGCGGCGGGGCGTCCGGATCACCCGGGTCTTCGTCTACGCCACCTTGACCGACGAGCTGTCCGAACTGGTCGGCCGGCAACGCGCGGCCGGGGCCCGGGTGGGTCTGCTGCCGTTCGGCGCGGTCGGTTCGCACCTGCTCGTCAACCTGACGCTCTGGGACTCGTCGAGCTGCTGGGAGGCCCGGATGACCGCGCACGGGGAGATCGGCGAGAACCAGTTCTCCGTCAACCGCGCCGACGTCGAGCGGCTCACCCGGGTGTTCGACGCCTGCGCGAGCATGGCGACCTTCGAGGACCCGACGCCGACGCCATGACGTGGAGCGCCGTCCTGCTGGTGACGGCCGTGGTCTGGGCGGTGAGCGTGATCCGCTCGGTACGGCTCCGGGCGCTGGTCTACAGCCTTCCGGTGCCGATGACGCTCGCCCTGGTCACCACCGGGTACCGGGTCGACGGCGCGCAGCTGCTCGGTGTGCTCGGGCTGAACCTCTTCTTCGTCACCGTGGCGGTCACCCACCAGCGGCTGCGCTGGCCCATCCTGCTCGCCGACGGCGCGGGGATCGGCGGCTACCTGGCGCTGAGCGCCGGCCTGGTGGCCGTCGACGTCCCGTTCGAGGCGGCCCTCGCCGGCACCCTCGTGCTCTGGGTGGCGGCCATGCTGCTGCGCCGCCGTCGCGCCCGACCGTCGCCCGTCGCTCCGGCCTCGGCCGAGGGGCGGAACGGACTGCCCGTGCTGCTCAAGCTGGTGGTCATCTTCGTGGGGGCGATCCTCACCGCGCTGCTCGGGGCGGTGTTGCGGGGCATGGTGGTGACGTTCCCATACTCGGGGGTGCTGGTGGCCGTCGAGGCGCGACACCAGTTGTCCGAGTTCACCGGGCACTTCGCCCGCAACAGTCTCGCGCTGGTCGCCTTCCTCAGCGCGTACCACTACGTCCAGGACGTCTCGACGGCCGGCGCGCTGGGGGCCGGCTGGGCGGCCTTCGCGGTGGTCGCCGCCGCCCTGCACCTGCCGCGACGCACGCCCGCGGCGTGACTGTCAGTTCGTACCCGCGCTGCGCTACACCCTGCCAGTTGTCCGCGCCGGTCGGCGGTGGGAGCGTGCGGTATCCACGAACGCCGCTGAAGGGTGCCACGATGACCGACGACCTGCTGGCCCGGCACCGGGCCGTTCTCCCACCCTGGATGCCGCTCTACCACGCCGAGCCGATCGAGCTGGTCTCCGGCTCCGGCCGCCGGGTCACCGACGCGCAGGGCCGCAGTTACCTGGACTTCTTCGGCGGTGTGCTGACGAACATGATCGGGTACGACATCCCGGAGATCCGGGAGGCCGTCGAGCGGCAGCTCGCCACCGGCATCGTGCACACCTCGACGCTCTATCTGATCCGTCAGCAGGTCGAACTGGCCGAGAAGATCGCCGAGCGCTCCGGCATCCCGGACGCACGGGTGTTCTTCACCAACTCGGGTACCGAGGCGAACGAGGCGGCGCTGCTGGTCGCCACCAATCACCGCCGCTCCCACCAGGTGCTGGCCGTGCGCAACAGCTACCACGGCCGGTCGTACGCGGCGATGGGCGTCACCGGTAACCGGACCTGGTCGGCCAGCGGCCTCAACCCGTTGCAGGTGGCCTGGCTGCACTCCGCTGACCGGGTACGCGGACTGCTGGCGCGGTTGAGCGCCGACGAGCGCATCGACGCGGCCGTGGAGGACCTGCGTGAGGTGCTGGCCACCCAGACCTCCGGCGACGTGGCGGCGCTGATCGCCGAGCCGATCCAGGGCGTGGGCGGGTTCGTGCACCCGCCGGACGGGCTCTTCGCCGCCTGGAAGAAGGTCCTCGACGAGCACGGCATCCTGTTCATCGCCGACGAGGTGCAGACCGGTTGGGGGCGTACCGGGGAGCACTTCTGGGGCTACCAGGCGCACGGGGTCACTCCGGACCTGCTGACCTTCGCCAAGGGCATCGGCAACGGGTTCGCGCTGGCCGGGGTGGTCGGCCGGGCCGAGGTGCTGCAGGCGGTGCCGGGGATCAGCTTCTCCACCTTCGGCGGCAACCCGATCTCCACGGCGGCCGGCAACGCGGTGCTCGACTACCTGATCGCGCACGACCTCCAGGCGAACGCGGCCCGCGTCGGCGCGATCCTCGCCGACGGCCTGCGGTCCGCCGTGGGCGGCCTCGACTGCGTCGCCGAGGTACGCGGAAAGGGGCTCATGCTCGGCGTCGAGTTCGTCCGGCCGGGCACCACCGACCCGGACCCCGCGCTGACCAACCGGGTCTTCGAGGCGTGCCGTGTCGGCGGTCTGCTCACCGGCAAGGGCGGCCTGTACGGCAACGTGCTGCGGATGGGTCCACCGTTGACACTCACCGAGGAGGAGGCCCGTGAGGGCCTGGCCATCCTCGTCGACGCGATCCGCTCGTCGGCGCAGGTGGCGGCATGAGGACCGGCGGTCCGGGCGGAATGCTCATCGGCCACTTCGTGGACGGCAAGCGGGTCGGCGGCACGTCCGAGCGGCGCGGCGACGTGTTCGATCCGGCCACGGGTCGGCGTACCGCGGAGGTCGAGCTGGCCTCGACCGCGGACGTCGACGTCGCGGTGCGGGCCGCCGCCCGCGCGGCCCGCGACTGGCGCGACGCGTCGCTGGCGAAGCGGACGTCGGTGCTGTTCGCGTTCCGGGAACTGGTGCACGCCCGCCGGGACCGGCTCGCCGAGGTGATCACCGCCGAGCACGGCAAGGTGCTCGCCGACGCCGCCGGCGAGGTGCAGCGCGGCCTGGAGGTCATCGAGTACGCCTGCGGCCTGCCCTCGGTGCTGCGCGGCGCGTTCAGCGAGAACGTCTCCACCGAGGTCGACTCGTACACGATCCGGCAGCCGCTCGGCGTGGTGGCGGTGATCTCGCCGTTCAACTTCCCGGTGATGGTGCCGCTGTGGTTCGTGCCGGTGGCGGTGGCCTGCGGCAACGCCGTGGTGCTCAAGCCGAGCGAGAAGGATCCGAGCGCGGCGCTGCTGCTGGCCGAGTGGTTCGCCGAGGCGGGTCTGCCCGACGGGGTGCTCAACGTGGTCAACGGCGACGCCGAGGCGGTCGACGCGTTGCTGGATCATCCGGAGGTGCGCGCGGTGTCGTTCGTGGGCTCCACCCCGATCGCCCGGCACGTCTACCGGCGCGGCACCGCGGCCGGCAAGCGGGTGCAGGCGCTCGGTGGGGCGAAGAACCACATGGTGGTGCTCCCCGACGCCGACCTGGACCTGGCGGCCGACGCGGCGGTCAACGCCGGGTTCGGCTCGGCGGGGGAGCGGTGCATGGCCATCTCGGTGCTGGTGGCCGTGGAGCCAGTGGCGGACGCCCTGGTGCAGCGGATCGCCGCCCGGATGGCCGGGCTGCGCACGGGGGACGGCCGGCGGGGCTGCGACATGGGGCCGCTGGTCACCGCCGCGCACGCCGACCGGGTGCGCTCCTACGTGGACGCCGGGGTGTCCGCCGGCGCGGTGCCGGTCGTCGACGGGCGGGACGTGACGCCGGACGGTGACCCGGACGGCTTCTGGCTCGGTCCGACCCTGTTCGACCGGGTCACCCCGGACATGTCGATCTACACCGACGAGATCTTCGGGCCGGTACTCAGCGTCGTACGGGTCGACTCGTACGACGAGGCCGTGGAACTGGTCAACGCCAGCCCGTACGGCAACGGCACGGCGATCTTCACCAACGACGGGGGTGCCGCCCGGCGCTACCAGCACGAGGTGGAGGTGGGCATGGTCGGCATCAACGTGCCCATCCCGGTGCCGATGGCGTACCACTCGTTCGGCGGCTGGAAGTCGAGCCTCTTCGGCGACCTGCACGCGCACGGCGAGGACGGGGTGCGGTTCTTCACCCGGGGCAAGGTCGTCACCAGCCGCTGGTTGGACCCCCGCCACGGCGGCGTCAACCTCGGCTTCCCCACCCAAACCTGACCGATACCGATTAGGTCTGCGTTCCGCCGCCCGCCTCGCCCGCCCAACCGCGGTGATCAAGAGCTTCGCGTCACCAAACGCGCTCTCGCTGACGCGAACCTCTTGATCACCCCCTTGGGTGGGGTCGACCGCGGGCCAGCTCAAGCAGGGCCTCGGCTTGACCGGTAGGAAATCTCCTACCTATGGTGTGCGCATGAGCGTGACCCATGTGCAACTACTCTCGGTGCCCGTCGCCGACCAGGATCGGGCCCGCGACTTCTACGTCGACGTCCTCGGGTTCGACCTGGTCTGGGACAACCCGATGGGCCCCGACGGCGGACGCTGGGTGCAGGTGGCGCCCCCGGGCGCCGCCACCGCCCTCACCCTGGTCACCTGGTTCCCGACCATGCCGCCCGGGTCGCTCAAGGGGCTGGTGCTGGAGACCGACGACCTGGACGCGGACGTCGCCCGCCTCTGGGAGCGGGGGGTCGACTTCGCCGACGGGGGCATCCGGTCCGCACCCTGGGGCCGGTACGCCACCTTCGACGACCCCGACGGCAACGGCATCGTCCTCCAGGCCACCCGTGTCTGAGTCGGACGTCTTCGCGGCGCTGGCCAACCCCACCCGTCGTGAGCTGTTGCGGCTGCTGCGCGAGGGTGGGCAGCAGCCGGTGCAGCGGCTCGCCGACCAGTTCGACATGCGCCGGCCGAGCCTGTCCGAGCACTTGAAGGTGCTCAAGGAGGCTGGCCTGGTGGTCGAGCGGCCGGTCGGCCGGCAGCGGCTGTACGCGCTGCGTCCGGAGCCGCTGCGGGAGGTGGCCGACTGGCTCAGCCCGTATGAGGCGTACTGGCGGGGTCGACTCGGTGCGCTGCGCGACGTGCTGGACGAGCTCGATGAGGAGTGAGCGCGGCACCATCCGGGTGGACCAGTTCCTGCCCCACCCGCCGGCCAAGGTTTGGCGGGTGCTGACCGATCCCGATCTCATCGCGCGCTGGCTCATGCCGAACGACTTCGTGCCGGCAGTGGGCCACCGGTTCACGTTCCGCACCGGCCCGCGCCCTGGGTTCGACGGCATCGTGCACTGCGAGGTGCTCGACCTGGATCCGCAGCGCCTGCTGCGCTGGTCCTGGCGGGGCGGATCGCTGGACACGGTGGTGACCTGGACCCTCGCCGCCGAGGGCCGGGGCACCCGGCTCTTCCTCGAACACTCCGGCTTCGACCCGGACGACCCGCTCCAGCAGCGCACCCACGCCCTGCTCGACGGCGGCTGGCGCTCGCACGTCTGGCGCCGCCTCACCACCGTCCTCGACGTCCTCGAGCCCTAGCCCTCCGCCGGCTCGCGCCCGGCTCGGCACGCCCATGATCGCGCTCGATCCTGGGGTGTAGTCCCCTCCGCGTCGATCTTGCACTTTCTGTGGCGACATAAGCCGTGTCCCGCCCATTTCGACAACCGAAACTGCAAGATCGACGCGATCTTGGGGCGGGGCGGGGCGGGGCGGGGGGCGGGTCAGGGGGCGGGGAAGAGGAGGGCGTGCAGGGCTGCCGGGTCGGTGAGCTCGGGGAGATCGCGGGCGGCGAGCCAGGCGGCTGCGGCCGCCCCGTCGCCTGCGACGCGCAGGGGCGCCTGCGGCCAGCGTCGACCGATCTCGGCGCGCACGGCCGTGGCGAGCGGGGTGTCCGCGCTGAGCAGTCCACCGCCGAGCACGAGCGGCGTCGTCGACTCCGCCGGGCGGATACGCGTGACGCTCTCGGCCAGGTTTGCGGCGGCCTCGGCGATCAGGGTGGTGGCGACGGGTTCGCCCTCGGTGGCGGCGGTGACGACGAGTGGCGCCAGCCGGGCGAGGTCGATCGGCGGTCGGCGGGTGACCGCCTGGATCGTGGCGTCCACGGTGTCGCGGGGCCGGGGGGCGACGACGGCGCTGCCCACCAGTTCGGAGAGCACGGCCGCGCCCAGCGCACCGGGGGCGTGACCGGTGTCCAGGTCGGCGAGGAGTCGGCGGACCGCTTCGCGGCCGAGCCAGAAGCCCGAGCCGGCGTCGCCGAGCAGCCAGCCGTGGCCGTCGGCGATCCGGTCGAGCCGCAGGTCGACGACCTGCGCGGTGATCGCGCCGGTGCCGGCGATGAGGATCGTCCCGTCGGGCTCGGCGGTGCCGGAGGCGTACGCGACGAGGGCGTCTCCGTGCACGGCGTACGGGCAGCGCAGCCCGGCGTCGTGCCAGGCCTGGTCGAAGGCGGCCCGTCCGGCGGGGTCGGCGAGCAGTCGGGCCGCTCCGGCCAGCCCGATGGTGCCGGCGGCCACCCGGGCCGGGTCGACGTCGGCGAGCGCGGCCCGCAGCGCGGTCAGCACCTCGGCGGCGGCCCGTTCGGCGCCGTGGCTGGTGGGGTTGCCGCCGCCGGCTCGGCCGGTGCCGAGGCGTTCGCCGGCGAGGGTCAGGGCGGTCGCCCGGGTGGACGTACCCCCGACGTCGAGACCGACCACGACGGTGTCGGACATCGGCACGGGCCTCCTTGCGCTGCGCGGTCATGGGCCTGTTCATGCTGGTCGGCGCACTCGCGAACAGCAAGATCCAGGCTTCGCAAGAGGCTGTGCGTCAGGTAACAGTTTGAAAACTTCGCCCACAGTCTTGACACGGAGGGCCGTTCAGTAAGAACTTTTACCACTAACAGTTAACAGTCTTTTCGGAAAGGTGAGGCGTCCCATGGTTGATCACGAGGTGGACACCGCCGCGGGGACCGCGGTGGTCGACGCCCACGCGATCGACCGGAGGAGCGCGGCTTCCGACGGGGTGCTGGCCCGGGTGCGCAACGGGCTCGGCGAGCTGACCGGCGCGCTGCGCCGGGTCGCCGAGCACGTGCTCAGCGACCCCGAGGCGGCGGCGCGCTCGACCATCGTGGAGCTGGCCGAACGCAGCGGCACCTCGCCGGCCACCATCACCCGCTTCTGCCGCGCCATGGGCTTCGAGGGGTACGCCGACCTGCGCCTCGGCATCGCCGCCGAGACCGGCCGGGCCCGCTCGGCGGGCTGGACCGTCGACATCGGCCGCGAGATCCAGCCGAACGACCCGCTCGCCCGGGTCCTGGACCAGATCATGGCCGCCGACACCCGGGCCATGCACGACACCGCCGCGCTGCTCGACCTCGGCGAGGTGGAACGCGCCGCGGTGGCGATCGCCGGCGCGAGCCGGGTGAACATCTTCGGGGCCAGCGGCAGCGCGCTCGTCGGCGAGGAGATGCAGTTCAGCCTGCACCGCATCGGGGTGGCCGCCTGGGCCTGGAGTGACGTGCACGAGGGGCTGGCGAGCGCCGCGCTGCTCGGCGCCGGCGACGTCGCGCTCGGCATCTCGCACACCGGCCAGACCCGGGAGACCATCGAGATGCTCGCCGAGGCGGGCAGCCGGGGCGCCACCACCCTCGCCCTCACCGGCTTTCCCCGCTCGCCGCTGGCCGAACTGGCCGACATCGTGCTGCTCACCGCGAGCCAGGCGACCACCTTCCGGCCGGACGCGCTCTCCGCCCGCCACCCGCAACTGGTGGTGCTCGACCTGCTCTACATCGCCGTCGCCCAGCGCACCCACGACCGCGCCCACGCGGCCTTCCGGCGTACCGCGCAGGCCGTCGACGGGCACAAGGCAGCGAAGGGAAGCCTCTCATGATCAGTGCTCAGGGGTACGCGGACGCCGTCCGCCCGGTGCTCGACCGCCTGCTCGACTCGGAGGCCAACGGGCTCACCCGGGCCGCTGACCTGATCACCGACAGCCTGCGCGCCGGCGGCGTGCTCCAGGCGTTCGGGGCCGGGCACTCCGAGGCGTTCGCCGCCGAACTGGTGGCCCGTGCCGGCGGGCTGGTCCCCACGAACCGGCTCTCGGTACGGGACCTGGTGGTGCACGGCGACGCCCCGCGCGACGTGCTCGCCGACCCGAAGCTGGAACGTGATCCCTCCATCGCCCACCAGATCTACGCGCTCGCGGCGCCCCAGCCGCGCGACGTGTTCGTGGTGGCGTCCCAGTCCGGCATCAACGGCTCGGTGGTCGAGCTGGCGGCGCTGGTCACCGAGCGCGGTCACCCGTTGATCGCGGTCACCTCGGTCGAGCACACCGCGCGGGTGGCGCCACGGCACCCGTCCGGTCAACGGCTCGCCGACCTCGCCGACGTCGTGCTGGACAACGGCGCGCCGTACGGCGACGCACTGCTGCCGCTCGAGGGCGGCGGCGCGGTCTGTGCGGTCTCCTCGGTCACCACGGCGCTGCTGGCGCAGTTGCTGACCGCCGAGGTCGTACGACGGTTCCACCAGGCCGGGGAGGTACCCCCTATCTACCTCTCCGCCAACGTCCCCGGCGGGGACGAGCACAACATCGCCCTCGAGTCGCGGTACGCCGGGCGTCTCCGGCGGACCGCCTGACCCGAATTCCACAAGGAGAGACGACGATGTCGATTACCCCCGAGCACCCGGCCCCGCTGGACCGTCGCACGGTGCTGCGTCGCGCCGCCGCCGTGGGCATGCTCGCCACTCCGGCCATCGGCCTGCTCAGCGCCTGCGCGACGAGCAGCGGCGGTGACAAGGACAACGAGAAGGCCGCCGAAGGCACCAAGAGCGAGAAGAACCCGCTGGGCGTCAAGGAGGACGCGCCGATCGAGGTGATCATCTTCAACGGTGGTTACGGCGAGAAGTACGCGACCGACGTGCACGAGCCGCTGTACAAGAAGGCGTTCCCCAAGGCGGAGATCAAGCACCAGTCCACGCAGGCCGTCTCCACGGTACTCCAGCCGCGGTTCGCGTCCGGCAACCCGCCGGAGTTCGTCAACAACTCGGGCGAGAAGCTGATCGACTTCGGCTCGCTGGTCGCCGACGGTCAGCTCCAGGACCTCACCGAGCTGTGGGACGCCCCGTCGGTCGACGACCCGGCCAAGAAGGTCCGCGACACCGTGGTGCCGGGCACCGTCGAGGCGGGCTCGTTCAACGGCAAGCCGTACGTGCTGTACTACGTCTCCACCGTCTTCGGCATCTGGTACTCGGGCAAGCTGTTCAAGGACAACGGCTGGGCGCCCGCGAAGACCTGGGACGACTTCATCAAGCTGCTCACCGCCATCAAGGCCAAGGGCATCACGCCGTACGGGTACGCGGGCGCGAACGCGGCCTACTACCAGTGGAACGTGATCCTCACCCAGGCCGCCAAGATCGGTGGCACGGACGTGCTGAAGAACATCGACAACCTGGAGGACGGCGCCTGGAAGCAGGACGCGGTCAAGCAGGCCGCCGCGGCGTGGGCGGAGGTCGGGGCGAAGTTCAGCGACAAGAGCTTCGAGGGGCTCAAGCACACCGACGTGCAGCTGCGGCAGAACCAGTACAAGGTGGCCCTGTACCCCAGCGGTGACTGGCTGGAGGGCGAGCAGAAGCAGGACACCCCGGCCGGCTTCGACTACCAGCTCATGCCGGTGCCGAGCCTCACCGCGTCGGACAAGCTGCCGGCCACCGCGCTGCGGGCCACCGCGGGTGAGGGCTACTTCGTCTCGGCCAAGAGCAAGAACCCCAAGGGCGGTCTGGAGTACATGCGCCAGATGCTGTCCGTGGCGGGCGCGAAGGGCTTCACCGAGGTGGTCAAGGCCCCGACCGTGGTCACCGCCGGTTCGGAGGGCTTCGCCTTCCCGCCCGGTGTGGCCAGCTCGCAGGCCGCGCTCAAGGCGGCCGGTCAGGACGTGTTCAACCTGTACTTCGACGGCTGGTACAAGGAGCTCGACACGGAGGCGCGCAGCGCCACCAACGAGCTGATGTTCGGCCGGATCAACGCGGACGCCTTCGTGGAGCGGATCCAGAAGCGCGCCGACGCGATCAAGAAGGACAGCTCGGTCGCCAAGTTCAAGCGCTGATCGATCGGAGCTAGGGTCATGCGGCACGGCAAGTATCCCTTCGTGGTCGGGTTCCTGTTCCTCCCGGTCACGCTGTACGTGACATTCGTGATCTGGCCGTACCTACAGGCGTTCCAGATCTCGATGACCAACTGGCGAGGGCTCTCCGCCCCGCAGTGGGTGGGCTTCGACAACTACCGGAGGCTGCTCGACGACGGCGCCTTCTGGAAGGCGGTCCAGCACCACGGCGTACTGCTGCTTGCCCTGCCGCTGATCACGATCGCCATCGCGCTCTTCTTCGCCTTCCTGCTCAACGTGGGTGGCAAGAGCAGCGGCGGTCAACGCCAGGGGGTCTGGGGGTCGAAGTTCTACCGGGTGGTGTTCTTCTTCCCCCAGGTCCTGGCGGTGGCGATCATCGCGGTGCTGTTCCAGATGGTCTACCGGCCGAACGAGTCGGGTCTGATCAACGGCGTGCTGATGAAGTTCGGCCTGGAGCCGATCCTTTTCCTCATCAAGCCGAACCTGGCGCTCTGGTCGATCATCGCGGTGCTGGTCTGGCAGGCGGTCGGCTTCTACGTGGTGCTCTTCTCGGCCGGGATGGCCTCCATCCCGGGCGAGATCTACGAGGCCGCGGAGATGGACGGCGCGAGCAGGGTGACGTTGTTCTTCCGGGTCACCCTGCCGCTGCTCTGGGACACCCTCCAGGTGGCGTGGGTGTACCTGGGCATCGCGGCCTTCGACGCGTTCGCCATCGTGGCCGTGCTCTCGGTGGACGGTGGCGGCCCGGACGGCGCCACCACCGTGCTGGCCATGGAGATCTACCGCAACGCGTTCGTCTACTCGAAGTACGGCTACGCCTCGGCGATGGGCGTGGCGCTGTTCTTCCTCACCCTCACGTTCGCGGCGCTGACGCTGCGGCTCACCAAGCGGGAAAGCGTGGAGTACTGATGAACCCGCAGTCGACGCTGCCGCCGACGCCGGCGGCACTACCGCCGAAGACCGGCTCTCCGTCCGCGACCGGCACGCGGGGCGGCAGGACCCCCCGCTCGGAGGTACGGCTCTTCGCCGGCCTGGGGCACATCGCGCTCGCGGTCTGGGCGGTGATCGTGATCGTCCCGATCCTGTGGACGTTCCTCGCCGCGTTCAAGAACACCAGTGAGATCTTCAGCAGCCCGTGGACCCTGCCGGCGGAGCTGCGCTGGGAGAACTTCAGCCGGGCGTGGACCAAGGCGAACGTCGGCCGGTACTTCCTGAACAGCGTCTTCGTGGTCGCGTGCAGCACCTTCGGCACCATGCTGCTCGGCTCGATGGCCGCGTACGTGCTGGCGCGTTACAAGTTCTGGGGCAACCGGGCGATCTACTACCTGTTCGTCTCGGGGCTGGCGTTCCCGGTGTTCCTGGCCCTGGTGCCGCTCTTCTTCGTGGTGAAGCAGCTCGGCATGCTGGACACCTACCAGGGCGTCATCCTGGTCTACATCGCCTACTCGCTGCCGTTCACGATCTTTTTCCTGGCCGCGTTCTTCAAGACGCTGCCGTCCTCGGTCGCCGAGGCGGGGATGATCGACGGCTGCGGCCACACCCGGCTGTTCTTCCAGGTGATGATGCCGATGGCGAAGCCGGGCCTGATCAGCGTGGCGATCTTCAACATCATCGGGCAGTGGGCGCAGTACCAGCTCCCGCTGGTGCTGCTCTCCAACGCCAAGGAGAAGTGGGTGCTCACCCAGGGCATTGCCGACATCTCGGTCAACGCCGGCTACGAGGCCGACTGGTCCGGGCTGTTCGCCGCACTGACCATCGCCATCCTTCCGATGATCATCGTGTACGCGGTCTTCCAGCGGCAGATCCAGGCCGGCCTCACCTCCGGCGCGGTCAAGTAACAACGGTTACCGCGCGTCGGCGCGGGCGTGCCACGAGCGCCAGAGCGCCGCGTACGCCCCGCCGGCGGCCACCAGCTCGTGGTGGCTGCCGATCTCGGTGATCCGGCCGTCCGCCAGCACGGCCACCCGGTCGGCGTCGTGCGCGGTGTTCAGCCGGTGCGCGATGGCGATGACCGTCCGCCCGACGAGCACCGCCGCGAGGGCCCGCTCGGTCCGCCGGGCGGTGCTCGGGTCGAGAGCCGCGGTCGCCTCGTCCAGGATCAGCGTGTGCGGGTCGGCGAGCACCAACCGGGCCAGCGCCACCTGCTGGGCCTCGGCCGCGCCGAGCTGCCGGGCGCCGTCGCCGAGCGCCGTCTCCAGGCCCTCGGGCAGCGCGTCGAACCAGTCCGCGCCCACCGTGGCGAGCGCGGCGCGCATCTGCTCGTCGGTGGCGTCCGGGGCGGCGAACGCCAGGTTGTCGCGGACCGAGCCGATGAAGACGTGGTGTTCCTGGGTGACCAGGGCGATCCGCCGTCGACGTTCGGCCGGGTCCAGGTCGGTGACCGGGCAGCCGCCGATGCTGACCACGCCCTCCCGCGGCGCGTCGATCCCGGCGAGCAGCCGTGCGAGGGTCGACTTGCCCGCGCCCGACGGGCCGACGACCGCCAGCCGTTCGCCGGGCCGCACCTCCAGGTCGATGCCGTGCAGCACGTCGTGCCCGTCGGCGTACGCGAACCGCGCCCCGCGGACGACCAGCCGCTCGCCTCGCGACGTGGCCGTGACGCCGGGCGGCTCCGGCGGGACCAGCCCGACCCCGAGCACCCGGGCGTACGAGGCGAACCCACGCTGCGCCTGCTCGGTCCACTGCAACAGCCGGTCCATCGGGTCGATGGCCTGTTGCAGGTAGAGCGCGGCGGCGACCACCGACCCGAGGGACACCAGGTCGGCGGAGAGCAGGTAGCCACCGACCAGCAGGACCAGGGCGATCGGCAGGGGATAGCTGGCCTCGACCGTGGAGAAGAACACCGTCCGCAGGGCGAGCGTCGCCCGGCGGGCCCGCCACACCCGGGCGACCCGGGCGGTGCCGTACCGGACCCGGTCGTCGGCCAGCCGGAGCGCCTCGACCGTGCGGGCGCCCTCGGCGGTCGTGGTCAACGCCTCGGTCAGCTCGGCCGCCTCCGCGCCCTCGGTGAGGTACGCGGAGCTGGCCCGCCGCAGGTACCAGCGGGTCACGGTCACGATCGACGGCAGCCCGGCCAGCGCCGCCAGCCCGAGCAGCGGGTGCAGCAGGAACACCGCGCCGAACAGCAGGGTCAACTGCACCGAGGCGATGACGATGGTGGGCACCACGTCCCGGACCGTGGTGCCGACCGTCGCCACGTCGACCGAGCTGCGGGTCGCCAGGTCCCCGGCGCCGGCCCGCTCCACCACCGACACGGGCAGCGCGAGCGTCCGGTCGACGAACTGTTCGCGCAGCTCCGCGACGGCGCGTTCGCCGAAGCGGTGACCGGCGTACTGGGCGTACCGGGCGAGCAGCGCGCTCAGCACGACGCAGCCGGCGATCGCCAGGGCGAGCCGGTCCACCGTCGCCACGGAGGCGCCCGCCGTGACCCGGTCGACGATGGTGCCCAGCAGCCACGGTGGGGCCAGTCCGGCGACCGCGGCGGCGCTGTGCAGCGCCAGCACGACGCCGACCGCCCGGCGATGTCTGCTGATCATGTCCCGCAGGGCGCGGCGTACGGTGCCGCGGTCCGCGACCGGAAGCCGGCTCACCGGTAGGCCCCCTCTGCGTCGGAGTGCTGCTCGTCGTCGCTGCCACGGGCCACCAGGTGGCGGTAGCCCGGATCCCCGTCGAGCAGGTCGTCGTGGCTGCCGACGGCGACGACACGGTCCCCGCTCAGGTGCGCGACCAGGTCGGCGCGGCCGAGCAGCAGCGGGGAGGTGGCGAGCAGCACCGTGGTCCGTCCGGCCCGCGCGACGCGGAGCCGTTCGGCGATCCGGGCCTCGGTGTGCGCGTCCACCGCCGAGGTGGGGTCGACGAGGATCAGCACCTCCGGCTCGGCGAGCAGCGCGCGGGCCAGGCGTACCCGTTGGCGTTGACCGCCGGAGAGCGTCCGGGCCCGGGCGTCCAAGGGGGTGTCCAGCCCGCCCGGCAGGGCGTCGACGATGTCGTCGGCCGACGCGGTCCGCAGCGCGGCGCGGATCTCGTCGTCGGTTCTCGGGCCCAGCACGTCGCGCAGCGTGCCGGCGAACAGGTACGAGTCGTGGTCGGCGACCAGGATCCGGGCCCGGACCTCGTCCAGGGCGACAGCGGTCAGCGGCACGCCGCCCCAGGTGACGTCGCTGGTGACGTACCGGCCGAGCCGGTCGGCCAGCGCCACGGCCGCCGCCGGGTCGTCGGCGGCCACCACGGTCAGCCGGCCGGCCGGGACGGTCAGCCCGGTCGACGGGTCGTGCAGGTCGGCGGGGCCGGTCGGCGCGGGCACGGCGTGTGGGTCGCGGGCGCCGGGGACGGCGGCCTCCCACCGGCGGCCCGGCCCGCCGACGTCGTCCGGTGCGAGCCGGAGCAGGCCGGCGATCCGGCGGGCGGCGACCCGCCCCCGGATGAGCTGGTGACTGCCCTCCAACAGGAACCAGACCGGCACGATCAGCGTCGCCACGTAGCCGTAGACGGCGACGAGTTCGCCGACCGTGACGTCGCCGGTGACGGCCATCCGCGCGGTCAGCCACACCACCGCCGCGAGGAACAGACCGGGGATGGCCACCGTCGCCGCGTCGATCCAACTGATCACCGCGCCGACGCGGTAGCCCTCGGCGCGCAGAGCCTGCGACCGGCTCGCGTACCGGCGGGCGAAGAGGTCCCGGCCACCCACCCCGGCGAGCACCCGCAGCCCGGCCACGATGTCGCCGGACCGGGCGGTCAGCGCGCCCTGCTGCCCGCGGTAGACCGATTCGGCCCGTTCGAGCCGGCGCAGCAGCGGCCCGACGACGAGCGCGACCGCCGGTACGCCCACCAGCACGCAGAGCGCGAGGAGCGGCGAGATCGACCAGAGCACCACGGCGATGACCCCGTACGCGACGACCGCGCCGACCCCGGGACCGGTCAGCGTCAACACCTGCGCCGACCACTCGATGTCGGACCCCCCGACGGTGGCCACCTCACCGGCGGCGGAGCTGCGCGGCAGCGCCGCGCCGACCCGGGACAGGTGACGTAGCAGCACCTCGGCGGAGCGGGCCTTGGCGTCCTCCCGGATGAAGGTCATCGTGCGGTGTCGCATGATGCCCAGGTACGACAGCACCACCCCGGCCACCACGATCGCCGCGACCCACAGGACCAGGGCGCGGGTGTCGCGTTCGCGCAGCCCGTCGTCGACGGCGCGGGCGATCAGGTAGGGGCGGACCGACAGCCCGACCATCCAGGCCGTGCCGATCAGGCTGCCGCGCAGCACCCGCCCGGGCTGGCGACGGACCAGCCACCACAGATACCGCATCGGACCACGGGTGTCGGGGGTGCCGGGAACGGGGTGCGGGATCTGGACGGGCACCTGACCACGCTACCGAGCGCCGGGTCGACCCACCGACCCGTTTTCCTGTCGGAGGGGGCAGGCAGAATCACATTCGTGCTGGTGGCGGTGGTGGCGGATGAACAGGGTGGGGGAGAGCTACGCCCGCTCGACGCCGCCGGCCGCCCCACCGGCCCGACCGAGACCGTCACCGACCTCGCTGCAGCGGTCGCCGCCCGGGAGGCGGCCGAGCGTCCGCGCTGGGTCTGGGCGACCGCGGCCACGATCTACCCGGCGTTGCTGCGGTCCGGGGTGCGGGTCGAGCGGTGCCACGACGTGGAGTTGACCGAGGCGTTGCTGCTCGGGCACGCCGGCCGGTGGGGGGAGCCCCGCGCGCTGGCCGCCGCCTGGGCCCGCCTGACCGGCGGCCCGGTGCCGGCCGACCCGCCGCCGCGTGCCGCCGCGCCACCCGGCCACGGCCAGGGCGCGCTCTTCGACACGCTGCCCGGCCCGTCGGGCCCGGGCATCGAAGCACTGACCCAGGTGTACGCCGACCAGCTCGCCCGGGTCGCCAGGACTGAGCACCCCGGCCGGTTCCGGTTGCTGGTGGCCGCCGAGTCGGCTGGCGCCCTGATCGCGGCCGAGATGGGCGCCGCCGGGCTGCCCTGGCGCGCCGACGTGCATGACCAGATCCTCGCCGAGCTGCTGGGTGAGCCGTCCCCGGTCGGCGGGCCGCCACGCCGGTTGGCCGACCTGGCGGCCCGGATCGCCGACGCTTTCGGCGTCCGCCGGCTGCACGCCGACTCCCCGGCCGAGTTGCTCAAGGCGTTCGCCCGGGCCGGCGTGGACCTGCCGAACACCCGGGCCTGGGTGTTGCGCGGGGTCGACCATCCGGCGGTGCCGTTGGTGCTCGAATACAAGGAGCTGTACCGGATCTGGACGGCGCACGGCTGGTCCTGGCGTGAGCAGTGGGTGCGCGACGGACGGTTCCAGCCGGAGTACGTGCCCGGTGGGGTGGTCTCCGGCCGCTGGGCGACCCGTGGCGGCGGCGCGTTGCAGATCCCCAAGGTGATCCGGCGGGCGGTGGTGGCCGACCCGGGCTGGCGGCTGGTGGTCGCCGACGCCGGCCAGTTGGAACCCCGCGTCCTGGCCGCGGTCTCCGGGGACGCGCGGTTGGCGGCGGCGGGTGGCGCCGGCGACCTGTACGCCGCGTTGGCCCGCGAGTCGTTCGGCGGCGACCGTCCCCGGGCCAAGGTGGCGTTGCTGGGCGCCATGTACGGGCAGACCGGCGGGGCGGCGGTGCCCGCGCTGGCGGTGCTCAGGCACAGCTACCCGACGGCGTTCGGCTACGTCGAGGCGGCGGCGCGTACCGGCGAGGCGGGTGGCCTGGTGCGGTCCTGGTTGGGGCGGACGTGTCCACCGGGCTCGGTCGGGTTTGCCGACCCGGACGAGGGACCGGTCGACCCGGACGCCGCCGCCGACCGGCAGAGCCCGCGGGCGCGTGCCGCCCGGTCCCGGGGGCGGTTCACCCGCAACTTCGTCATCCAGGCCACCGCCGCCGAGTGGGCCGCGACGCTGCTGGCCACGCTGCGCGCCGAGCTGGCCGGCACCGACGCCGAGCTGGTGTTCTTCCAACACGACGAGGTGATGGTGCACTGCCCCGCCGCGCAGGCCGAGACGGTGGCGACGGCGGTGCGCCGGGCGGGCGAGCGGGCCACCGCGCTGCTGTTCGGCGACACCCCGGTGCGCTTCCCGCTGGATCTGTCCATCGTCAACTGTTACGCGGACGCGGCCTGACCGGCGGCCACCGCCCTGCCGTTGTGCCCGCACCGGGTGTCGGACGAGGGCCACACCCACGCACCGCCCCCTTTGCTCTGCTTCAACCCACGCAACACTTCCGGGCCCTCCGTGTTGCGCCGGTTGAAGCAGAGCAAAGGACGACCCGAACACCTCCGCTACCCCAGAGCGCCCAATGATCAATCGATTCACCAACGCAGCTGTGCGATGTGTAACGGTTGCACTATTTTCCCTTTTCGCCCCGCCACCCGTTCGCGGCCCTCCTCGTTGCAGTGTCCGTAGGAGGGGCCGACCGGTCACGGTCGGTCCCGTGCTTGAGGGGGCCCAGCTGAACCGGATCGCAGGAATGATCATCGCCGCCGGCGGCGGACGCCGTATCGGCGGTCCCGAGGCGCTGCTGCACCAGGGGGGGAAGCCACTGGTCAACCAGATGATCGACACGATGACCGAGGCGGGCTGCGAGCAGATCGTGGTCGTGCTGGGCGCCGCCGCCGACCAGGTCCGGGAGACCGCCGACCTGGACAGGGCCACCGTGGTGGTCAACAAGGCGTGGGGCACCGGAGTCGGCTCGTCCATCCGCGCCGGCCTGGCCGCCATGGACGACGCGGGCATCGAGGCGGTGGTGGTGGTACCGGTCGACATGCCGGGACTGACCGCTGCGGCCGTACGCCGGGTCACCGCGCTGCCGTACCCGGACGTGCTGGTCTGCGCCACCTACGACGGGTTGCGCGGCTACCCGATGCTGTTCGGCCGCCGGCACTGGTCCGGCATCGCCACCCTGGCCAGCGCCGACGTGGGCGCGCGGCCGTACCTGCTGGCGCACAAGGACCAGATCGTCGACATCGCCTGCGACTCGGTGGCCGACGGCAGCCGGGTGGACACCCCGGAGTTGATGGAGCTCTACGGCCTCACCGTTCCACCCCAGCGCGTGGGCGTGTAGCGGGCGGGCAGGTCCGCCCGGGTCACCGGGCCGCCCGGGCGGCGCTGTCGTACGCCGACACCCGGGCGCGCACCTCCGGGGTGGCGCGGGCGGGATGGCCGCTGTCGAACGGTGGCTGCGGGTCGTACTCCATCCAGAGCTGGACGGCCTCCGCGGTCGTCCGATCGGTGAGCAGTTCGACGAGCCGCAGCCCCATGTCGATGCCGCTCGACACGCCGGCGGCCGTGATGACACGGGCGTCCAGTTGTTCGACGACCCGTTGGTCCGTGGGCGTGGCGCCGAACCGCGTCAGCTCCTGCGCGGCGAGGTAGTGGCTGGTGCCCCGCCGCCCGTCGAGCAGCCCGGCGGCCCCCAACAGGATCGAACCCGAACACACCGAGGTGGTGAAGGTCGTCGTGGGATGGATCCGCCGGATCCAGCTCGGCAGCGGCCCGCGCAGGGCCTGCGCGGTGCCGGGACCTCCCGGCACGACGACGACATCGGCCGCCGTCACCTCGTCGAGCGTGGCCTCGGCGACGAGTGCGGCCATCCGGCAGTCGTCCCGGACCGGACCGGCGCGTTCGGCGACCAGGACCACGTCGATGCCCGGTGTGAGGGCCAGGGGCTGGTAGACGCCGATGACGTCCAGGGCGGTGAATCGGTCGTAGAGCGGGATGACGACGTGGCTCACCGGCGGTTCCCTTCGGAGTCGTTGCCTGCGGTCAGTTGATCGAGAAACGGGTGCGGTACTCGCCCGGGGTCGTGCCCAGCCGTTCGCCGAACACCCGGCGGAGCGACTCGGCCGACCCGAAGCCCGCCCGGGCCGCCACCGCGCCCAGACCGAGGTCGGATTGCACCAGCAGGCGTTTGGCGGTCTCCAGGCGGAGCTCGGTGAGGTAGCGCCCGACCGTCAGCCCCGTCTCCCGGACGAAGAGGCGCTGGAAGTGCCGGGGCGACATGGCGAGCTGCGCGGCGAGGTCGTCGACGCGGTGCGCCGCCGCCGGATCCGCGTCGATCGCACGCTGCGCGGCCGCCACCCGCCGCTCGGTGGCGCGTTCCCGCCAGACCGGTCCGGAGAACTGGGCCTGCGCTCCGGGGCGGTGCAGGAACATCACAAGCCAGCGGGCGATCTCCTGGGCGACCCGCGTGCCGTGGTCGGCCGCCACGACGGCCAGTGCCAGGTCGATTCCGGCGGTGACCCCACCCGACGTCCACACCTCGCGGTCGTGCACGTACAGGGCGTCATGGTCGACGGTGAGGTCGGTGAATCGCCGGCCCAGTTCCCGGGACAGGGACCAGTGGGTCACCACCCGGTGACCCCGGAGCAACCCGGCCCGTGCGCAGAGGAACGCCCCGGAGCACACCGAGAGCAACCGCGTGGGCCGGCACTGGCGCAGCCAGGCGACGAGGTCGTCGTGCTCGTCCTCGGCCGCCGCGCTCCGGCCGCCCGGCACGACGAGGGTGCCCCCGCTGACCGGCTCACCGAGCGCGTCGACCGTCAGCGCGAGGCCGCTCTCGGAGACCACCTGCGCCGTCGCGCCCGCGAGCCGCAGCCGGTAGGCGGGCGGCTCGTCGCGCGTCGTCCGGTACCGGTTCGCTCCTGCCAGGACCTCCCACGGGCCGGTGACGTCGAGCGACTGCACGCCCGGAAAGGCGACGACGGTGACGGGCTCGACCATGCGTCGAGTCTGCCGCCGCGATCCCCGCGGCACCATGACGGCGTACCCACGGATAGTGACACCTGGCTGGTGTCAGTCCAGGCGACCGGTCGTGGCGAGGCGTCGGTACCAGTGCGCGCTGTCCTTCCAGGTGCGCTCCTGGGTGTCGTAGTCGACCCGGATGATCCCGAAACGACGGTCGTAGCCGTAACCCCACTCGAAGTTGTCCAGCAACGACCAGACGAAGTAGCCGCGCACGTCCACGCCCTGCGCGCGGGCGTCCGCGACCGCCGCGATATGCCGACGCAGGTAGTCGATCCGCAGGTCGTCGTGGATCCGGCCGTCGGCCGACACCACGTCGTCGAACGCCGCGCCGTTCTCGGTGATCATCATGGGCTGGCCCGGGTGTTCCCGCCCCAGCCGCAGCAGCAGCTCCGTCAGGGCCGGCGGGTCGATGTTCCACCCCATCGCCGTGTACGGGCCGGGCTGCGGCAGGAAGTCGACGTCCTCGGCACCCACCCACGGCGAGTGCGCCGACGCGCCGTGACCGTCGGCGTCCGAGCGGGCCGAGTGCCCGTCCCAGGCGCGGACCAGGGTGCTGGAGTAGTAGTTGACGCCCAGCACGTCCAGCGGCACGGCGGCCAGCTTCTCGTCGCCGTGCCGCACGAACGACCAGTCCGTGACGCCGGCCGTGTCGGCCAGCAGGTCGGCCGGGTACGCCCCGTTCAGCATCGGCCCGAGGAACGCCCGGTTGGCCAGCGCGTCGATGCGGCGGGCCGCGTCGACGTCCGCCGCCGCGTCCGAGGCCGGGCGGATGACGTGCAGGTTCAGCGTCACCGACAGCTCGGCGGTCGGCGCGGTCTCGCGGACCACGCGACCGGCCAGCCCGTGCGCGAGGTTGAGGTGGTGTACGGCCGCCAGCGCCGCCGCCGGCTCGGTCCGTCCCGGCGCGTGGACGCCGGAGCCGTAGCCGAGGTACGCCGAACACCACGGCTCGTTCAGCGTCGTCCAGGTGTGCACCCGGTCGCCGAGCGCGGCGACGATCCCCGCGGCGTACTCCTCGAAGCGCAGCGCCGTGTCCCGCACCGGCCACCCACCGGCGTCCTCCAGCTCCTGCGGCAGGTCCCAGTGGTACATCGTGGCGACCGGGCGGATGCCGCGCTCCAGCAGACCGTCGACCAGCCGGGAGTAGAAGTCCAGCCCGGCCTGGTTGAACCGGCCGGCGCCGCCCGGCTGCACCCGGGGCCAGGAGATCGAGAAGCGGTACGCGCCCAGGCCCAGCTCGGCGACGTGGTCGAGGTCCTGCGCCCAGCGGTGGTAGTGGTCGGCGGCCACGTCACCGGTGTCGCCGTTCAGCGTCCGTCCCGGGGTGTGGCTGTAGGTGTCCCAGATGGACGGTCCCCGGCCGTCCTCGGCTGCCGCGCCCTCGATCTGGTAGGCCGCCGTGGCCGAACCCCACAGGAAACTCTCCGGGAAGGCATCTGCCGTCACTGTCCCGCCACCTCCGTCCCGGCCACCACGCAGTGGTACGCCGACGATTCACCCGCCACCAGCTCCGCGCTGGCCACGCCGTCGCGGAAACTTACCTCGAACTCCGCGCCGGGCCCCGCGCCGGGCGACGGAATCCGTACCCGCCGCCGCTGTCCCTCGGCCGGGGCGTAGAGGCACAGCCGGACATCGTCCGCCCAGGCGTAGTCGGGCCGGTCGGAGCGGGCACCGAACGGGATGACCGCGCCGGGCCGGACGAGCACCGGCAGGCTGTCGAACTCGTGCTTCTCGGTCACCCAAGCGGGGCCGGTGAGCTGGGCGCCGGTCAGCAGGTGCGTCCACGTGCCGGCCGGGACGTAGAAGGTGACCTGACCGTCGGCACTGAGCACCGGCGCGACCAGCACGTCGGAGCCGAGCATGTACTGCCGGTCCAGGTACGCCGCGGCCGGGTCGTCCGGGAACTCCACGATCATCGGGCGCATCATGGGTACCCCCTCGGCGTGCGCCTCCTGTGCGGCGGCCGCCAGGTACGGCATCAGGCTGAGCTTGAGCCGGGTGAAGCGCCGCAGCACGTCGACCGCCTCCTCGTCGTACGCCCACGGGACCCGGTACGAGCCGGAGCCGTGCAGCCGGGAGTGCGACGAGAGCAGACCGAAGGCGATCCACCGCTTGAACACCGCCGGGTCGGGGGTGCCCTCGAAGCCGCCGATGTCGTGGCTCCAGTAGCCGAAACCGGACGCCGCCAGGGACAGCCCGCCGCGCAGCGACTCCGCCATCGCGACGAACGTCGCCTCGCAGTCGCCGCCCCAGTGCACCGGGAACTGCTGCCCGCCCGTGGTGGCGGAGCGGGCGAACACCACCGCCTCGCCCTCGCCGCGCTCGGTCTCCAGCAACTCGAAGACGGCCTTGTTGTAGAGGTAGGAGTAGTAGTTGTGCATCCGCTGCGGGTCGGAACCGTCGTGCCACACCACGTCGGTGGGGATGCGCTCACCGAAGTCGGTCTTGAAGCAGTCGACGCCCATGTCCAGCAGGACCTTGAGCTTTCCGGTGAACCAGGCGACCGCGTCCGGGTTGGTGAAGTCGACAAGCGCCATCCCGGCCTGCCACTTGTCCCACTGCCAGACCGAGCCGTCCGGGTTGCGGACCAGGTAGCCGGCCGCGCGGCCCTCCTCGAAGAGGTACGAGCGCTGCGCGATGTACGGGTTGATCCAGACGCACACCTTCAGGTCGCGCTCGTGCAGCCGGCGCAGCATGCCCTCCGGGTCGGGGAAGGTCGCCGGGTCCCAGACGAAGTCGACCCAGTGGAACTGGCGCATCCAGAAGCAGTCGAAGTGGAACACCGACAGCGGGAGGTTCCGCTCGGCCATCCCGTCGACGAACTCGGTCACCGTCTTCTCGTCGTACGAGGTGGTGAACGACGTGGACAGCCACAGCCCGTACGACCAGGCGGGCACCCGGGCCGGGCGGCCGGTCAGCGCCGTGTACCGGCGCAGCACGTCCTTGGGGGTGGGCCCGTCGATGACGTAGTAGGTGAGCGACTGGCCCTCGACACTGAACTGGTTCTGCGCCACGACCTCGGAGCCGACCTCGAACGACACGTGCTCCGGGTGGTCCACGAAGACGCCGTAGCCGGCGCTGCTCAGGTAGAACGGCACGTTCTTGTACGCCTGCTCGCTGGCCGTGCCACCGTCGGCGTTCCAGATGTCGACGGTCTGGCCGTTCTTGACGAACGGGCCGAAGCGCTCGCCCAGCCCGTACACCGTCTCGCCGACGCCGAGGGCGAGCCGCTCGTGCACGTGCCGACGGCCCTGGCCGTCGGTGACAATGCCGACGCTGCGCCCGGTGGACGCGGTGAGCACCCGGTCGCCGTGCCGGAACTCGACCCGCCAACCGTCGACGAGCGCGACCCGGGCGGTGAGTTCGCCGGTGGTCAGCGACGCGGTGATGCCGGTGATGTCGACGGTGACCGGGTGCCGGTCGTCGGTGGTCAGCGCGAAGCGCGGCTCGCGGGGGAGCCCACCGCTGTGGTGACCGATGGTCACCCCGACGACGCCGGGCGCGGGGGAGAAGAACCGGACGGTGACGACGGGCCGGTTCAGGGTGTCGCCCCGACCGGTGATCTGACCGGCCGGCGCGAAGACGGTGAAGCCGCTCTCGTCCGGCTCGACCGATTCCACCGCGCCGGGGCGCAGCACGCTGACCCCCGGGCGCAGTTGCCAGTACCCGTCGGTGAACTTCACTTCTCGGCTCCTGCCGTGATGCCGCGCGCCAGAGTGCGCTGGAAGATGAGGAAGAAGAGGATGGCCGGCACGAGGCTGATCAGCGCGCCGGCGTTCGTCGTCGGGGCGTCCATCAGCCGGTCGCCCTGCAACGACGCGAGCGCGACCGGGATGGTCTGCGTCTGGTTGTCGATCAGCATGACCAGCGGGATGAGGAACTCGTTCCAGGTCCAGATGAAGAAGAAGATCAGGAGTACGGCCAGGGTGGGCCGCAGGTTGGGGAAGACCACCCGCCACAGCACCGTCCACTTGCCCGCGCCGTCCAGCGCGGCGGCCTCCAGCAGCGAGCGCGGGAAGGTGCCCAGGACCGAGGCCAGCAGGTACGTGCCGAAGGCGCTCTGGATCACGGTGAAGATGATGATCACCGCGAGCCGGGTGTTGTAGAGGCCGACCTCCTTCGCCACGTAGTACAGCGGGTAGATCAACGCCTCCTGCGGCAGCATGTTGGCCAGCAGGAACAGCCCGACGATCCAGAGTCGGCCACGGACCCGCCCGATGCCCAGGGCGTACGCGTTGAGCAGCGACACGAGGACGCCGAGCACCGCCACGGAACCGGCGATGAGCGCCGAGTTCCAGAGCTTGAGCGGGAAGTTCACCTCGTTCCAGTACGTCCGCAGGCCCTTGGTGTAGAACTCGCTCGGCCAGCTCAGCGGGCCGGCCGACGAATAGTCACCGGGCGACTTGAAGGCGTTGAGCAGCATGAACGCGAACGGCACCAGCATGACGAGCGCGCCGGCGGTGACCAGGGCGAGCACCACCCAGCGGCCGGCGCCGCGGTGGTGCCGGTCGCGGACGTGCCGGCGGACCGGCGTGGGGGCTCCAGTGAGCGTCACGGCCATGTCAGAACCCCCGGTCCCGGCGCTCTGTGCGCGCCTGCCACCAGATGAGGAGCCCGGCGACCACGACGATGATCAGCGTGAGCACCGTGGAGATCGCCGAGCCGTAGCCGACCTGGAGCTTCTTGAAGAAGGTGTAGTACGCGAAGTAGGACGGCACGTTCGTGGCGTTCTCCGGGCCGCCCCGGGTCAGCGCGAAGATCGGCCCGAACACCTTCAACGCCGCGATGGTGCAGGTCAGGGCGACCACGAAGGTCTCCGGCCGGATCTGCGGCAGGGTGATCGCCCGGAACCGGTGCAGCCAGTTCGCGCCGTCGACCTCGGCCGCCTCGTACAGTTCCGGGTCGACCCGCTGCAACGCGGCCATGAACACGACCACCGGGTAACCGATCTGCACCCAGATCATCACCGCCATCACGGCCGGCAGGGCGGTGTCCGGGTCGCCCAGCCAGTCGTGGCGCAGCGCGCCGAGGCCGACCGCGTCGAGCAGGCTGTTGAACGCGCCGTCGGGGCGCAGGATCCAACCCCACACGATGCCCGCGACCACCACGGGCAGCACCTGCGGGAGGTAGAAGGCGGCCCGCAGGCCGGCGGCGGTACGCGGCTGGAAGCGGCGGCCGATCACGTCGAAGAGCACCGAGGCGAGCAGCAGCCCGAGCAGGGTGGGCACGATCACCATCGCGACGATCATCGCCACCGTGTTGCGGAACGACGCCCAGAACACGTCGTCGTCCAGCAGCCGCTGGTAGTTGTCGAACCCGATGAAGGTGGGGTCGCCGATCCCGGACCACTTCGTCAGCGACAGGTAGCCGGTGCCGACCAGCGGCGCGCCGATCACCAGGAGGAAGAGCACCGCCCCGGGGAGCAGGTAGAGCCAGTACGCCGCGTTCCGGCCGCGAGGTCGGCGGCGGGGTGTCGGCGGGGTGGGCGTCGCCGTCGACGGTGTGCCGGCGACGGTCTCGGAGAGTGCCATGGGAGATCCTTCCCGGCGGTGCGGACGGGCGCTCCGGTCGTGCCGGTCGCGCCCGCCGCTCGCCGTGTCACTTGCCGGTGATCTCCTTGACGCCATCGGCGTACGGCTTGGCGATCGTGTCCAGCACCTGGTCCGGGGTCTTCGAGCCGTTGATCAGGCCCTGGAAGCCGCCGACCAGCACGTCGTAGTAGCCGGGCACCGGCCAGTCCGGGTAGAAGGCCAGACCGTCCTGCTTGCTGACCGTGTTGAAGTCCTCGATCAGCTTGCGGTCCTTCGGATCGCTGATCTTCGAGGCGTCGGCCGCGATCGGAACGCCACCGTTGTTGCCGATCAGGTCCTGGATCTCCGGGCGCAGGGTGATGTCGATGAAGTCGTACGCCAGGCTCTTGGCCTTGCTGTTCGACGGGACCACCCAGATGTTGCCCGACGACCCGGCGTTGAGGGTGTTGCCGGGGAAGAGGAACGTGTCCCAGTTGGCCTTCATCTCGGTCTTGAACCGGCCGTACCACCAGCTACCCGAGACGATCATGGGGGTCTTGCCGGCGATGAACGCGGTGCCCATGTCCTCGGCCTTGAGACTCGCCGAGTTCTTGGCGACGTAGCCCTTGCGCACCCACTCGGCGAACGTCTCCGCGCCGTACTTTAGCGGGTCGGCCTTGAAGTCGACCGGGTTCTTGTAGAGCTGGTAGTTGTCGACGAACTGCCGGTCGGCCTTGGCGAGCGCCAACTGGTAGAAGAGCTGCCCGGCCGGGTACTCCGCGCCGGCCATACCCAGCGGGGTGATCTTCTTGCTGACGAAGGTGTCCATCGCGGCGGTCATCTCGGCCAGCGTGGTCGGCACCTTGACGCCGTTGCGATCGAACAGGTCCTTGTTGTAGTAGACCGTGACGTACTCGCCGTAGTTGGGTACGCCGAACCAGTTGCCCGACCCCATCACGCCCTTGTCGCTGTACCGGGCGGTGGTCTGCAGGCTGGGGCTGAGCTTGCCGGCCCAGCCGCGCTTGTCCGCCTCGGCGCTCAGGTCGGTCAGCAGGCCCTGCGACGACAGCAGGCCGGCTGTCGCGTTGCCCTTGTTGTACTCCATGATGTCCGGGCCCTCGGACGAGTTGATGATCATGCCGGCGTTCTGCTGGATCTGCTCGAACGCCTTACGCTCGAAACGCACCTCGACGCCCGGGTGTTCGGCCTTGAAGATCTCGATCGCCTTGTTCCAGCCGACCCCCATCGCGCTGTTCTCGCTCTCGTAGTGCCAGAGCTTGAGGGTCTTGGCCCCGCTGTCGTCCTCGCTGTCACCGCCGCCGCAGGCGGCCACGGTGGTCGTCGCGGTCGCCGCCAGGGCGATCGCCGCGACGATCCGGCGGAATCGCTGCATTGCTATCCTCCTCGTTGAGTATCGAGCCCGGTATCTCACTGGGCCCGTCGTCGCGTTGCCGCGCGGCGGCGGGCCGTTTTTACTGGTCAGCCCCCATGGGGCCGGTCTGGTCGTGGCGCGGCGGTCGAACCCCGGATCTCCAGCACGCACGGCAGCAGTTGTTGGTGGCGCTCGTCGCCGGGGCCGTCCAGGTGGCGTACCAGCGCCTCGATCGCGATCCGTCCCAGGGCCGATCCGGGCGAGGTCATCGCGGTCAGCGCCGGCGTGGCCAACTCGGCGACCTGCGGCGAGGTGACCATCGAGACCACCGAGACGTCGTCGGGCACCGACAGCCCTCGCCCGGCCAGCTCGCCGAGGATGCCGAAGAGCGCCGTCTCGTTCATCGCCAGCACGGCGGTCAGCTCCGGGGCCCGGGCGAGCGCGGCGGCCAGGGCCGCCCGCCCGCCGGCGGCGCTGTCCTCGGCCGGGATCATGATCGGCTCCAGGCCGTGGCCGGTCATGGCCGTGACGAAGGCATCCCGGGTACGCAACGCGGGCCCGTAGCCGCTGGCCAGCGTCGCGGCCGAGTGGTTGACGTAGACGATCCGGCGGTGCCCCAGGCCGACCAGGTGCGCGACCGCCTCCCGCACGGTCTGCTCGAAGTCGATGTCGACGAAGGAGAGCCCGGCGGCGTCGCCGGTGCGCCCGATCAGCACCAACGGCACGCCCGCCTCCTGGAGCACGGTGACCCGCTCGTCGGCGAGCTGCACCTCCATCAGCACCACGCCGTCGAGCATCCGCTGGGTGGCCAGCCGGCGCAGGTCGTCGAGGTCGCCCCCGCCGACCGGCGAGAGCACGAGGTGATAGCCGACCGCGCTGGCCGCGGCGGCGGCGCCGGTGACGAACGCGGTCTCGGTCGCCCCCAGACCGCGCTCGTCCATCGGCATCAACAGACCCAGGATGCGGCTACGCCGACTGGCCAGCCCCCGGGCCATCGCGTTGGGCTGGTAGTCCAGCTCGGCCATCGCCGCGAGCACCTTGGCGCGGGTGGCCTGGGAGATCGGCCGGGTGCCGGTGAGCACGTACGACACGGTGCTGACGGAGACCTGCGCGAGGCGGGCGACGTCGTGCATCGTGGCCACCACGCACCTCCTCCGGCCTGCGGTGGAACCGCTTGCGAATGATCGTCGAAGCGTTTCGACTAAACGTTTCGACAGACGCTAGGGCACGTGTTACGGCACCGTCAATAGCCGATGTCGAAAAGAAGTCCGGGCGGCCCGCATCGTCGCCAGCGCGAGCCCGGGAAGCAGCAGGTTCGGCGATGTTGCTGTTTCCGGCGCGTCTGATGCAGCAACATCGGTGATGTTGTGAGGATCTTGGCGCGGGGCGCGGGGCGCGGGGCGCGGGGCGCGGGGCGCGGGGCGCGGGGCGCGGGGCGCGGGGCGCGGGGCGCGGGGCGCGGGGCGCGGGGGGAGGGGCGAGGGGCGTCGATCTTGCACTTTCTGTGCCGACAAAGCACGCAAACCTCAACACTTCGTCAACCGAAAGTGCAAGATCGGCGCGAGCGGCTGGGTCCTCCCTGCTCCTCACCGGGCCAGCCCGGCAAGATCGCGCTCGATCCAGGATCTAGTGGTGTCGGCGCGACCGGGAGGCCACTAGATCCAGGATCGAGCGCGATCTTGACGTCGGCGACGCCCCTCACCCCGTCGATCTTGCACTTTCGGTGGCGACATAGGGCGCGAAACGGGACGGGTCGGCAACCGAAAGTGCAAGATCGGCGCGGCGTGGGGGCGGGCGCGCGGGGGCGGGGCGTGCGGCGTCGGGGCGCGGGGCGCGGGGCGCGGCCGGCGGGGCGGGGTTAGACGTTGATGTTGAAGCGTTGTAGGACTGAGGGGGCGATCAGGCCGGCGGTGGCGAGGGCCGCGACCACGGTCAGTACGGCGCGCAGCACGACGACCTCGGCCTTGCTGCCGGTTCGCAGCGCGATGTTGTTCGGGAGGCCGATCATCGTCCACATGCGGCGGCGGATCGGGATCGGCCAGAGGATCGGCACCCCGGCTTTGGTGATCATGTCGCCGAGGATGTGCACGAAGCAGCCCACCCCGACGGCCGTACCGATCAGCGGATACCCCCGCCCGCCGGGCAGGTTGGCGAAGGTGAACCAGGCGGCCCCGGCGGAGGCGAGCGTCACGATCACCCAGCCGGCCCGTTCGGCCCACTCGTCGAAGAGTCCGCGCAGGGCCAGGCCGAACATGAAGAACAGGATCGTGATCACCGCCCACTTGCCGTACGCGGCGCAGAGCGCGGTGGTGCCCCAGCCGACGAGCAGCGTGAACGGGAGCGTGTGGGTGAGCGTACGGTGCCCGTTGTTGCGACGCGGATCCTTGCTGAGCTTCGTCGCGTAGTAGACGCCGAGTGAGATCTTCTCCATCACCTCGGCGATGAAGAGCGAGAAGACCCCGAACGTACGGGCGACCGTGGCGCCGCCCTGGTTGCGGGTCACCTTGCCGGACAGGTCGAGGTCCGGAAAGAGCGCCCCGCCCGCGCACACCGCGGTGCCCACCGCCAGCGCCAGCGGCGACTGGTGGTAGTCGGCGAACTGGTCCAGCGCCCAGGACCCGGCCAGCCATACCGCCGCGCCGGACAGCGCGTGCGACGGTCCCATCATCTTCGGCTCACCCTCCCCAGGGATCTTGAGCGCCAAAACTACGCCACTGTAGCCAGCGCCGGTGTCGCAGGGGCGTCAGTTTGATCGTCCACAGCGGACAGTGTCAGAGGGTGGGCGTGAAGCTCTGCCGAATCATCACGAAGTATGCCGCGTTGACCTGCCAGTCGAACTCTTTTGTCAACCACGAGACGGTGTAGGCGCGTGCGGCTGAGGTGTTGGCCAGCAGTCGGATGCTGTGCACCCGCTCGCCGGCGGCGTTCTCCCAACTGCACTCCCAGAGCGCCCCGCCGTCGAAGACGTCAAGCGTGGAGATGTCGACCTTGCGGTAGCCGGGTAGCGCCTCGGCGTCGACGAGCCGCTTCTCCTCGGCCCTCAGGTGTGCCAGCGGGTCGGTCCAGGCCGGTCCCGCCTCGACGCTGAGCACCCGCGCCCCACTGGGCTCCCGGAAACAGGTGACCGCCCCTTCGGTCCAGCGTGCCCAGCCCACCGGCGCGGCGATGCGGAAGCCGGTCGGGTCGTCGTGCCAGGTCCACCCGTCCCGCAGCCCGTACCGCGCGTCCTTCGGTGGTGACATCGAGGGCACCGGCGTGGCCGTCGGTGGCGGGGGTGTGGCGCACGCGAACGCGGCCGGTCGGCCGGCGGTCGCGCCGCCGCCGGAGCCGGACGGCGGCGTGGGCTCGTCCGGGCGGTGCTGCAGCGCGGCGGTGACGCCGCCGGCGACGAGCAGGGCCACGGCGGCCGCCGCGCCACCCCAGGCGATCAGCCGTCCGCGTCGCCCCGCTTTGCGGTCCACCGGCGTCGCCGCGTCGTGGGCGGGGCGGTCCGCGCCGACCCGGGCGGTGGTGGCGGCCCGGGCCGCGCTGCGGACCGCCGCCACCGCCGTGGACCGGACCGGCGAGGGCTGATCGTGGTCGGCCGCCGCCGCGTCCCGCAGCAGCGGCTCGGCCTCGGCGGCGGTCAACCGACGCCAGGGATCGCGCTGCAACAGGCCGGTGATCACCGGACGCAGGGGGCCGGCCCGACGCATCGGGTCCGGCGGCTCGGTGGCCAGCGCGCTGAGCGTCGCCATCGCGCTGGACCGGGCGTACGGGGACTGCCCCTCCACCGTGGCGTAGAGCGTCGCGCCCAGCGACCACAGGTCCGTACGGGGATCCGACACCCCGTCGCGCGCCCGCTCCGGGGCGACGAACTGTGGGGAGCCGAGCACCAGGCCCGGTCCGGTCATCGCACCGTCGCCACCGTCGAAGGTGGCCAGGCCGAAGTCGGTGAGCACCACCCGCCCGTCGTCGGCGACCAGCACGTTGTGCGGCTTCACGTCCCGGTGCAGGACGCCGGCGGTGTGCGCGGCCCGCAGCGCGGCGAGCACCGCGAGTCCGATCTGGGCGGTACGCGTGGGACTGAGCGGACCCTCGGCGTTGATGATCTGCTGCACCGACCGGGAGGCCACGTACTCCATCACGATCCACGGGTTCTCCCCGTCGTGCACCACGTCGTACAGCCGGACGACGTTGGGGTGGTTGAGCCGCGCGGCCGTACGCGCCTCGCGGAGCGTCCGCAGTCGTAGCTCCGCGCGCTCGGACTCGGCCAGCCAGGCCGGCGGCACGACCTCCTTCACCGCCACGTCCCGGTGCAGCATCTCGTCGCGGGCCAGCCACACCCGGCCCATCCCGCCGGTGCCGACCAGGTCGAGCAGCCGGTACCGACCCGCGATCAGCAACTGCTGCACGGTCGCTCCCCCTCGGTCACCCTGAGTTACACGATAGCCACCGTCGCCGGTTTTCTCATCCGCTGAGCGGAGCCTCGATCCACGCCGGACGGAGGGCGGAGCAGGTCCATACGGCGCAGGTCAGCGGGGTGGTCGGAAACTCTTTCGCACCGTGGCCCAGTCCCGGTCGGCGGTGGTCCAGTCCCGGTCGTCGGTGATCCAACCCACCATCCAGCGTGACCCGCCAACGATCTGTTGCCGGGCGTGGAGCCGGGGGCCGTTCGGGGCGTCCCACCGACACTCCCACTCCGCGTCCGCGTCGCCGGTGGCGAGCCGGATCTCGTCGTAGCCGGGCAGTGCCCCGGCGTGGGCGGCCTCGTCCCGGGCCGAGCGCAGCCGGGTGATCGGGTCGGCCGCGCCGCCCTCGGCGACGCTCAGCGCCCGGCCGGTGGCCGGGTCCTGGAAGCAGGCCACCGCCCCGTCGCGCGAGTAGTACCAGGTCGCCGGGACGGAGACCCGGAAGCCGGTGGTGTCGGCGTACCACACCCACCCCGGTGGCGGTCGGAACCGCTCGCCCGCGCCGGGTGACCCGGCCGTGACCGGTGCGCCGACGACGTCCGGGCGGACGCAGGGAAACGGTGGTGGGGGCAGGTCGCGGCCTCCCGGTGGACCGGGCCGCCCGGGACCGCCACGGGGCGGGCCGCCCCGGTCGTCGCCGTACCCGCCGTCCTGCCCTCGGCCGTCGTCCACCCGCTCGGCGGTCGGGGTGCTGGACGACCCGGCCGTGTCGGTCGGGTCGTCACCGGCGACGGCCAGCGCGGTGCCCACCCCGGCGGCCGCCGCCACGAGCAACGCCGTGGCGGCCAACGCCGCCCGCCGCACCACCGGCCGTCGGCCCGTTCGCCCCGTGGCGGTGGTGGCGGCGTCCGCCGGGTACCGGACAGCCGGGTCGACCGTCGGGCGGTCGTCCTCAGGAGCGTCTTCCGCCGACTCGACGCCGGTGCCGATCGGGTCGGGCCCGGGCGGCGGGGTCGGCTCGGCACCGTCCCCGGCGGTGGAGGCCGTCGAGGACGAGATGTCGGTCCGCTCCGCCGCGGCGGTGAGCAGCCGGCGGGCCTCGTCGTGGCCGAGGCGGTCCTGCGGATCGCGGCGCAGCAGTCCGGCGAGCACCGGCGCGAGCGGGCCGGCGTGCGGCGCCGGGTCCGGCGGGCCGGCGGCCAGCGCGCTGAGGGTGGCCATCGCGTTGCTGCGGGCGTACGGGGAACGGCCCTCCACGGCGGCGTGCAGGGTGGCACCCAGCGACCACAGGTCGGCGGCCACCGTGGACACCCCCTCGGCGGCGCGCTCCGGGGCGACGTACTGCGGCGAGCCGAGCACCATCCCGGGGCGGGTCATCGCGCCGTCCCCGCCGTCGAAGGTGGCCAGGCCGAAGTCGGTGAGCATCACCCGCCCGTCGTGGGCGACGAGCACGTTCTGCGGCTTGATGTCGCGGTGCAGCACGCCGGCCTGGTGCGCGGCCTCCAGGGCGTCGAGCAGGGCCAGGCCGATCCGGGCGGCGCGGGCCGGCTCGAGCGGCCCCTCCGCGTCGAGGACATCCTGCAGGGTGCGCGACGGGACGTACTCCATCACGATCCACGGACTGCCCTCGACCGGGACGACGTCGTAGAGCCGGACCACGGCGGGGTGGTTGAGCCGGGCCGCGGTGCGCGCCTCGCGCAGGGTGCGCGAGCGCAGCTCGGCCCGCTCGTGGTCGGCCAACCAGCTCGGCGGTACGACCTCCTTGACGGCGACCTCGCGGTGCAGCATCTCGTCGTGGGCTCGCCAGACCCGACCCATACCCCCGCGGCCCACCAGGTCGAGCAGCCGGTACCGACCGGCGATCAGCACCTGCGCACGCTCCTTCTCAGCCGCTGTCCGGGTTTACACCCTAACCAGCGGATCGGAACGTACCTATAGGTCTTCCGACCCAGGGCCTGCTTCATAAGAACTGGTCGGCCTGCGGCGGGC